>CAZSUA010000039.1:0-6864 GCA_964609655.1 uncultured Polyangiaceae bacterium | reverse complement strand
GCGTTGAGCAGCGAGGCGTTCGGCTTTCGCGAGCCGTTTCCGGGAGGCGGCGAGGTCGGACAGCGTCTGATTGAAGGCCGTGGCGAGCTCGTGAAGCTCGCGGCTGCCACGGGCCTGAACGGGCTTGGGATCGGCCGCTGTGATCACGCGTGCCTGTTCAGAAAGCTCTTCAATCGGGCGCGCAATGCCACGTGACAGGAAATACGCCACTGAGCAAGCGATCACTAGGGTGACAGCGGCGATGAGCAGAATCGTGCCGTCAAGCTCTGACATAGCGAGAAGCAGGGGCTGCCGGGATTGTGAGGCAGTTACGGGCAGCCCGCCTAGTCCGTCGAGAACTGCGGACTCTCGCAGAGAATCGGAGGTGACGTCCGTCTTGCCAAGCCGCAAGTCAAGGCCGTGGTGGCCGGCCACGGAGTTCAGAATGCGTTCCAGGTGGCGTGCACCATACAGGCCGACCCAGAGCGCTTTTTGGCTGGCATCCCGCTGCACACACGCGGCGTGGATGCTGAGCGGCAGCGCGTCTTTGCGCAATTCAGCGCGTCCACTGAGTGCCAACGTCAGCTTGCGCAAGTCCTCCGAACGCTGCCCTACCAGGGCCTTCTGGTGCCCGGCACCGAGCACTTCGCCGTTCGAAGTGATCAACACTAGCTCATCGGCTTGAAGTAGCTTCATGAGTGCCTCAATCTGGAGGCTCAGTCCCAGGCGGCGTTCGTCAAGATCTTGGGCAATAAGCCCGATGAGCGCGCTATCGACGCTTGGTTCGGCACGACAGCGCGCCTCCAGAGCGCTATTCAGTTCGTCAGTCTGAGCTTGCAGCTCGGCTTGCAGCTCGCGGGTGGCGGCTCGAAATTGCGCCTCAAAGCGCTGCTCTTCCGCGCTGCGCCAGGCTTGGCGGACTCCGAGCCCGAGGAGCAATGTCGTTAACAACGTGAGCAGCGTTGTTGCAAGGATAAGTCTGCCGGCCAGTGTCACCGCGGAGGCCTTCTGTCAGCCAGCGGGATGCGCGTCTTGGCAAGATCGGCTGCGCGCCAAAGGTACCACGCGGCGACCGTCCGGTGGGGGCGCCAGAGTTCGCCGTAGGCCAGCAGGGCTTTCGGTTTCGGCATTTCAGGTAGCCCGTACGCGGCTTGAAACCCACTGCGAATTCCGAAGTCGTCGACAGGCAAGACATCGGGCCTACCCAAGTGAAAGATCAACAACATCTCGACCGTCCAGCGCCCAATCCCTCGGACTTCCGTCAAGCGGTCAACGAGTGCTTCGTCGTCAAGCTTGGAAACAGCGCGGGAGGAAGGTACCACGCCGGTTTGACTGTGGCGTGCGATGTCTAGAATTGAGAGCACTTTAGCTGCCGAGAATCCGGCGCCGCGCAGGGATTCTGGTTTGAGCTTGAGTACTTCTAAAGGAGTGGGAAAACGCTTCCCGGGGGTCAGCGCCACGAATCTCGCCAAGATCGTTTCAGCGGCTTTGCCGTGGAGCTGCTGGTGGGCCACTGCGCGGACCAAGGACTCGTAGGGAGATTGCTTTTGGTTGGGTTGAAGCAGGCACGGCCCCACTTCGCGCATCACCCGCGCAAGGCTTGGATCTTTTCGGCGCAAGGTTCGAGCGGCCGTTCGTATATTCTCGGCGAGTGTGAGCGTGTTCATTGGCGGCGAGCCTCAGCAAGAGGGTGGTGGCGGTGCGCTACGGTATCTGAGCGCGACCATCCGCGCCAACTGGTGGACTCATTGGACTCAAGGCTTGCTTGAAGCCTTAAGAAATTGCTGAAATTTAGGCACGCTCTTGTTTTTCAAGGGCGGAGCGACTCCACTCCCGCGCCGTGAGCCAGCTTCCTTCCAAGTTCTCCACCCGCGCACCCTCGGGCAGCGTTCCACCCAGCTTTTCGCGCGTCGCTCGGTTTGATGCGATTGCGCGGCAGCGGATCGACTATCTGCATCGATATCCTTACTACGTGGGCGAACTCCAGCGGTTGTTGCAGAGCCTGGTAGTGCCTAACTCCGATGTTCTGGAAGTGGGCAGCGGCCTGGGTGACCTGGTCGCCTCAGTCAAACCTCGGCGAGGCGTGGGCATCGATATCTCCTCGGTCATGACGGAGCTTGCCCGGGAGCGCCATCCAGAAATCGATTTCGTTACGCTCGATGTGGAGTGCGATCCACTGCCCGCGGGAGGCTTCGATTACATCATTCTCACCGATGTCGTCGGCCTGCTCAGTGATATCCAGAACACCATTGAGAACCTTCGGGCGCTCCTCAAACCGGGCGGAAAGTTGATCATTACCTACTACAACTTCATCTGGGAGCCTGCGCTTCGCTTCGCCGAGTTGGTGGGGCTCAAGACCAAGTGGCCCGATCAAGCGTGGCTCAGTATGGATGATATCTCGAATCTACTGCACCTCGCCGATTTTGAGGTCGTGAGGCGGGGGATGGATGTGCTCTTGCCGGTGAATGTGCCGCTCGTGTCGGCGGCACTCAACCGCGTGGGCGCGAAGCTGCCCCTTTTGTCGCAGGTCTCGCTGGTTTCGTATTTCGTGGCTTGTCAAAGCACGCCCAAGGTGGTGGAGGAATCTTCAGTCAGTGTGATTTGCCCGTGCCGCAACGAAAAAGGAAATATTCGTGACGCCATCCTGCGTACGCCGGTGATGGGTAAGCGCACTGAGTTAATCTTTGTGGATGGCAATTCAAACGACGGCACGGTGGAAGAAATCGAAGCCTGCATGGCCGAATATCAGGGCCCATTGACGCTCAAGCTCATTCATCAGGGTGCGGGCAAGGGAAAGGGCGACGCCGTTCGAAAAGGCTATGCGATCGCACAAAACGAGATCTTAATGATTTTGGATTCAGATCTCACTGTGCCCCCCGAGGAGCTGCCAAAATTCTACCGCGCGCTCATTCACGGCAAGGGCGAGTTTATCAACGGTGTTCGCTTGGTGTATCCGATGGAGGGCGAAGCCATGCGCTTTCTCAATCTGCTCGGCAACAAGTTCTTTTCCGTAGTTCTATCCTGGTTGCTCGAACAGCCACTCAAGGATTCCTTGTGTGGGACCAAAGTGTTGCGCAAGACGGACTACGATCGCATCGCCGCCAACCGCGCGTACTTCGGAGAATTCGACCCCTTCGGCGATTTTGACCTGCTGTTTGGCGCCGCGCGCCTCAACTTGAAGATTGTGGATCTGCCGATTCGCTATCGTGCGCGCACCTACGGCGACACCAAAATCAGCCGTTTTTCTCACGGTTGGCTGCTGCTCAAGATGAGCGCCTTTGGCTTTCGGAAGCTGCGCCTAGGGGCGTGAACTCTTGAACGCGCGGACGTGAATGTACGCCCACGTGGCCCGCGGCAAAACACGACCGAACGCAGCTTCTACAAATTTTACCGCAGGGGCTAGAGCTGGGAGCGCCGGAAGACCGAGGCTCTGCAACCGCGGATGGAACGCCAAGCGATGCACCGGCATCGGTTGGAAACGCTCGAATTTGCTCACGCGGAACGCTGGCTCGAGGATCTGCGTGAGGTAGCTCACGCTGGAGCGAAGTTCGAGTCGTTCTACCGGATTTAGCAGGGCATGCGCCGCGATCATGGGGTTTCGACCGTTCGGCTCGAGAATATCCAATCGACCTGCCGGGCTCAGCACGCGCGCACACTCGGAGATCACTCGCGAAGGCTCCTCGATATGATGGATCACGTCACGAATGAGGATGTGGTCGAAGTGCCCGTCAGGAAACGGCAGCTTATCGGCGGAGCCCTCAACAAATTCAACGTTGGGTAGCTGTAACCTGGCAAACGCCAGCTTCTTCGGGAACAGATCGAGCCCCGTTGCGTTCTGCCTGCGATCCAAATGAATGAGCGTTGCGCCTTCCGCACAGCCAAGATCCAACACGCGTTCGCCGAGCGGCTCGAAAGCTGCGCGCACCAAGGCTCGCTCCTCCCTCGAAACCACCGGATCCTCGGTCTGCCAACGAAAGTGGTCAGGATCGGCATTCCCGAAGGACTCTTCAAGTAAATCAACGTGGGTCGGAGTTGCCATTCAAGAATCCCAATTCCTCAACGCTCCGCAAGCGCGCGGTTAGCTTCGAACCACTCAATGGTTTGAGAGAGGCCCTGATCGAGCATGACTTGAGCCCGAAATCCAAATTCCTTTTCCGCCCGCTCAGTATTCAACATGCGCCGAGGCTGTCCGTTGGGCTTGTCCGCATTCCAGTGGATTCTCCCGATGAAGCCGATCTTTTCTGAAATCGATTGCGCGAGTGTACTCATGCTGATCTCAAAGCCTGCGCCCAGATTCACCGGCTCCGGCTTGTCGTAGCTTTGCGCCGCCAGAATGAGACCGCGCGCGGCGTCGTCGACGTACAGGAATTCTCGTGTCGGTGAGCCATCACCCCACAGTTCTACCTCGCTCTTGCCCTCACGCTTTGCCGCAGCAAATTTGCGAATCATGGCCGGAATGACATGGGATGATCCGAGGTCGAAATTGTCCTCGGGCCCATACAGGTTAACTGGGAAGAGCGTCACATAGTTTGAACCAAACTCCTGGCGGTACGCGTTAGCCATGACCAAGAGCGCCTTCTTAGCGACGCCGTAGGGTGCGTTCGTTTCCTCAGGGTAACCATTCCAGAGGTCCTCTTCTTTGAATGGCACGGGCGCAAATTTTGGATAGGCGCAAATGGTGCCCGCGATGATCAGCTTCTGGACTCCGAAGAGCCGCCCCTGCTCCAGTACGTTCAGCCCCATCGCCATGTTGTCGCGAAAGAAGCTCCCGGGGTGTTCCAGATTGGCTCCAATGCCGCCCACTTGAGCAGCTAAGTGAAACACAAGCTCTGGGCGCGTGTCAGCGAATAGGCGCGCTGTGGCATGGCTATCGGTGAGGTCAAACTCGCGCGACCTCGGAACGATAATCTGAGTTGCCCCAAGTGTCTCCAGCTGACGCACGACACTCTTGCCGAGAAAACCCGCGCCCCCCGTGACCATGATCCGAAGTTCTTTCAGGTCCAACATGCGGCCGCATGCTGGTGTCGAACCGCAGCCAAGTGCAAGTGGAATTGCTTGACAGCAGCGCAAAGGGCGGGCTAGTTGCGGCGCTCAAGCCGCGGAGGCGGAACAGCATGCAGGCACGGGTCCGGGGACAAACCAAAGTGTGGGCCAGCAGGGTGGCTTGGTTTTTGGCTGGGGTTGGCGTGCTAGCGGCAACTCTTAAGCAGCATTGGGCCTTTTCGGCCGCGGATGTTTGCACTGTGTGGTTGCTGCTCGGCGCCGTTCTCTTGCCGCTTGAGTGTACGCGGCCGCTTCAGATGCGGCGGATCTACCAGAGCCCACACGTTAACTTCATACTGTTTGTTGGGATTCTGATTTCTGCTGTCGGAATGGTCGAAAGTCGTTTCCTTGTGAATCCCACGGGCAACCCGGCAGCATTCGCCATCAATCTGCTTCCCTACAGCGACGCTAGTGGCTATTTCATGGGAGCGCGTTCGCTACTCGAGTTTGGAGTACTCGATGAGTGGTGCTCTAGGCGTCCCACGGCGGTCATCTTCTATGGGATTCTGTATGCGCTGGCTGGGCAGGATCTAGGAACGTTCTACGTGGTGGTAGCGATCACGCTTTCCGTTGTGATGCTGCTGGCCACTCAAGAGATATGTAGCAGCTGGGGCCTCGCATCAGCGGCCTGTTTTTGCGCCCTTATCTTTGGTTTCTACTCTTGCACCGTCGGCACGTTCATGACGGAAAGTGCGGGTTTGATCATGGGTGTGCTGGCGCTCAGCGCTCTCATGCGCGGCTTTTCGCGGAACGATTTTTGGATGAGCTGTGCGGGAGTGTGCACCCTGGCGCTCGCCGTGCTCACCCGCGCCGGTGCATTATTTGCGGTGCCGTTAGTGGCTATTGCCATTTTGGTCGGGCATCACAGGTCAGCGCGGGAATCCTGGCGTCACGCAGTGTTAGTAGTCGTTGCCGCACTTGGGTACTTGGGTGCCGTGTACCTGGGAGCGCGCCTTGTCGTGCCCCCGGGCGCTACGTTTCAAGGGAATTTTTCTTACTCTCTGTACGGGCTTGCCTCTGGCGGCAAGGGCTGGGCGTACGTGACCACCACACACGCCCGCGAACTCCAGGGTCTTTCGGATGGCCAGGCGTCTGCCAGAGTTTATGAACTTGCCTTCGCCAGGATTCATGAGGAGCCATCGCTCTTTCTCAAAACACTTTGGGATGGGCTAGCGAGCAAGCTGCTCGATCCGGTGGGGCTCTTTTACCCGGTTAGTCCGGGCTTCTCCTCTTCAATTTGGTTTCTGCCGCTAATTCTGGCTGTGGGCGTGCTGAACATTGCGCGCCCGGCCCGGCGCTACCCGTCGTTCCTGCTCTTCGGTGGCATGGGCGTTGTGCTTTCGGCTCCTCTGTTGGCCGATGGCGGTCCGCGTGTACTGGCCGCGACAGTTCCTCTTGTTGCAGCACTTGCTTGCTTTGGAATCGCGCAAGCAGCTGGAATCGCAAAGCAGCCGCCACCTGTCGCCCCGTCCAAACGAGACTTTGTCGGCATGGCGCCAGTGCTTTTGCTGTTAGGTTTGCTGGTACTAACGCCTGCTGCGTTTCGGCTCACTGGGAAACTTAAGCTAACGGCTCCGAAGGATGCCAACGAGCATGTGGTGAAGTTTGAACCAACTTCCGCAGTGCGGGTCGTTGCGGATGATACCACCCCGTTGCGCCGCGGTGATCAAACGCTTTCGGAGCTTCGTCGACTGCGCGCAGTCAGAGAACTCAAATTGGCGTCTCAACTGAAGGTTGGAAATTTTCTGGCAAGTTCCTTAGATCTGACGGGACCGTCCAGCCTCTATCTGCTGTTTGACCAGGAACCTCCATTCGACAGAACCGTTCGGCTTCGCGTTCGTG
>CAZSUA010000038.1:16607-24996 GCA_964609655.1 uncultured Polyangiaceae bacterium | reverse complement strand
GTCTCAGCTACCCATTCTGGTAGAGCTGGTGCTCGTTGATGTAGGCCAAGACACGCTCGGGCAAACTCAATTCGAGCTCAGTTCGCGCGGCTGGTTCGTGCCGTATGCGCAACAGCTCCCGCACCCGTGTGGAAGAAATCCCAGGCAAGACAGGCTCCGGCGCTTCTGGACCGACCACGCCGACTCGCCCTAGAATTTGTTGGGGCGCTAGCTCCTTGAGCCGCGAGGCGCCGTGCCATTTCTCGAACTCAGGCAACTGATCAGCTCCCATCAGGAGCGAAAACACCTGCGCTGGATTCACTTCTTTCAAGTGCTCCAAAGTGGCTAAGGTGCGGCTGGGCTTGGGCAAGTCTGCCTCCACCCGCGACACCGTGACACCCGGCAGCCAGCCCATGCACAGCTCCACCATGGCAAAGCGATGTTCAAAACTCTCCAAGCGCTTCGCGAAAGCATGCTCAAAAACCGGCACCACCAACACCTTCTCAGCCCAACCCACTGAGAGTGCGTAGCTTGCCGCCATCACGTGAGCCACGTGAGGCGGGTTAAAACTGCCGCCGTAGAACGCCACTTTCACGAGGATCTCCGGAGCATCGTACACACTTCGTGGTAAGGATGGGCATTTTTTGCTTCAGAACTAGCGGCCAGGCTCTAAGCTCAGCCGATCAGCATGGCAACGCGACTCAGCCCCGCAACGAGAGCCGTTGAGATCTGGCACGACGGCACAAAACTTCCAGCCAATGCCGGGGAACCATTAGCCTTTGCTCTGATCGCCGCGGATCGCATCGCGCTCGCGAGGAGCCCCAAATTGCATAGGCCACGCGGCCCCTACTGCCTTGCCGGTGCGTGCGACGGCTGCTTGGCCCGGGTGGATGGGGTCCCCAACGTGATGACTTGCATGAGGCGCGCAGCAGGCGGCGAACAGATTGAGACTCAAAATGTTTTCGGGAGCCGCGAGACAGATTTGTTGCGTGCCTCGGACTTCCTGTTTCCAAAGGGGATCGATCATCACCAACTCTTCGCGGGCGTGCCGATCATCTCGGATGTGGTTCAGGCCTTCGCGCGTCGTGTTGCGGGCCTAGGAGAGTTGCCCGATGAGGCACAGCTCCCGCGGGAAGCGCGAAAGCTGAGCGTGGATGTGGCGGTGGTGGGCGGAGGACGCTCCGGGTTAACTCTAGCGGAAGCACTGCGGCGAGCGAACGTGGGCGACGTGCATCTCTTCGACGATAAGCTGGAACTGGGAGCCAACTTGCGTCTTTTGTGGCCAGAACGTGCAGAAGGGGCTGTACTCGCGGCCCAGTCTGCGGCTGTCGTGTGCCACCCAGAAACCACGATTGTCGGGCTCTTTGAGTCGCCTGGGGGCGCGCCGCCCACGCTTCTCGCAACCAACGCCGAAGGCGCGACGCTGGTGAGCGCACGCGCTATCGTGCTCGCGACTGGCAGCTCTGACCGCACACTCCTGTTCGGTAACAATGACCTGCCGGGAGTATTCTCGGCCCGGGCCGCGCTCGCGCTGCTCCGCGCTCACATCTCGATCGGCCCTCGGGTGCTCTTGGTTGACGCCGCGGAGATGGGCCGGGTGTTTGAGCAACTCGCCACGGATCAGCTTCAGATCACTCACGCCACTTCCGACTCACTGCTCAGCGCCAAAGGTTCAGCACGCGTGAGCGGTGCGCGCTTTCGGGATACCAAGCAAACCTGGCGCGGCGAGGCAATTGTGATTGATGGCCCGCGACCGAGCGCGTTGCAGCTCGCGATCCAGGCCGGATTCGCCGTAGAATTCTCGGGCGAGGCGTACCGCCTGCGGAGCCCAGCTTCCAGTGCCGCAGCTCTCCCGCCAGTTTGGGTCACCGGTCACGCCGCTGAGTGCGGCGGAACTCAGGCGGCCCACACCCACACTTTGACGTTGGCAATTAGTCACTTTCTAGGAAAAGCCTAGCGCTCCACGAGCGTGCCAAACAGCGAAAGCCCGCCGGCGATGAACACCAAGTCAAACACGAGCATGAACTTCAGATAATCCAAAAGCTCACCCAGCGGCACACCATTGAAGAGCTCCCGCGACGCGCTGACAGCCGAGAGCAGCGTGGGAGAAAGCAGAGGGAATAGCACGATTGCCAAAATCAGATCGCGCGCACCCGTGCGGACCGTCATCGCGCCAAAGAGCGTCCCGGCCGCTGCGATACCTGGAGTGGCGATGAGTGCCACCCAAAACAACCCACCGCCAACCTCCATCAAGTCTAACGCCAGGAAGAGGCACGCTAGCGGGATAACCACCAACTCCACGATGAACAGAAATGAGGCAATACCCAGTGTTTTCCCGGCAAAAATGGCGCTGCGCGCAATCGGGGTGACCAAGAGGCCATCGAGCGCCCGCTCTTGACGCTCCCGCTGCCAGCCGCGGCCCAGCGCCAGCACTGCCGCAAATGCGACCGAAATCCAAATCACACCCGACCCCACCAGTCGACGTGTGCTCGGACCTCCGTAAAACGCGAGCGATGCCATCACCACCACCAGGGCCGCAAAGAAGGTGCTTGTCGTCACCACCTCGCCCGTCTTGATCTCAATTGCCAGATCTTTACGAAAGATGATGAGAGCTTCCTCAAGCCAGGAGGTCTTGCGGCGAGCGCTCCGCTGCTCGGAGCTGTGAGAGGATGCGGCCGCTAGCATGGCGGAATACTCACCCTCTTCGGGCGGGGCGCGCAAGCGCTGCGTGGACAGCAGGTAATTGCTTGGCTCGCGTGTAACCGCTAGATTCCGGCCATGACAGACGTTCGTGTCGTGGATGACCTCCAGCTCTCAGAAGCCGCCTACTGGGACACCATCTTCCTGGATGACGCGTTCAACAGCCGGCTGTTCTTGGAGCGCCTGCACTTCTCAGAATATCGGGTGAAGTCGCAAGAAACCGTGGGCGACGAAATTCGGCGTGTGCTCGTGGCGACGCCGCCGATGGGTGAGCTGCCAGGGCCTCTGAAGAAACTTATCGGGGAGAGTGTGAGTTACGAAGAACGCGGTGTTTTTAACAAAACAAAACGCCGCTACGAATTCAGCGTGGTCCCAGGCAGGCTGGCAGACAAAGTCACGATCAAGGGCAGCCTGCACTTCGAGCCGCTTTCGGAGAATAGTTGCCGCCGTATTTTTGAGGCCACGATCAGCGCCCGCATCCTGATCGTAGGAAGCCTGCTCGAAAAGAAGATCGCCAGCGACCTTGAGCGCAGTCAGAAAGCAGCAGCCCGCTTCACGAATGAGCACGCAAAAGAGCTAGCCGCCCAAGCGGCTGCTAATAGCGGAGTTTAGGAAGCTTGCTTGACGCGACGCTTCACTGCAGCGTGCAGATCGAGCAGTCGAGGAACCGCGAAACCGTTGAGGCGCGACTTGTAGCCGTCGTCCTTGGTGCGCTTTTCAAGCTCAAGAATCGCAGCGACGAGCTTTGCTCGGCTACCAAACTCTTTCTTGACCTGGCTCAGACGGTCGTGGAGGCGAACCAACTTCGCGTTGGAAACTCGCTTCAACCCCTTCCCAGTGTTGAGCACATCAACCCAAAGCTCATCCGTCTTCAATTTCTCGACGGCGGCAACGAGCTCAAGTTTGCTCTTGAAGCGTTCTTTGACCAGGGCAAGCGGTGTTTTCTTCATGATCTCAAGCCTTCCGTTCCTCGAAGGGCCGGCCTTCCTAGCAATCTCCTTCCGCGCCCGCAACTCTTTCCATTTTTTGGGGCGAAAGGCCTAGATGTGAGGGGCGTAGCCGGGTTGGACCGTCCGGGTTGAGAGGCTCCATGACACCCCGTTCCGGGCATGGTAACGCGCGAGGCGCATGACCGTCCGCGTTCGTTTTGCGCCCTCTCCGAGCGGCTACCTGCATCTTGGGCTTGCCCGAACTGCCCTCTTTAACTGGCTTTGGGCCAGAAAGGCCGGCGGCACGGTGGTGGTTCGCGTTGAAGACACGGATCAAGAACGGAGCAGCGTGGAGAGCGTGCGCGCCATTTTGGATTCGTTGCGTTGGCTCGGACTCGACTGGGATGAAGGCCCCGAAGCCGGCGGCAACGATGGCCCGTATTTCCAGAGTGAACGGCGCCATCTCTATCAGGCTGCGGTTGAACGACTGATCTCCGAAGGCAAAGCGTTTCGCTGCTATTGCACCAAGGAAGAGTTGGATCAGGCTCGCCAAGAACTGAAAGCCAAAAATCCCAAGGCACAGTTCACGTATCCTGGCACCTGCCGGGAGCGCCACGGGCAACCTGATTTGCCGCACGTCGTGCGTTTCAAGACGCCGAAAGAGGGCTCCACCGACTTCGTGGATCGGGTGTTTGGCCTTATCAGCACGCCCAACAAAGAACAGCAGGATTTCGTGCTGATGCGCTCAGATGGGTTCCCTTTATACAACCTGGCCTGCGTCGTGGACGATCACGCGATGCGCATTAACTTGGTATCCCGCGGCCGCGACCACATTGGCAACACGCCGCTCCAGATCCTGCTCTATCGAGCGCTCGGTTACGCTGAACCCGAATTCGCTCACCTCCCCATGATTCTGAATGCCAAGGGAGAAAAGCTCAGCAAACGCCACGGCGCCGTGGGCGTTCAAGATTATCGGGAACGCGGTTACCCAAGCGCCAGCGTGCTCAATTATCTTGCTCGTTTCGGCTGGTCTTACGGCGATCAGGAAGTATTTTCGCTCGCGCAATTGGTCGAGCTGTTTGATTGGGATCGCGTCAACAAGAGCGATGGCCGCTTCGATGACAAGAAATTCTTAGCCATCGCCTTTGAGCACTTGAAGACCGAAACGCTGATGCCAGCAGAGCGTTATGCCGAGCAGCTGCAACCGCTCCTTCAAGCCCGCGGATTGGCCGCGCCAGTTCCCGCGCAGCTGTTGGCTGCCATCGAGACCATTCGCCCGCGCGCACGCACCTTGCTCGAAGCCGTGGATGCCGTCGATTATTACTTTCGTGAGCCACCCGTGTACGATCCCAAGGCCCAGGAGAAGTTCTTGGTGGGCGCGGCTGGGCCTCTTCTCGACAGCCTCCACGCGGTGCTGAGCGGAGTGCAAAATTGGCAAGCTCAAGCTCTCGAAACGGCCTTTCAGAAATGGCTTGAAGCCGACGGGATCGAGCTGAAGGACGTAGCGCAACCAGCCCGTGTGGCGCTCACCGGTCGAAGCGCGAGCCCAGCACTGTTTGAGGTAATGGCCGTCTTGGGTCGAGAGTTCGCGCTGGCCCGCCTGAAGCATGGAGCTCGCCTAGCGCGGGGTGAGTGACCGCGAGTGATGAGCTTGGCACCCACACCCGCTGAGATCGCGCAGCACCTTGAATTCCCTTTGTCGGTACTCAAGGAGATTTCCTGGTTTGATGCCCTGATCAACTACGCCCCTTTCAAGGCGTTGATCCCGCTTCCCATTTTGGCGCTGATAGCTCCGCCGATTTATTGGTTCTTCAAGAAGACCTGGAAGGCGTTGGACCAGGAGGCCACTGACTACCGCGTGAACTTGAGTCGTTCGGGCGGTACTGACTTTCGCCCTTTTGTCTGTCTGGTGCTCGTGGCGGCCATCCTGACGCTACACGAGTACTACGGGGGGCGCTCCACCTTCGAAGCGGTGTTTCGCCCGTGGCTCATCAGCCTCGAGGCTCGCTATCCCCAATGGGTAAACATGGCCAAGTGGGGGGATTTTTATGGCTATTGTTGGTGGGTCGGAGCACGCGTCATTGGCTATGTTGTCGTGCCTTTTCCCATCTGGAAGCTTTTGTTCCCACGAGACAGCCTGCTCGACATGGGACTTCGAGGGCGAGGTTTCTTTTCGCACTTCTGGATCTACGGGCTGTGCCTCTGCGTAGTCCTACCTGCCATGTGGGCCGTGGCTCACCAGCCCGATTTTGGGAACTACTACCCTTTCTACAAGTTCAGCTCCCGAAGCTGGTTTGATCTTCTGCTCTGGGAAGGAATTTATGGCCTGCAATTCCTAGCGCTGGAACTCTTCTTCCGCGGCTGGATGCTGGGCGCGCTGCGCCGATCCCTCGGCTCGAGCGCCATCTTCGTCATGGCCGTGCCTTATTGCATGATCCACTATGGAAAGCCGTACCTTGAGTCCCACGGAGCGATTGTGGCGGGTATTGTCTTGGGGTCGCTCGCCATGAGAACGCGCAGTATTTATGCTGGATTTCTGGTCCACATCACGGTGGCTTACCTGATGGACCTCGGCTCCTTATGGCACCGAGGGGCATTGCCAACCGTATTTTGGCCGGGTTGAACCAGCGTAGAACGAGAAGCTCGGTTTTTGTCTTGCTAGAGCAGGCCAGTTCGTGATTGTTGGGCCCACCGAAATCATGCGAGAAACATTGTGGGAGACGCTCCGTTGAACGAAAAGAGCTGGACCAGAGAACAAAGTGCTGCGCTTTACCAAATCGCCGGTTGGGGCTCGCGCTACTTTTCGGTGAACGCCGACGGACGCGTTGAGGTCACCCCTGATCCCACGACATCACGCTCCGTGGACCTGCATGAGCTGGTGGAGCAGCTGACTGCGCGCGGGCTCGATCTGCCACTCTTGATCCGTTTTTCGGATATCCTCCAAGATCGAATTCGCCGAATCAACCTGGCCTTTTCGCAGGCGATAGCCGAATACGAATACGCCGGCATCTACCGCGGCGTCTACCCCGTCAAGGTGAACCAGCAACGGCATCTCGTCGATGAAATCGTTGAGTTCGGGCAGCCTTGGAAATTTGGGCTTGAAGCCGGCTCCAAGCCAGAGCTCCTGATCGCGCTGGCCGCCATGAAAGATCACGGCGGCTTGATCATCTGCAATGGCTACAAAGATCTCAAGTACATGGAGACGGCGCTCTTAGCGCAGCGCTTCGACAAGACCGTGATCGTGGTGCTGGAGCGCATCGAAGAAGTAGAAACAGTGCTGCAAGCCTCGGAGAAGCTGGGCATCAAGCCGCTCCTAGGCGTGCGCGCGAAGCTCACCACCAAAGGCGTGGGACGCTGGGGCACTTCTACTGGAGATCGGGCCAAATTCGGGCTGAGTTCAGTGGAAATCGTCAAGCTCGTGGATCGCCTTGCGGAAAAGGGCATGCTCGATTCACTGCAGCTTCTCCACTTTCATATCGGGAGCCAAATCTCCAGCATTATCCCGATCAAGAATGCACTGCAGGAAGCTTCCAATATCTACGTGGAGCTCGCCAAGATGGGCTGCCAGATGGGCTATCTCGATGTCGGGGGCGGCTTGGCCATCGACTACGACGGCTCGAAAACCGACTTTCACGCCTCCAGAAACTACACCTTGGAGGAGTACGCGGCGGACGTCGTGGGCCACGTGCACACCGCCTGCACCAAAGCCAATCTTCCAGTCCCCACACTCGTGAGTGAATCCGGTCGTGCCATCGCGGCACACCACTCAGTCCTCGTCTTCGAAGTGGTGGGTGCCAACACGATCAACGCGGGCCAACCCACCGAACCGCCGCCGGGCTCACATCGCTTGCTGAAGGAGCTGTACGAAACGCACAACGGCGTGCAGCCCAAGAATTTGCAGGAGAGCTACCACGACGCCAGCCAAGCCAAAGAAGAAGCGCAGAGCCTCTTCAAATACGGATATTTCGGCTTGCGCGAGCGCGCCGAGGCCGAACGACTGTTTTGGAGCTGCTGCGAGAAAATCCGGGACACGCTGCGCCGGATCAAGGAAGTGCCCGAGGAGCTTTCGCACCTCGAAAGCATGTTATCGGCGATTTACTACTGCAATTTCTCGATCTTTCAGTCGGCGCCGGACATCTGGGCCATCGATCAATTGTTTCCCATCATGCCCATCCATCGCCTGGATGAGGAGCCTGAGATCAATGCCACCTTGGCCGATCTCACCTGCGATAGCGATGGCATGATTGATCGCTTCATAGACATCGAAGACGTCAAAAGTTCATTGCGAGTTCACAACCTCAAGCCCAATGAGCCGTACTACCTCGGCATGTTTCTGAACGGCGCGTATCAGGAGATCTTGGGAGATCTGCACAATTTATTCGGCGACACCAACGCGGCCTTCGTTCGCCTCACCGATGACGGATTTCAGATCAGCCACGTGGTCAAAGGAGATTCCGTGTCTGAGGTCTTGAAGTACGTGGAATACGATCCTGCCACCATGCTGGAATCCGTGCGGCATCAGGCTGAGAAAGCACTCGCTCGCGGCAGCCTCACCCGCGAACAGATGCGCACGCTGCTTCAACACTACGAAGAAGCGCTGCGGAGCTACACGTACCTGACAGAGTAGAGAACGTTAGCCCTCCAGCTCTGCTTCCAAGCGCGTACACAGGGCCGTCAGCACCTTCACCCGGGCAAAAAGCTTGTCGTTCGCCTCCACCAGCGTCCACGGGCAATACTCAGTGCTGGTGCGCTCCACCATTTCGGCACTGGCCAGCTCATAC
>CAZSUA010000038.1:0-16507 GCA_964609655.1 uncultured Polyangiaceae bacterium | reverse complement strand
CGGGCAATACTCAGTGCTGGTGCGCTCCACCATTTCGGCACTGGCCAGCTCATACAGGTTAGCCTTGTCCCGATTGCGATAATCTTCGCTGGTGATCTTGTATTGCTTGTACGGCGTGAGCTTGCGCTCCTCAAAGCGCTTGAGCTGCTCCTCCGCGCTGATGTGCAACCAGAATTTCAACACGATCGTGCCGTATTCGGTGAGCTGCTCCTCAAAATCATTGATTTCCTTGTAAGCCCGGCGCCACTCCGCTTCCCGAGCGAACCCCTCCACACGCTCCACTAAGACTCGCCCGTACCAGCTGCGATCGTAGATCGTGAAGCGACCCCGCCGCGGGATCTGCCTCCAAAAACGCCAGAGGTAATGATGGGCGCGTTCTTCATCCGTCGGAGCGGCGATCGGGATCACGCGGTAGCTGCGAGCATCCAGCGTTCGGGTGATGCGTCGGATCGTACCACCCTTGCCCGCCGCATCCATGCCTTCAAACACCACGATGACACTGCGCTTCTTGGCCTTCAACTTGCGGCTGAGCCGATTGAGTCGCGATTCAAGCTGATTCAACTCGCTGGTATATTGAATCCGCTCGAGCTTCTGCTTCAGATCCAAGCTATCGAAGATTGTGCTCGGGTTCGCGGCGGTCGGCGCGGGCGGGGCTTCTTTCTCGGGCTTGGTGCGAGCTAGCCGCTCCCGGATCCGGTCCAGAACATGAGTGCCCGCAGAAATATTGCGGAAATTCTCATCAGCACTTTCGATGATCGTCCAGGCCGCCTCCCCAGTACTCGTCTGGCGAAGCGCGCGGCTGCACACGCGCACCAAGTGATCAAAAAGCTTGTGGTGCTCCCAATCCTGCTTGGTAACGCGCCAGCGCGTGAGCTTGTTCGCTTCGAGCTTCTTGAAGTGTCGCTTCTGCTGAGCGCGACTCACATGCATCCAAAGCTTGATCACCAGAGCACCGTCGGCACTCAACGCTCGTTCAAAGTCATTCGCTCGCTCCAGCTCAGCATCAAATTCCTGCTCGCTCGTCGTCCCGTAGCCGTGCCTCAAGATGGGCTCGGTATACCAAGAACCCAAAAAGATCCCGATGCGCCCCCGCGGCGGCACCCACATCCAAAACCGCCAAAATTCAGGGCGTTCCCGCTCTTCTTCGGTAGGCGGCGCGTACGCCTCGGTCGTGAGATAGCGAGCATCCAACCACTCACACAACAGATTGAGGACGTCCCCCTTGCCGCCCCCGTCGACCCCGTTGATCAAGATGACTACCGGGAAATCAGCCGTGAGCAAGGCCGACTGGGCCTCCAAGAGCTCTGCCCGAAGCTTCTCGGAAGCAGGCTTGTAGTCTTCACGGCTTAAGGTGCGGCCGAGTTCAGCAGTTTCAAACATTTGGGATCCTTTTGTTGGTAAGGGGTGCGTTCATGGCCCGGCGTTCTCCGGCGTGTGCGTGGTTGGCGGCACAATTACGCTACTTGTGCAGCGAGTCGCGCAAATTAGGAACCACGATGACCTGCATGCCGCGCAGGTTAGCACCTGGCGACGCACGAGGGAAAATCGCACTGACCAGCCCTGTACCCCAACAAGCCGCAGGCACTGGCCGCTCTTTGGCATACAGCTTAAGATCGGCGATCACGGCGCGCCCCGCTTCTTCTTGCGCGCGGGCTTCGCGGCCGCCAGTGCGCCCATCGCATGGTCAAAGTCGTCTGCTTGTGCGGATTTCGCGGCAAGGCGTCCGCGGTGGAAGGCGTCGTACTCGTCGGTGGCGTGACCGACCGCCGTCTCGTGAGTAATGCGCCCCGCGTGGGTCAGGATATCGCGCTCATTGAGCCGCAGAAAACCGTCCAGTTTGGCTACCCAGTCGCCCATGCGCATGGGCATGCGCCTCATGGCCTGGCCCTCGGCGAACACCAGGTACTGTTCCACTAGGTTGTTGAGCGCAGCCAGCTCTGGCTCGTTCAAGTAGTTCTTGGCAATGACCGCGTCCTCCTTGCGCGGCTTGGCTCCACGCCAGTTCGTCAGGCCCATGTTGGACTGCTGGCGATTGGCACGCGCGTGAATGATCTCCGCGGCGGTCTGGCCGGTGATGGCCCAGTGCACCTTATTTTGCACCGTCTTGAAGAAGGTCAGACTGGTCTCGGCGGTCGGGTCGTAGTCGAGGCTGGTGGAGTAGATGTCGGTGATCTTCTGGTAGAAGCGCCGCTCGGACGTTCGGATGTCCTGGATACGCCGGGTGAGCTCTTCGAAGTAGTCGAAGGGGAGATCCGGGTTCTTCAGTCGTTCATCATCTAGCACGAACCCCTTGACGATGTACTCGCGCAGGCGCTGCGTCGCCCAAATCCGGAACTGGGTCGCAACGCGGGACTTGATCCGGTATCCGACGGAGATGATCGCGTCGAGGTTGTAGAAATCGAGCTTGCGCTGCACATCTCGCTTGCCCTCACGACGAACCGACAAGAATTCCTTGTGAGTTGCCGGAGAGCGCAGCTCGCCTTCCTCGTAAATGTTCTGAAGGTGCAGGCTGACGTTCTGCTGAGTCGTCTGAAACAGATCGGCCATCAGCTGCTGCGTGAGCCAGACGGTTTCGCCCTCGAAGCGGACCTCGAGCTTGATGTCGCCACTCTCGGACTCGTAGATCAGCAGGCTGGACTTCGCCGGTTCGTCGCTCATGCCTGATCCTCTGCGGCAGGAGGCTGGCACAGCTGCGCGAATTGGAATCGAACAACGCTGTTGGTATCAAATCCCTGCACGACGGGTCGCGCCCTCCGCGATGGCCCGCTCCATGTCGTCCAGGCCCACCGGAGCTACACCTGCTGGTGGCGTGAGCCTTGCTGCCAGAAGCTCATCAACGGTCAGCTTGCGGCCCTGGGAAACGCGCGAGCCTCCGGTTCCCAAAACGATGACCTCCGCTTCGCCCGGCGGAAAGTCGCTCGGCAGGGTGATGCTCACTTCGCGATTCCCCGTAACCTCAATCCTTGTTCGATGGGCGTGCATGGACTTGATTATGCACACCATTCACGCGGGTACGCCACCGTTCGCGCGCATCGGCGGCGGGTTGGCGCCATCAGTAGAGGCACGCGACGAGCCGTCTTTGGGCTCCTCAATACCAGCGACGACGTGCCGCAACGCTTCGGAATCTAGTACACGGTGTGCGAGCGGCATCCCCCGAACAACCCGGATGAAACCCGGTTTCGGCTTCACAAGACTCATAACGCCTTGCGCACGCGGCTTTCTCGAAAGGGGTTGATTCGACAGTGGATGGTTGCCACCCCGCGCCTAGCGCGTCTATCATCCACGATCCAGCGGACAAGAAAGCTCTTTCGGAGCGGGACATTGTACATAATTCATCACGCGAGTAGTTAAGAAAGGGCGGCGGGGACGTGCAACTGCAAATGCGTAGAAATATTTATCTAGAGCCGGCGATCGTGCACTACCTTGCTCTCAAGTCGGGGACACCATGACAGCGGACCAAGACGACGTGCACGGCCAGACTCCTGCTGCCCTCACCAAGCGGCCACCCGGTTACGCCGAATGGCTCACGGATCTCAAATCGCGCATCCATGCTGCCCAGCAGCGCGCGGCGCTCGCCGTCAATCGTGAGCTGTTGCAGCACTATTGGCAGCTCGGGCGCGACATTCTCGAGCGGCAGGAGCAAGCAGGCTGGGGCGCGGGATCGTTGACCAAGTAGCAGCCGATTTGCGCGCCGCGTTCCCCGAAATGAAGGGCTTCTCGCGCTCAAATCTCCAGTATATGCGGGCATTTGCGGAGACCTGGCCCGACCAGGGTTCAATTGGCCAACAGCCTGTTGGCCAATTGCCCTGGGGGCACAACCTCGTCCTGTTAACCAAGCTCAAGACGCCTGAAGCCCGACTCGCGCACGCAGCGCGGGCCGTTGTGCACGGGTGGTCACTTGCCTTTCGCCAAATTCATCGGGACAAAGATGGCAGGTGCGAAGCTGGACCGAGCGGTGCTCTCGGGGACAATCCTCAGCAACGTTAATCTATCCGCGTTTTGCAGAGCAGAACTCGATCATCGAGGTTCCAGCATCGTCGACGTTCGCTCGATCATGAATGCGCTTGCGCGCCAGCGCGAGAGCGAAGGAGCGCGCCTCGGCATCAGTGCCCCATCCGGGCATGCGTGCTCACGCGGCTACCAGTGGCTTCTCGACTGTCATCACGCGATCGACCCGCGGATCCGGATCCCGCCTAGCGGTCACTCCGAACCCTCACACTCTTCGCCACACGGACGGTCCCGTCCTCGCGATGAATGCGGTCTTGAAGCGCCCCAATCAGCTCTTCAGGGCGACGGGGCGTACGAGCCGCACGCGCTCGTTCCGAGAGCTTCGACGGTGACAGGCGGCGTGCTTCCTCCTGTCCCAATAGCAAGATGACTCCTTCATAGTCCCCGGCAGCCAACAGATCAAACGGTAGGCTGCCATCCTCGCGAACGCCAAGCAGTGCCGCGCGGTTCGCACGCGCCGAGCCTCGATCGATCTTTTTCATGACAGACAGGAGGCGGTGGAGGTGCTCCTCGTTGCTAGCAGCCATCGCCTTGCCGCTTGCCCAGAAGTGCAGTGAGCGGCGGCTCACGTTAAAGATGCGCGCGAGCTGGTCCCATGTAAAGCCACTGAGCTGACGTAGCTCACCGAGGGCGGCGCCGGTGGGCTCCGAAGTTTGGACAGGAGCACCGGCGGTTGTCTGTTCCACTGGATGCTGAAGGCGAATCACTCGGTCCGCCGGACTCGCGTACCCCGTGGAAGTGCCAAGCCCGACTAGCAAGCAGCCAACGAGGACGGGCCCGCGAGCTTGCCTCACGAGCATCGCACCTGCAGCCGACGTCGGGTCGAACGTCAGCTGTCTTTCGAGATTGCTCATAGCTTCCCTCCATATCGCACCAGGAATTCGTCAGTTACGGCCCAACGGAACACGGTGTAGATGCGCTCGGCGTACCGCTGCGCTTCCGCGACGACATGCTCTACGCTGAAGGGCATGGGAGCGGCGCTATACATGTCCAGGTCGAGGATCCAACTCCTCTCGTCTGCTGGCTCAACCGCAGCGGGGTCGACAGTAGCGCCAGGAGGAAGACAACCCCAACGCGCAAGCAAGCGTGCTCCAGGCAGCTCGAACATCGACTCCGAGATCGAGTGGATCGTATGAGCCGCAGCGATCGTTCCAGAGATACCGCGAACCTCAGAGCGCACCAACTTGTCGATGTCGTCGACCGCTACGCCAGTAATGCGGTCGACATATCGGACGCCAAGACGATCGAGCTGACCGGGTTCGATGTGTTCATCAAGGGCCTCGGCGACCACCTTTAGCCGCCCGAAAAAATCGGAGCGGCTCACGTACTTCGTGGTCTCAAGCGCTAAGAACTCGGGCGTGAGCGAGACGCGCCAGTGCCCCTCAGTGTCGGTGAACCGCCAGGCGATCTGCGGCTTCGCGGGGGCGTGGCTGCCCGGACCCACGAGAAAGCCGAGCGTCTGCTCCTGACGAAGCACAGGATACTTGCTCCGGATCGCCTCCTGGAAAGGCGCGACGAAGTCCCGTTGCTCGACCGAAAGAATCTCCGGGAAGCGTAACTGCGCGATGACGCGCACGAGGGGCGCGTCCTTCAGGGGTACCTCCACTGGAGGCGGCGCTACGAGCGGGTCTACGGCGTTTGTTCGGGGTCGGTCGCCGGTGGCGCTCATAAAGGCACAGTAAGGGTTAGATACGCGGATGTGAAGTACAGTGTGAAGTATTCCGCAGACTGTCGCAAAGCCGACCGGTGCCAAAACTCAGATGGGCGGCGTGGAACACGACACTTCAGCCGCCAGAATTCTTAATAATATTAGCAATATTATACACTTAGTGCCAACCCCTGACGCCATCCCGACTCAGCGCGCAACAATATCCGACCAGATCCGCGACAGCCCCACGGCGCGGATCTCGGGGGTCAGGCGGAATGTTTCCTTGCCGGCGTAGATGACGTCTAACGAATCCAATTTGAGATCGCGGAGGGCCGTGTGCATCGACGCGGTCGCGGTGGGCGCAACCGTTCGTTTGATCTCGAACCCCCGTCTCTGGTTTCCAGAAACGACGAGCAAGTCCAGCTCAACGCCTCCGTGCGTGGCCCAGAAAAAGCACTGATCACTGCGAGCGCTCAGACGCGCGCTCAGGGCCTCAATGCAGAATCCCTCCCAGGAAGCACCGACCTTTGGATGCCCATCGAGGCTACGTGCGCCGTCGATGTCGAGAAGAGCGTGGAGTAGTCCTGAGTCACGAATCATGACTTTCGGGGCCTTGACCTGCCGTTTGGAAATGTTCTCGTGCCAGGGTGGAAGCACACGAACCATGAAGGTGCTAGCCAAGAGGTCGACGTAGTGACGGACCGTCATGTCACTGACAGACATAGCGCGTCCAAGTTCTGACCAATTTAGAATCTGCGCGTGGACGTGCGCCAACATCGACCAGAAACGGCGCAGCGTGGTTCCCGGAATGCGAAAGCCCAGCTGAGGCAGATCTCGTTCGAGAAACGTATCAATGAAGTCTTGTCGCCACTTCATGCTGCTCTGGTTCGTTTTGGCCAGGAATGAGCGAGGAAATCCACCGCGCTGCCACCCGCGTGATCTCCATCCCCCAGGACTTTAGCGCACGAGGGCGTCCCCGTCGATATGAAGATTCATAGGTAATCTATGAATCTTCATGCTAGTCGGCACCCCGGACTCGCCGAGATGCGCGATCATGCCACAATGCAGAATCCTCCCACGACCTGGCGGAACGCTTCCCCGTCATCCCCCGAGCAGCGCCTCGTACCAACCACTCCGAGGGTCCTGACGCGGGGGCGCAAAGTTGCCTCGCCACCGAAGAGCGAGCGCAACACTTCCGAGTTCCTCGGGCGACCAATCGAAAGCGTGCTCTGCCTCGGCGAGCACGTCTAGCGTCGAAACGAGCTCGATCGATGCGAAGAGTGCGCGTGCAACGCGGCGCTCCTTTTGGTCGTCCGTCATTAAGGGCAGCTTCAGCACCCCAGCGAGCGCGATGCACGATGCGTCCGTGTCCTTAATTCTGGCCGCAGCGTCGACAAAAGCATCCATCAACGCCTCGCTGTCGAGCGAATGGGTCTGCAGGTGGCCGGCACGACGTAGCGCGTCAGTGGACGTCGCCTCTTTGACACGCAGACCCTCTGCGTCGGGTGGCGTCCAGAGCGTGAGCGGTTCGCCACGGGTTTGCGGCGTGTCGAGCAGGCTGAGCTTCAACGCGGAAACGATTTCGACTTCGCGTCGCGTCGCCAGTAGGTTGAGCATGCAACACGAGTCGATGACTAGCCTTCGGGTCATCGTGGAGATCAGCCCGCTCGAAGATCGGCGGCGGTGAAGTCGACGCGCATTTGCGTTCCGTCGCCGAGCGAGATGCGCTCATGCTCCTGGAATACGGCCCGAGCGGTAGCGACGTCGGTGTCGAGAATCGCGGCGAACTCGCTCTCGCTCAGCATTCCTTGGTCGTAGGCTGAGACGGCCAACGCAACGTATCGCTCGGGTAGCCCCAACCGAAGCAGCGATGGCTTGGCGCGGCCTTCACGGGGGCCGAGGTCTTGCGGACGAAGACGACTCTGCACGATCTTCTCGTAGCTCCCGCGGGGGAGGAGACGCATCTCCTCGAGCCGAACGGCCATTGCATGAAAGGAGACACCGAAAGTGCGAGCTAATCCGTGAAGATCGATGGGCGTGAACTTCCCCGCTCGACATCGCTCCGTGAAGCGTTTGCGAACGCCTGCACTTGGCAGAAGAAACTCCTTGGTGAACGCTTCGGGGAATACTTCAGCCGGTTGTTGAAACGAGTCCCCATCTTCCAAAACGTCACCAGCCTCCCGGTCCCGCAGAAAATGGCCGAGTTCGTGGGTAAGGGACCAGCGTTGTCGTTCGACAGGGTGCGCACGGTTGATGGCGACGCACGCCCCAATCTCGTCGCTCCAGAGTAAGAATGCCGCTAGCTTCGCCGGCAGCTGGTCCAGGTAGAAGATTCGGAGCCCTGCCTCGGCCTCGAAGCGCTCATCGATTTCTAGTGCTGGCTCGTCCCCCATTCCGAGCATGCCGCGGATCGTGCGCGCAGCGTCCTCTCCCTCAAGCCTCGCGTCCATGCCGTTGGGTGACCCAAGCTCAATCCGATAGGTCTGTAGCGTTTCGAGTGGAGCGCGAGCCGGGTGCAGTCCATGCATTCGCTCAAGCTCGACGTAGCGCCCACCCAGCGCGCGCAAACGCTCGACGGCTTCTTGGATCCCGGGCACCTCAGGGTCGGTTACGCTCATCCGAAAGCGTGGTGAAACCTGAGCCCGCACCAAGCCTTCGCGCAGGAGATCGTGAACGGAGGCGCCAACGATGTCGCCGAGCTGAAGAAGCTCAGCGTTGGACGGCCTCCGCTCGCCCTTCTCAATGGCGACGATCGTGGTGCGCGAGACACTCAGGCGTTCACCCACCTGCGCCTGCGTTAACTTGCTGCGCTTCCGAGCGTCGGCGAGCCGCTCACCCAGTTGCTGAGAAGAGATCACGTTCGTGCTCCTTCCGAGGTTGTTGAATGCGTTTGGCGACCCTTGGGCGCGCCGAACTGAAGTAACTCTGAATCTCCGTCGCGTAGCGCTGCGAGGCCGAGCTGGTGATTTCCGAAAACGCCGCCGTCCACGACACTGAGCATAGGACCGACAGCGACAATGTCAAAAATAAAATCAGTAATATTAAATTTATCCTGACAATGTCTCCATTCGCTCTTTCAGTTTGGATCGTTTCGAAGGGAATACGACCTTGGCGAGCGGCGTTGCTCTACCTTTGTACCTGTGAAGCTCCCCTACCCCTTCAGCTCCAGGCCTCGAGCCGGCTTGAGCCGCGCTGCCCAGGCCGTTGCATTGGCGACGCTCTTATTCGGCATGAGCGCACAAGCGGACATCCAGACCAGTGTGGACGAGAACGGGGTGGTGAGTATCACGAATTCACGCAAGCCAAAGCGTGTAGCTGAAGCGGCTGCGCCAAGCATTGCGATGCCCTCCGATAGGTCGCCGGAACGGCGCTCCCGCTACGATGCGGCGATTGCCGAAGCTTCGCTGCTGTATCAGATCCCACAGCCTTTGATTCGAGCGGTGATCAAAGTTGAAAGCGATTTTGATCCGCGCGCTGTTTCGCCGGCCAATGCGCAAGGGCTGATGCAGCTGATCCCCGAGACAGCCCAACGCATGTTGATCAGCGATGTGTTTGAGCCGCGCCAAAATATCTTGGGTGGCACACGCTATCTTCGCATCTTAGCGAATCTGTTCAGCGGCGATCTGCAGCTCACGGTTGCTGCCTATAATGCGGGAGAAGGCGCGGTGATGCGCTACGGCGGCATTCCACCTTATGCGGAAACGCAGGCCTACGTGGGTCGGGTGATTGGATATTATCAGGAGTATCGAGCGGTACCGTAGCGGCCCAGGCCTTTTGGTCCATGCACTGTCCGATTCGGCCGCCGTAACCCTGGCCTACCTCAGACAATCATTGCGCTCTCGTTGAGTGCTTGTAGATGAAAAACAGGACTTGCTTGCGGTGGGGATGCTGTCGGCGTTTTTGGCGTCAGTAGCCGGCCGCTCAAGCGTCGTGCCGGTGCTGGGCCACTCGTACAAAGCGGCAACCAATCCACCTATGTCATCTTTGTCGCTAACGCCCTTGGCGTGAGGGAGTTTCTACGCGCCGCCGCGTTTAAAGAGCAACACATTCTGAGCGCGGGGAGCGGGCTCCCTTTTTGTGTTTCAGAGATAGTAAGCATGCTTACTATCGGTCTTGGAGGCTGCAGGGGCTTTTGCGGAAGACAGATCCTTCGCTCCTTTACGGAAGTACAGCTCCTTCGCTCCTTCGCTCCTTCGCTCCCTCGCTCATGGATTGGCACGAGCTTGCTAGACGCCTTCTACCACTTCGTGATTGAGCAGCGCTTGCGCGTATTCTGCCAGCTCCGCCAACGGAACTCCGTGCTCTCCCGCGGCTTCGAGCGTTGAGAATATAGTGCCAGGCACTACGAGAGGATCGTATTCGTTGTAGGTTTGCAGCGACACGAGTGCTTCACTTTTCATGACTGTCAGCCTGCGCGCCAAGCGAACACGTTCCGGGGGTGGCGGGTCAACAAGCTGGTCCATAGCTCGCGCCAACTCATGCTGGCGACGCTGCCAGGGCTCGCCGAGAAGGCTCGGGAGTTGCTCAGCCGTTAACTGGCTTACCCACGAAAAGGTGCGCACATAGAAACGCTCGGGGTCGCTCTCGAAAGTGAACTCTTGCTCCACAATCTGTTTGGCGTGGACACTCAGTCCGCGCTCGATCAGCGCCAAAGTCGCTCCCAATTGCCGCCAAAACTCAAAGTGGCGCCCATTCTCGAACTTGCAGAAAAAGCTCGTGCAATCGCTGTCGCGGTGCGCCCAAATTGTGCAACCGCCACTTCCGCGTTCAAAATAAGGGCAGAGCAAATTCTCGTTCCGTCCAAATTCGGCGGTGCGATTCGCATGAAGCCGCTCCAGGTACTCGTCAGCAGGACCCACTCCGAACGGCGTGGTTGTGACGGCCGCCTGGAGCGGTGTGGCTGCGACGGCCGCCTGGATCTGTGCGCGCATTCGACGCTGCCCTTCTAGAAACCGGCCGGAGCGATCGGCGAGCAGGCTCCCCACCAGATAATTGGGGAGACTTGGCCAAAAGGTACAACACTTGGCACTTGGCACGAACTGCACGCCACCTGGAAATTCCGGCACGCTGCACATCGCGCAGTTATTGCAAGTCGAACGTTTCTCCTCGACGTTGAGGTCGAGCCATGGGCTCGGCAATAGCTGTTGATAGAGTTCAGGGAGCGAAGCTTTGAGTTGGGCACTCATGCGCGCACTTTTGGCTTCTTCGGAGCCGAATACTGGCTGAGCGCCCCTTCCAACTCCGAACGCACCCGCTCCAAAAGCTCCTGCGGCTCAACCACCAGGGCACGCTTTCCCCATTCAAGCACCCAACTCACCACTGAATTGAGGTTGCCCACCACCATCGTGAGCCGAACCCCACCACCCGCGATTCCGGCCAGCTTCTGTGTGTTGTGCACTTTGCGCATTCGCACATATTCGGCGGCGTGCTCATCAAAATCGATGATCACCTTGTGACGCGTTTCGCTCTTCCATACGCCAAATTCGCCCTGAAAGAACTCGTCGATGTTAAAATCTGCCGGGAGCTCAAACGTTTCTGTGTAGGCACACTGCGTGTCTCGCATACGATCCAGCACGAAGGTGCGGATCTCATCGCGCGCCACGTGAAAACCCACACAATAGATAGAGTCCCGGTGCAACACTAAGGCATACGGATGAACGACGATACGCTCCTCGCTCGCACGCTGACCACTTCGGTACGCCATGGAGAGCGGCCGCAAGTCTGAAACCGCCTGAAAAAGATCATCTAATTCGTCGGTTTTTTCAGCGTAATTCTTAGGCGCATACGGCAAATAGAGAAAGCGCTCTTCGAGCCTTGCGTCGGCAATGCCGGCATTGGGGCCACGCCCAGGCCGTTGCGCAAAAGCTCGCAAGCGATCGGTCGCGAGTGCAATTTCATCGAAGAGTGCCGAGCCGCGCATGGGTTCAAACAAACGCCGCGCTGCCAAAAGTGCATAGATCTGCGTGCGACGGAGCTCCACTTTTCTTGGAGTTTCTCCCGCCTTCACGTTCCACAACGCCGGGCCGCCGCCACGACTGGGCTTCGACTCCAGCTCGTACTCGAGCTGCACCTCCTTCAGGTAGCGGCGCATCGTGCGCGGAGTCACCTTCAACGACGCCGCCATGTCGTAGAGTGTGATGCCGCGCGGATTCTTTTCTAGCAGCTCACGCAGCTTGTCGATGCGACGATGCTGAGTGAAACGCCCACTGGGCCTGCCACGGGGGAGCCTTTTTACGCGCGAGGTCTCGGCCATTTCGAGGGAGCCTAACTTATGCAAGAGCGCATCGGGGAGCCTGCAAACGCTGAACTCTCCACAAATGCCGCCCACCCCGCTACTTCCACGATAAAATCAGCGGCATGGCTCTGAATCCCGTCCGTGTGATCACCAAAAAGCGCCAAGGGCTGGTCCACAGCGCCGCCGAGCTGGAGGCATTTATCCAGGCTTACACCGCCGGTCAGATCCCTGACTATCAGATGAGCGCCTGGCTCATGGCCGCCTTCCTGAATGGTTTGTCGTTGTCAGAAACAGTGGCGCTCACCCAAGCCATGCAGCACTCCGGCAGCCAGCTTTCTCTGAAATCTGTAACGGCATTTAAGGTGGACAAGCATTCAACTGGAGGCGTTGGCGATAAGATCACCCTCTGCTTGGGGCCCTTGGTTGCAGCTTGTGGCGTTGCGGTGCCCACCGTGGCTGGCCGCGGGCTCGGACACACCGGAGGTACGCTCGACAAGCTGGAAGCTATCCCGGGATATCGCGTGGACATCAGTGCCCGGCGTTTCGCCGAGATCGTGCGCACGGTCGGCGTCTCGATCATGGGGCAAACAGCTGAGATCGCTCCCGCAGACAAACGCCTCTACGCGCTGCGCGATGTAACGGCCACGGTCGAGAGCATTCCCTTGATCGTTGCTAGTATCCTTTCGAAAAAGCTTGCGACCGTTTCCGATGCGCTCGTGATGGATGTGAAGTGCGGGCGTGGCGCTTTCATGCAGGATTTGGCGCAAGCCAAAGCGCTTGCGAAGATGCTGGTGAAGGTTGGACAAGGTGCGGGCAGGAAGGTCGTGGCGCTGCTGACTGACATGTCCGTACCGCTTGGATTTACCATTGGGAATGCACTGGAAACTCGCGAGGCCATCGACGTGCTTCAGGGCAAAGGGCCAAGCGACGTTGTGGAGCTCACGCTCGCACTTGGCATCGAAATGCTGATGGTGGCAGGTGCTGCTACGAGTCGGAAGCAGGCCCGCGCACTGCTCCAGAAGGCGATCAGTTCCGGGAAGGGACTTGAAGTCTTCGCGCGCATGGTGGCGGCTCACGGCGGCGACGCGCGTGTTGCAGAAACACCCAGCTTGCTGCCTCAGTGCAAGAAGCCGGTTCCCGTGCTTGCGAAACGTGCGGGGTTCATTTTTGGGATGGATGCCCTGGAGCTCGGTTTAGTCTCAGTCGATCTTGGAGCAGGTCGAACTCAAACGGATCAGGCGGTGGATCCGAAAGCGGGGATTGTGCTGCTGCACAAGCTGGCTGCACCCGTGCGACGCGGCGAAGTGATCGCACTCTTGCATTCGAGCGGACGCGCCAAATCCGAGAGCTTAGTAGAGCGAACAACCGCAGCGATTGTGATCAAGACACGGCCTCCGGGGCCAACCCAGCTGGTGCTCTAACCCCACATTCACCCACAGACGAGAAGTTCCGCGAAACTAGCCGTAGAAAGGAATGACTCCTTCCAAGAGGGCCATCGCTAAGCTTGACCGCTATTTGGGCCGTACTGCTCTAACGCATGCCTCACGGCACTTCTCCTCGAGTCGCAAGTAACTGGCGCGTCTGCGCCACGTGTGCGGCGATTTTGCTCAGCGCCTGCGCGCGTATTGGCTACGATCTCAAACCAATCGATCCTCCGCCTGCGACAGGCGGGATGAATCTCGGTGGTACTGCGCAAGGGGGAATGAGTCTCGGCGGTGCAGGACAAGGCGGGAGTTCAATGGGTGGTGCAGCGCAAGGCGGGAGCGCAATGGGCGGAGCAGTTAATCTGGGAGGCACTGGCGGAAGTGGAAATATTGGACCGATCTTGCCAGCGATTATTTGGGGGCGTTTGTTCAGTGGCTTTGGAGATGATTCGGCAGAAACGGTCGCTGTGACACCCGCAGGTGACGTCGTGGTGGGTGCCTATGTCGACGCCGATGTGATACTCGCACCCGGCGTGGTGAGCTCAGGTACTCCCGATTCGCTCATCGCCTCATTTTCGTCCGACAACGCCTATCAATGGCATCAGCGCTTGTTTTCTAGCTTCGCCTTCAACGCACCGCGCGATCTCAAAGTCATCACCAACGGCCTCCTCGTGGCGGGCGTGTTCTCGGGAACTTTGAACACCCCGGCGGGCAACCTGGTGGGCATTGGCCAAGCCACCTCGTACCTCCTCAAGCTAACCTTCGCGGGGACCGTCCAATCAGCCGTCCATATCGGCGGCGGCACCGAAGTGCTTCAGCCGTGCATCGCAGGCACCTGGCTCGGAGTGAACATCAACACGTCGCTCAAAGTGAATGCGATGACCCTTTCGGCAGGGAATAGTTTCGGTATGGCGCAATTGAACGCCAGCTTCGCCGCCCTGACGCAAGGCAAAGTGTTTCCGGGGACCAACCCTGGTGGCGGTGCCAACGACATCGCCGGCTGCACATCCTCCGCTACGGGTGAATTTTACCTGACTGGACAGCTCTGGGAGGCCCTCGACTTCGGCGCGGGGCTCGTTGCGACAAGCGGTGGAAACGATAGCTTTTTGGCCGCATTTTCCGCCAATGGTCAGTCACTCTGGACGAAGGTGATCGGAGGAGGCAGCACAGCCGGCGCTAAAGGTCGTAAGGTTGAGATCGCTGCACAGGCCTCGGTGCTGTACGAGCTCAGCGAATATTCGGGAACGCTCACTCTCGGCGGAACGGCAACCGCTGTTGGCCTGAGAGATATCTTAATCACCGGCCATGATCCGTTAACCGGCACTTTGAAGTGGTCGTTGCCGATGGGGAGCATTTCCAATGATGGGATTTACGCCAGTGCGTTGGATGCGAGCGGCAACTTGATCTTTTCAGGTTATCATCGTGCTGCGATCACGCGAGGCACCACTCCCGCCGAAGGGACGCTGAGTGGCCTCGGTGCCTTCATCGGCAGCGTCAATCCTGCAGGAAAGTTGCTCTGGATCATGGACCTTGCGGATCTTACAGTCACCGATCTGGCCGTCGCGCCCAATGGAGATATCTACGTGACAGGCAGCACGGGCGATGCGCTGATCACGCCAACCGAGACTCTGATCCCCCAGTCCATCGATGGCTTCTTGATCAAGCTTAAGTGGCCGTAATCGAAGAACACCAGAAGCTATCCGAATGGATAGCCTGTGACGCTCCTTGAGTGTTCGCGGCTCTTTCTCGCGTCGTTCCTTAGAACTGGGCCTGAGCGTTGAGAATGAAGAGCCGCTCGGCAGGTGCGCCTCTGGCCTCTGGATCGGAGATGCCGAAGCTAGCCTGTAGCTTGGCTTCGTTCTTTTGAATCAGGTAGTTGGCGCCGAGCTCGTAGTGCCAAAAGCTGTTCTTCGAGAGCTTGGTGTCCGGGTCCAAGAACCCTCCGCGCAGCACCGGCTGAATGCGCTCCAACAAAGTGTAAGCGAAGGCGGCGTATGCGCCGTGCCCCTGCTTGCGAGCGGCGCCAACGCCATCCCAAGCATAAATGTATTCAGCTTGACCGATGAAGTTCGAAACGTCCGTACGGGCATCGAGCTCAAGGCGATCCTTGGTAGAGGCATCCTTGCGAGCGCCCACGCTGGATGAGCCAACTGCACCGACCATCAGGGCCGGATCCGGCTTCACTTCAACACGAAGCGCGACGTCCTTGTCATTGTTGTCGTCCAGACGATTCACGCCTGTACCGTTCGTGACCGTGACCAGATAGCTGATCGGGCCAAAAGCCTTCTCCGCGCGCAGCCCGAGATCGCGACGATCTCCGTACGTTCGCGAAACGAGCGCACGTTCGGGCATGATGATCTGCGAAGCCGAGTTGTAGCCTTCCCAGCTGAGCGGGGTCTTGAACTGACCGACCGACACATTGGAATAGGCCGACACGAATGTGACGTAGAAATCCTGAAGGATCGAAGTATCGGTGGGCGGGGCCAGCACCGTCACTTGCTCAGTGGCCGCAGGCGCCACAGGAGCCGGCGTTTGATTCTGTACGGCGACGGCTTGTGTACCGAATTTGAGTGTTTTCGCAGGATCGATCATCACCGCGTAGTCCCAAAGCTCTGGGATAATCGTGCCCTTCAGTTTGAGCTCGGCGCGACGCAAACGAAACGTGGATGTCGTCTTTCGACTATCCGTGAGTACCCACCAGCCTTGGAGCAGGGCGCTCGGCTGGAAAGTGCCTTGGGTTCCCACCGCGAGCTTCTGCGGGAGCACGGGAGCTTCGGGGGCGCTGACCTGGCCAGCGGCAGGCTCAGTCGGAGGTGACGCCTCAGCAGGGGGAGCCGTTTGGGCGAAGGCGCCCGGGGTCAGTGTTAAAAAGCACGAGCAGAGAAGAAGAAAGGTTTTGAAATTCAACTGAGTAGGCAAACGAGTGCTCCTTTTGACGGGGGCAGAAGTCGCCTTATCGTGTGACATCGACGTGACAAACAGGTGATGTTCGAGAAAATTTGATGACGTTTATATGCCCATGGGCCGGCGGGAGTCCAAAAACTCGGGTTGGCGTGCTCGGCGCTACTTAGCCACGACCGACCCACGCCACATGTCCATACCGCACGTGCGACCGTGACGGCCCGGCCCAATTATGAGGCAGGTGCCGGCATGCTACTCACGGCGATGCTCGGCGCGTAAAGGCAGCAAAGG
>CAZSUA010000037.1:0-25238 GCA_964609655.1 uncultured Polyangiaceae bacterium | reverse complement strand
GGATACACCCATGGCACCTCGGCGGTCGAGCGCTCACCAGTGACGCTCGACGACTTCGCGCAGATGAAGCAAAGCGTTCTCTTCGGCGACGAAGACGCGAAGTACCTGCGCATGTCCCACGACGTCGTGAAGGACCACGTCGAAGCGATCCTCGACGTCTGGTACGGCTTCGTCGGCTCGAACGCGCACCTGCTTGCTTCGTTCACGGCGAAGACGGACGGCAAGCCGCTCGGCGAGTACCTCGGTGCGGTCCGCAAGCGGTTCGGCCAGTGGATCCTCGACACCTCGCGCGCGGAGTACGACCAGGCGTGGCTCGACTATCAACACGAGATCGGGCTCAGGCATCACCGCGCGAAGAAGAACAAGACCGATGAGGCCAGCTCGACGGCGATCGTGCCCTTCCGCAACCTTTTCGCGCTCATCTTCCCCGTGACGTTCACGCTTCGCCCGTTCCTCGGGAAGAAGGGCCACCCGTCCGAGGATGTCGAGAAGATGTACGCAGCGTGGGTGAAGTCGTGCCTCCTCCAGCTCACCTTGTGGAGCCATCCGTACATCAAGGACGGGGACTTCTGATGGAACTGCGACCTGCTCCTGAATGGCGAACGACGACCTGGCTCAACTCGCCCGAGCCGCTCAGTCTCGCGCGACTTCGCGGGCGGGTCGTCCTGCTGCATGCATTCCAGATGCTCTGCCCCGGTTGCGTCGCCCGTGGCATCCCACAGGCGCAGCGGGTGGCTGAGCTCTTTGCTGGCGCTCCTTTGACGGTCGTCGGCATGCACACCGTCTTCGAACACCACGAGGCGATGCGCGTCGAGTCGCTCCGGGCGTTCCTTCACGAGTATCGCGTGAGGTTCCCCGTCGGCGTCGATGCACCCACCGACGATGGCGACCCGATTCCGCAGACGATGCGAGCCTACGCGATGCAGGGAACACCGACGACGGTGCTCATCGATGCTTGCGGGCGGCTGCGTCGTCAGGTGTTCGGCGCGCACGAGGATCTACTACTCGGAGCCGAGCTTCAAGCGCTTCTGCTGGAGGCGCGCGCGGACGCCCTCCCGGCGACCGTCACGAACGTTTCGCCCGAGAGCGATGGGGTTTCCTCTGGTGCATGCGACGACGTCAGCTGTCCGGCGCCCCCGCTGTCGGCAACATAAAATTTACTGCCCCAAGATCTCCAACTAACTGGAATTATTATTGAACTTCTATTCCATTGGACCCCACCACAGCCTTCCTGTGCATCTGCATAGTAGTGGAGTCTCTCATTCGGACCAACCTACACACCATGCCCATTGAGCTTGGATCGCCGCGTGCCCTGGGCAACCAACTGCGGGAAAAGGCCATTCGCAAGATCTCGTGCGTGGTCGCGTTGCTGTTGTCCGATGAAGAAACCATAGACAAGCGAATCCACGAAACGCGGAAAGCCGTTAAGCGTCTGCGAGCCGTGCTGAGAGCCTTAGGAACCACGATCTCTGGCAGCGACTTTGCTGTGATCGATGCATCCCTTGCTGATGTTGGCCGTCAACTTGCGCCGCTGCGCGCGGCGCGCGCCATCAGCGACACCTTGGTGATGGTGAACCGTGGCTTTGCCCATGATCAGCCCGAACTCGCGGAGCGGATGTCGCAAGCTCTTCTGCAACACTCCGCAAACGTGAAGCAGCAGAGTTGCCTGCCAGATCGGCTACAAGGGGCGTGTGACGCCTTACTCGCGACGAGTGACCGCATCTCACTGCTCAAGACTGAATCCTGCTCGTGGAGCGTTGTGAGTTTCGCACTGACCAACACGTATCGGCAAGCACGACGGCGGTTTCGAAAAGCTTTGAGGACGGACGACGCGGAGGACTTTCATGCCAGCCGCCGCGCCACAAAACACCACCTCCACCACCTGGAACTCTTGCGCCCAATGTGGCCTGAGATCTTGGGAGCAGAAGCGGAAAAAGCCCACGATCTTGCGGACATTTTGGGCGAAGATCACGACCTCGCGGACCTGAAAGCACTGATCCCAGAGCTCCCGATGGAATTGGAATCCGACGAGCACCAAGTCGTGCACCGTGCCATCGAGATCGCCGTGAGGAAGCGGCGTGACCGCGCAGAGCCGATTGCGGCGCGCCTCTTTGCCGAGTCGGCCAGGGCATGGGAAGCGCGCCATACTGCGTACTTCACAGCCTGGCGCGCGGAGAGCAAAGAGTAGCGCGTCGAGTGGCGCGCACGCCTACTAAACTCCATGCGGGGCTGAGAAGCCCACTTCACACACGTGCAAACAGATCTCCGCACTGAGGTGCTTGCTTTCAACAAAGGACGCACCCCCAAGGGCGGATTGCCGCCATCCTTCCGAATTCGATCGGCATTCACTGACGACGCTGTAAAGGGCACGACCTCTGTGTGCGGCAGTAACTCGATTGCTAAGGGCAACCCGAACGCACGACGGGAGCCCCGCCCGTGCCTCCCGACCCGGACGGCGAGCGAGTCAATTCGGGATAGTAGAGGACCGACGAAGGCACAATTTCGAGAAGAGCGGGATTCGCAACCGACTCGCCTGGCTTTGCCCACTTAACAAGGGCGTGCGTGTTGGCTGCTCCCTCCCGATGGTACCAATCAAAAAGGTAGAATTTGCCGGCTTGTAGCTGAATCGGTGCCGATATCTGTCGCGGTTCTAGGAAGCTCGTTGCGAGGGTGAAGTTCCGATTTTCTGCGGTGGACGTGACGCAGTTGCCACCCTGGGCGGCGCTCGTACAGCCATTTATTGCGGTCGAGATCGACGCGTATTGCTCGTCTGTGCTGAGAAAGAACTGGACCTGGTTGTCGCCTGACACGAGGAACTGATAGGCGCCCGTCGTCGGGGCCTTGATAAAGCCCCGCATGCGTTCTCCAAAGTTGTTGGCGTAATCGCTGCTCTTCCCCTCCTCACCTGGAATAAAGCCGTGGGTCTGCAGAGACGTTAGCTTGTCTGTGCCAGAAGAAGGCGTCGTAAGGGAAATCTCATCCCGAAAAGTTGTCACGAACGACATGTCGCCTAAGCCCAGCCAATAGTCCCGTCGAATGGAGCCCACGGCTCCAACGGCGATTGGACCCTCAGGTGCTGGGTCGAGAGCCTGCGTGCTGCAATGCGCGGTCGTGACGGTGCTGCCACCGCAGTTAACAAGTGCTATTGCACCGAGAATTCCTGGGAGCGCACAGTGCGTCTTCGATCGATTCGACAACCCAAGATTTCTTAGAAACGTCATAGTTCTAGGGAGCGTAAGACATTCGAAGTGCCAAATCGATCAGAACGAGGAGCATCGGCAAGCGCAAGCCGCTCTCGAGGGCGCCGTCGAGCGCGACGTGAGTGTGGGGAACCTTGTCGAACCATCGCTTGGGCATATTGCGCTTGGTAGAGTCGCGGTAGCCTGTGCCGAGGAGGGTCTCGAGGTTGCGGCAAACGTTCCGATGAGTTCCTTGTCTGCACTGAAAGCTGCAGCGGCGCAGCTCAGCATGGAATTGGGCCCCGGGATTGGGCCATCGGCTTCGACGTCGGTGCTCACGTAGACTTCGGATGTCATTGTCGCGCCTGATTCACGTCTTTGGCAGCTCCCGGATCTCAACGGTTCCGCTTCCTTCGAATACGGGGTTGCCCACAACAAGCTCCTTCGCGCGTGCCAAGTTCTCCGCGCGCACGCGAATATAGCCGACCACACGCGACGAAAGCTCGACGCTTTTGCCGACTTTGTTGACGCAAACACCAGTTCCAATGGCGCTGCCTCTTTCAAAGCACCCCGACGCTTTGAGCTTGGCGAGATTTTCGAAGTGCCAAATCGATCAGAAGGGGGAGCATCGGCAAGAGCAGGCCACCTAGCCGACAGCACTCTGACCCTGCTCACCACGTCACCGAAGCTCAAGGAGCAGTCACGGCGACCCCCATGCGGAGCTGATAAGCCCACTTCGCGCGCCGCAGCGGCATTGCAGGCAGCAAGGCCGGGCTCATCGGAGCAGAGCTTGGGCGGGTCCTCGTCTTGCCCGTCTTGCATGCACGGTCGAGGAGCGGCCGTTTGCTCGGAGGATTTTCTCGATGCGTTGTGCCGTGCGGCGGGCGATGTAGGCGACTTGGGCTTGGGTGGGCGTAGGAAGAGTGTGGAAGACTAGAGCGTCACTTGTGGCGTCGCGGACATAGACGCCGTCTGTCAACGCGCGACTGTCCGAAGAGTTGAACACCTGCCTCCGCGAGCATCAGTGCCTGTACAAAAATGCGCAGAATCGGGTCTACGGGGGCGGGCACTGATCTTGCTCAGGCGTAGCGCGGACAGATGGGTTGGAGTTGAGCTTGACTCAGTGTTCCTTGGCTTTCCCAATGGACTCAAAGTGTACTAGCACCAGATTCTCGGCGCCAAGCAACTCGGGGCCAAGGCGCATGGGGACCTTGATTCGGCTTGCCAACGCTAAAAGGTCCACGCTTGAAAGGACGAATATGTTTTTTTGGGGATACAGCTCGTGGCCTACGGGGAGCGGAAGAGCACCGCTTGCCACCAAGACCGCAGCATCCTCAGGGCCGATCGCCCACGCGGTCTCCGCATAAACGAGCACCTCCCTCAACCTAAACCAGGCCCCCTTGCTATGGTGCCGCTGACGAAATTCCCATGCCCGGATAGCCTCGCGTTCCTTGATCTGGCGCACCCTCACTTGCAGACGTTGACTCATGTGCTCACGTCCGGGGATGGGAGCTGGTCGAACAAATCCGTAACTCGTTGACGATAGGCGCGCGGATCCGGCATGTTCGCGTGTGGTTCCAGCAGGGAAAGCAGTGTGAGATTGGCGCGAATTGCGTGCCTAAGCTCATGGGCCAGCGTGGCGTAGGTTTGGACTACTTCCGCGAGATCATCGGCACTCGCAGTCAGAATCAGGCCCAGAACAACCAGCAAATCCCGGTCCCCCTTCACGCCGCTTCGCTCGGTGACGAGCTTCTCCAGCATGAGCCCAGCGGGACGCGGTAGCGGGACCGTAACACCATCGGCAATGATGGGCGTTCCTGGTCGAAGCAGCGCAAGGTGGGCAAACACGAGTAGCGGCAGCTCTGGGTCGTCAAACACGAACGTTTCTCCGGGCCTGACTTGCTCCGTATCCATTCCAATGAAGTTGACCTCCATCAGCCCAGGCTTGGTTGGCAGCCACACTGAGGGCTCCTCACGGGAGGGTTCCAGATCCTGAACTCGCTTTAGACGACGCTTGACCTGCCGGTGGCGAGCGATCGGAATGGCGATATCCACATCTTCAGACACGATTAGCGACGAGCCTGCATCTTGCTGAAGCAAGTTCGGGACCTCTGAGCCCGCGACCAGCACCCCAGGTACATCTAAAACGGGTTGAATAGCTCGCAGAGTCGCTAGCAGCTTCGTGCGAAAATCCACCCGGTAAGCATACGAGGCATGCCTGGTGCCCGCAATGCTTGCTCATTGCGCCCGTAGTCCCACCTCACTCGCGGTCACGACGTCCAGACCTCGACGGCGGAGGCCATCAACCACGCGGGCGGCGGCACATTCGTCGGCGTAGATGCGCAGTGTCGATCAGAGTGACTCTACGCGCCGGAGCGCGGCGCGCGGCGCCGGATGCCTCTGTGCGACCTTGCGAAGGTTGCCGTGAGCTAAGGCAAAAGCCGCCGCAAAAACGTCCGTTCCAGCTCCAGGCGTGCGGCATCCACGCGCACTACTTCGTCCGCGGGCGTGAAGGACTGATCCGCTTCCAGCCGGTAACTGGCAACGTACTCGTGCGGCGCTGCTCCTGAATGATCCTCCGGAGACAACATCGAGAAATAGAGACTTTCATCCGGACGGCGATACACATGATAAATCCGACCCACGCTGCGCTTAAACCGGCATTCTGCCTGATGGAGATCGAGATCTGCTTTCGCTTTCTGCAAGATCTCTTGAGCTTGAACCTGCAACGCTCGCATCTGTTCTAAGATCGTTTGCAGGCGCGCGCCGGCATGCGAGCTGACACTCGCGGACGCCAACTCCAGCTCCTTCGCGAGATCAACCAGCGAGAGAGGGCCCTGTAACCTGCTGGTCGGATACGGCGAGCTGTGGGACGGCCCGAGGTGATTCGGTCCCGTGTAGCGGTGGTCTGGTTCGCCCGACATGGGTCGGCAAGGGGTATCCCCACCGGGTCGGCAAAGCAAACCTACACCGGTTTTTTTCGCAGATTATTGGCTCCTCCCTTGACGACCGCCCCCGCCTGAAGCATCCATTCATCCGGATTGATGAATGGTTCCAATGAACCGAAATAACCAACGAGGCTAGATCATGGGTCGACCCACATTCAAAGTTGCAGATTTGTCACTCGCCGAATTCGGACGAAAAGAAATCCGTTTGGCCGAGCAGGAAATGCCAGGGCTCATGGCTCTGCGGAAAACCCACGGCGCAAAAGCGCCGCTCAAGGGAGTCAAGATTGCGGGTTCTCTGCACATGACGGTGCAGACGGCCGTGCTGATCGAAACGCTCACCGCACTTGGCGCCGACGTTCGTTGGGCATCCTGCAATATCTTCAGCACCCAAGACAGCGCTGCAGCGGCAGTCGCCGTTGGCCCCAAGGGAACTGTGGATAAGCCCCAAGGCATCCCCGTGTTCGCTTGGAAGGGCGAAACGCTTGAAGAGTATTGGTGGTGCACTGAAGAAATGTTGACCTGGCCAGACGGCTCAGGGCCCACGCAGATTGTGGATGATGGCGGCGACGCCACGCTCTTGATCGTGAAAGGCGCGGAGTTCGAGCGCGCCGGCAAGATCCCAGAATTTGATGCCGAAAACGACGCCGCTGAGTGGGGCGTGATCTTGGACGTGATGCGCAGAACAGCCAAAACGGAGCCTAAAAAATGGAGCCGCTTTGCTGAAATGTGCCGTGGCGTGAGCGAAGAAACGACCACCGGCGTGCACCGCCTGTACGAAATGCAGAAGAAGGGAACGCTCCCCTTCCCCGCCATCAACGTCAACGATTGTGTGACCAAGAGTAAGTTCGACAACCTCTACGGCTGCCGGCATTCACTCATTGACGGTATCAATCGCGCCTCCGACGTCATGCTCGGCGGCAAAGTGGCGGTGGTCTGTGGCTACGGCGACGTGGGCAAGGGCTGCGCTCAATCGCTGCGCGGTCAAGGCTGCCGCGTGATCGTGACGGAGATCGATCCGATTTGCGCTTTGCAGGCGGCGATGGAAGGTTACGAAGTGAACACGCTGGACAACGTGATCGCCACGGCCGACATCTTTGTTACCTGCACCGGCAACAAAGACATCATCACCACTGCCCACATGCAGAAGATGAAAGATAAGGCGATCGTCGGCAATATTGGCCACTTTGACAACGAGATCGACGTGGCGGGGCTCAGCAAGCTCGCAGGCGCCGAACGCATCCGCATTAAGGACCAGTTTGACGAATGGCGCTTCGCAGATGGACACAGCATCCTGATGTTGGCTGAGGGCCGCTTGCTCAATCTGGGCTGCGCCACCGGTCACCCGAGCTTCGTGATGAGCACTTCATTCTCGAATCAGGTTTTGGCACAGCTGGAACTCCACCAAAATCAGGCCAAGTACAAGAACCAAGTTTACGTGCTCCCGAAGCACCTCGACGAAATGGTGGCTCGCCTCCATCTCGGGAAGCTTGGCGTACAGCTCACCACGCTCACCCAATCACAGGCGGACTACCTCAGCCTTCCTGTCGAAGGCCCTTACAAGCCGGAGCACTACCGCTACTGAGCACACTCCGCGCGCGAAGCTAAAAGCTTCTGCAACGCCGGCCCTGGGCAACTTAGAATTGCTCGGGGCCGCTGTCATTTGCTCTTCGCACAGCGAAAGCCAACTCCATGGCTCACCGTGACTGGAACGTTGGAATACCTGAACGAAGGCCGGAGCCAGGTGGCGAATGAGCCGTTCCAAGCTCCGCCACGAATCACGCGGCGTTCACCCGTTGGCGGCCCCACCGGATCCTTCTTATCGGTGGGATCATAGTCCGCATAATAGTCTGCCACCCACTCCCAGACGTTACCCACGACGTCATACAAACCGAACCGGGAGCGGCCTTTTTCAAACTTTCCAACTGGCGCGGTGGTTGGGTATCCATCGTCCTCGTTATACAGGGCGTCGAGCGTTACCTTTTTGCTCTTACCCCAAGCGACACATTCAGATCCACACGCGTTCAAATGTTCGTGAGTGGGCGGCTCATCACCCCACGGATAAACGCGCCCATCGGGGCCCCGAGTGGCGTACTCCCACTCAGCCTCGGTCGGGAGACGTTTCGCTTGGGCGCGGCAGAAAGTATCTGCCTGCTGCCAATCCACACAATTCGCGGGGTGATCGGACTTTGCCGGATCCCCCACCGTGCAGAGTGTTGAGTAGAGCTGTTTGTCTTTCGGCAGGATCCCGGGCCAATCCACCTCGGCGTGAGCACGCTTACACTTGCCGGCGTCAGAACACTCTTTGTACTCCGCTGCAGTGACCTCGTAGAGATCGATGCAGTAACTCGCCAGCTGAACGTTATGAGCCGGCTTTTCATTCGCGGGAGCGTCCTTCGTGTCAGAGCCTTGGAAATACTGGCCCTCCGGGATCTCGACCATTTTGGCAGGACACGATGGCTTGGCCTCAGCGCTCGAGACAGGCGTGGCCACAACAATTGGGGCGGCGGTCGCGGCGTGCTCCAGGGGAGGCGGCTTCGGCATCAGATAAACGCCAACACCTGCCGCGCCAGCCAGGAGCCCACCCACCAACACGACAACGCCTATCTTGTTCTTTTTGGGCTCAATCCCTCCCGGTGAGATCTCACTCGGAGTCGTGGTGCTGGAGAGGTTGCGCAAACTCGGCTCCGTGCGAGCTTTGGGCGCGAGTTCGGTCGCGGCGACGGCCTGGCGAGTGATGGGGCGTTCGGCGCGCGAAGACGCCTCGAGCAGTGCCTGACCCAGCGCATCAGAAAACTCTTTGGCTCGCGTGAAACGATCAGCGGGTGCCACCGCCAAGGCTCGTGCGAAGACGGCCTCCACGCTGTCCGGAATGGCAACGCCCAGCGCTCGCGGAGTGGGACGCCGCTCCGGGTTTCCGGAGGCGAAGCCCAATTGCACGATACCATCGCCGGCCAAGCAACAGCTTCCAGCCAAGAGTTCTACGCCGACAAGCGCCAACGCAAACACGTCTGTCCAGGGCCCGGTTGCGCCAAAACTCCGACTGAACTGCTCCGGCGCTCCATACTGCGGAGTGAAGCTGGTGATATTCATCCCGGTCTTACTCAGGGCGGCCTTCAACTCCGTATTTTCACTCATCATCTTCGCGACGCCGAAATCCAAGATCTTCACCACAGATTCCGAGCTGTGACCCTGCCCTCCGAGCACAAATAAATTGGCCGGCTTGATGTCTCGGTGGGCAATGCCCTTGCCATGGGCCACGTCGAGCGCCGCGCACACTTGCGTCAGCAGACGCGCAACTTCCGCAAGCTCCCAGGGCCCCTTGCCTTGAACCTTCTCTCGCTCGATCAGTTCGTCGAGCGGAAGCCCCTCCAGCCACTCCAGAACCATGTACGGCATCCAATGACCGTCTGACGTCGTAAAGCTCGCAACGTCGCGCGCCTGAACAATCCCGGCCGTGTGGCTAGAAAGCTCAGTGAGCAAAGCTCCCTCTTGAATGAACGCCTGCTGGAACTGCTCGTGCTGATCGCTAGGCACATGCGAGAGCCCGTTAAAGAACTTGATGGCGACGGGCTTATTCCAGATCGTGTGTTGGGCGCGGTAGACCACAGCAAAGCCTCCCTCCCCGACGAGCTTCTCGACTCGGTACTTTTCAGCAATGGTCGTACCCACGATCTTCAGGGGATCTTTCGCGCTCATTTTTTCCTCAAAGTTGGCGGCAACGGGTTCAGCTTACTTCAGTTCTGAGGAGCCAGGATACCTTACTGAGAACGTTCGTGCATGGGTCCAAGGAGAGCTCCACGCTCAGCGAGATCAGCCAGTAGCAGGGCCGTGCTATGCATCTGCTGCTCATTGAACTCAACGCCATGTTCGGCGTAGGCCAAGGACAACGCATGGCCGAGTGAGTGCTGATAGCTCAGCAGATTCCCTAAAATGCTGGCCGCTAATGGCGATAATTCGAGGTAACGCACGTCGTGGTCGGCGCTCCGATACACTAAGAGGTCCGTCGGTCGAGCTTCTGGCTCCGTTCGATCCGAAAGCTCTGCGCTCAATTCGTGGACGGCATACTGATAGTGCATCAGACGCGAGGATTCAGTGAAACGCACCGGCGCCGCTAGATTGAGCTCCTCGGGCACCTCTGGGAAGCTGGAGTGGCGGCAGGCCGCAACTTCAATTCGCAAGGCTTCGTGTCGAGCTAAGTCTCTCGCCCAGCGCGGAACTCGCCGATCCGCATCCCACAAGGGCTCAGAAAAGTCCAAGAACTCCGCAGTAACATCACGCAGGTAGTGAGTTCTAGGGCCAGCTTCTCGTAGGAACTTCTGCAAGTACTCATCGAAGACTCCACCCATTCGCTGAACCAAGCGCGGCAACGCCAGTTCGATGGCCTCACGCAGCGTGCTCTGAACCAATTGACGATAGACCACGGCACGCGGCAGCTGGAGACGCAGCTCCTGGCACTCATTTTCAGAAACCTGCAACGATCGCAACAGCTCATCAACCGCTGACGGATCGGTGACTTGAATCTCAGCACCAAACACGACTCGTTCGATGAAGGCTTCAAGGGCTTGCTGCAAACCCCACCTCATTTCCTCCACGAAGCCTCGACCGCAACGCTTGCTCGTACACTGCTTGCAGCTCCCGCACTTCGCACATCAGCTCCGAGAGTGGGGGTATGTTGTTATCTCGCTCGAGCAGCACCGGCAACGGGCCCGTACGTGCTAGCACCCAGGCTAACAGCTCTTGCACCGAAGGGGCCACCCGAGCGCCGTGAGTGTCGATCAAGAGGTCCCACTTCGAACTCTCATGCCCCGCGACGTGGATCTCCGCTACACGCTCCAAAGGCAGGCGATGCAAGAATTCTAACGCATCAAACCCGTGATTTTTGGCGTTAACGAACACGTTATTCACGTCGAGCAGAAGCCCCGCTCCACTTGCTTCTAAAAGTTCGCCGAGGAACTCCGGCTCCGGCATTTCGGGGGAGCCGGGCGCCATGTAATAGGTGATGTTTTCGATCAGCATCGGCACACCCAGCTCGTCGGTGAGGCGCTTCAGCCGTTCGCTGATGCGATGAATGGAATTCCGATTGAACGCCACGGGGAACAGCTCATGAGTCATCCGCTGCCCCGTGCGCGAAAACGACAGGTGATCCGAGTGCCAGGGCGACTTGACGCGCCTGATCTCAGCTCGAAGCTCGTTCACAAATTCGGGAGCGGGCTCTTCGATGCTCCCCAAAGAGAGAGTGAGCCCATGTGTGACCAGCGGGTAGCGTGTGCCGGCGCGCTCCAGCGCTTCCGGGTAGTAGCCGCCGCGTCGCATGTAATTTTCGGGAGATACCTCCAAGAATGCTAGCGGCAACGGGGGAGCTTCGAGCAGCTCCTCAAGAAACTCCCAGCGTAACCCGAGCCCCACTCCCGCAGGTAACCGAGGATGTTCGGCATCTGGCAGTGAAGTTGGGGCACGCATGGCGTTCAACGCAAGATCTAGCCGCAGGTACCTGCGCCGCAGCCAGCCTTCGCGCCGGCCGTCTTCTTCTTCTTGCTCGCTGGCTTCTTAGCTGGCGCCGCGCCATCGGCCTCAGCGGTGGACTCAGTGCCTTCAGCATTCGGGGTAGGTGCGGACTCAGTGGCCGCTGGTGCGTCAGCGGCAGGCGCAGTGCCTGCCGAGGCTTCTGCGGGTGCTGCTTCAGCGGGAGTTGCAGGCGTTTCTGGTGCGGCCTCGGCGGGCACCTCCTTGACGGTCGCGGCAGACTCGGGCGCTGGCGTGGCTGAGCCACAGGCGACCATTCCTGTGGCACTGAGGGCGGCAAGGGTAGCCAGGATTGAAGTGAGGGAAAGCTTTTGCATGTGATGGATCTCCTAGTGATGCAAGTTCGAAATGGTCAGACAAGTGTGACGACTCGCCTACTGTGGCCCAATATTTAGGCGACCTTCAAGAAACCGCCAGAGCTCAATCGGCCTGCCCTGAACTACGGCCTCCGTCGGGCCCAGGTTACTCTGGGGGCCAAAGGAGCTCCCTCAGGCCAGAAACCCGCCGGACCGGGCGCCTCACCGCAGCCCTCAGGCTCGCACTTGAGCCCACTAGCGTGACTCGCTTTTTTGCTCGCGTGACACCGGTGTAGAGGAGCTCACGGGTGAGGAGGGGCGAACTGGCCTCGGGCAGGACCAAGACGACATGTTCAAACTCGGAGCCCTGGCTCTTGTGAATACTCATCGCGAACACTGTCTCGTGGGCAGGCAAGCGCGCAGGCGAAATGTCTCGAATTTTAGCCTCGTGTCCTGGGAAGTGCGCCCTGAGTGAACCCATGGCCTGCCCTGCGAGAACCACTCCAACATCTCCGTTGAACAGCCGTACCTGATAGTCGTTGTGTGTAACGAGAATTGGCTGATGCGCGTACCAACGCCCCGTCTTCTGAAGCATCCTGGCATGCCCTAGCAACTCCTCAACTAGCGCCCCCACAGATAGCACGCCGTAGGGCCCTCGCCGATGGGCGCACAGGACGCGAAATTCATCCAATGCAGTGAGCGCACTCTGCGGTTCAGATGATTTGCAGAACGTGCGATACCCCTCGCGCACCAACTTGTTCAAGGCTTTGCCGAGCCGCGCTGGCTCCGCGAGCTCCACCCAAGAAACATCGGGATATTCCGATGATCCTAGCACCGCAGCCGCTGCATCGGAGTCACCCTCGCGAATCGCCTCAGCAAGCTTAGCAATACCGCTCTGGCCCTGAAACCGGTAGCTGCGCGTGAGTTCGACCACGCAATCGGCCATGGGCGACGAACCCGCTTGAGACACCGGGATCGGCCCGACCAACGGCTCCAGTGTTTCTCGCAACCGCGCGGAATAAGCCATGCCCCCCGCACCAGCCGAAATATCCCCAAGGACGGCGCCTGCCTCAACCGACGCCAGCTGATGTCGATCACCCATGAGTACCAACCTCGCCCGAGCTGGCACTGCTTCTAGCAAACGCCGCATCAAGGCAACGTCCACCATCGACGCTTCATCGACCACTACCGCATCCGCCGCCAGCGGGTTGTTCCGATTGTGCCTGAACTCCGTGGAGCTACCCCCGACACTGCCGAGCGCACGATGGATCGTGGAAGCCTCCTCCGCGATCGAAACCTTGAGCTCTGCATCGGCTTCCAAGGAGAGCTTGGCCCGCTTAACGGACTCCACGAGACGCGCGGCTGCTTTCCCGGTCGGAGCCAGCAACTTTACCGTAAAATGCGCCACATTCTGGCGCCGTGCTTGCTCCGCCCAGAGCGCGAGGACCTTCACTACGGTTGCCGTTTTCCCTGTGCCCGGCCCACCCGTGATCACCACGAGCGGGCGCACGGATGCCAGCACCGCTGCCAGGCGTTGGCGATCCAATTCGGGCCCGAGGGCACCGAACAGCCGCTCCACATCAGCGAGCATGAGGCCCGTCGACGCTGGCTCAGAACGAACTCGCTCTTTCAGCAGCTCCGCCAAGCGGCGCTCATGTTCGAAATAGCGACGCAGATAGAGGCGCGAACCCACCAGAACCAGAGGCGTCGCGCCGTCTGCCCCACTCACCAGTCGGGACTGCAGAAGCTCGCTACGCCACGCCTCCGATGTGGGCCAGCGAAAGGTGCTGGCCCACAGATCGAGACTGGCCCAACGCGCATCCATCTGACTTTGACCTTCGGGGTCGATGATGGGAACCCCTGCGAATTCAGCCAAATCCAAACAAACGTGCCCTTCACGAGTCTGCCGGCTCGCCAGCGCTACGCCCAACAGCACCGCTTCAGGAACTCCACCCGCAATCCTGCTCAAGGTCTTCGCAGCGTGCACATCCAGCGCCGAAAAGAAACCACTCGCACCCAGCTGATCCAGCACCCGGCTCACGCCGCACCCGACCTAGCTGGTTCGCTCGAGCCAAACAGCGCGTCCAATGCGGCTACCACTCGCAGCTCTGGGCGGTGAAAGAACACGCCGGATTGGTTACCGGTTCTCGGCGCCATCCCGCGCAGGAAGAGGTATAATACCCCGCCAAAGCTCGTTTCGTAGTTGTAGTTCTTCAGCTTCTGCCGAAGGTACCGGTGCAGTGCCAGCGTGTAGAGATGGTACTGGAGAAAGTAATGGTGCTGAGCCATCGCTTCTTGCAGAGCGGCCGGTGCGTAGTCGCGATAGCTTGGGCCGAGGTAGTTTGACTTGTAGTCAGCGAGGTAAAACAGGCCCTCATGTTCGAACACAAGATCGATGAATCCGCGCAGAAATCCCTGGAGTGGCACGAACTTCAAGCGCCCAAGCTCGCTTGTGTAGTCCTTCGGAAAAATAGTGGGTGCACCACTTTCTGGCGCAAGAGTGCGGGCGAGATCGAGTGGGGTGAGCGACTTTTGCGCGGCCGCCGAATGCACCGGTAGCGTGAATTCGAGTTCGTTCAATCGGCGTGACGCCGCGATACGCGACAAGCTGAGTGTATTCGGAGCATCGAGAAGCGGGGTTTGCAACACCTCCAAAAGCCCCCGCCCCAGCATTGGGTTCAAAGCCGAAACACTCAGCCCCTGCTGCTGCAAGAACGAGCAACCCACTTCCTCAATGCGTTCCGAGGTAGCACGCTGAAAATCCAAATGCTCCAGCACCGAGTGCAACAGCGTTCCCGCCTGGGCACCACGCGGGAACTGCTCAAGCGTGACAGGTACACCCCCACCACCGGAAGTGACGACAACCTGTGGCGATGTCTCCTCATCCCAATCACGACCCAACTCGCGATTGGGCGCCGTTTTTGCCCAGGCTGTTTTCGTCAGCCCAGAAAAGCTAGAACTCCTAAAATGAGAACCCAAGCTGCGCGTCGCTCGGCGCGCGGCCAGCGTGGGTTCCAAGGGATAAAGCGGGGTAAACTCAACCGCCGGCCCGGGAAGAATTTCTGCCACAGAAATATTTCCCTGTGCCGCTTCGCTCAATGCGCGGAGCTCGGCCAGCATTTCAGCGTCCGACTCCACCTTCAGCCGCGCAGCAACCAGCCCGGGCGTGGCTAACAGATCGCCGCGCTGGCAATGCAGAATATACCCAAGAGCCGCAGTGTGGGCGTTGTTAAAGCCTCCCCAAACCACGACCACTCGGTGCTTGGCCCGTGTCAGCGCCACATACAGCAACCTCAGATTCTCGGCAAGCTTCTCACGCTCAGCAAGCTTCAACGCGTCGAGCTTCTCATCTTTGCCACGCACATCCAGCTTCACATGATCGAGCTGGTCTGGCTCATGATAGAGCAGCTGCTGTTCCTCCCTTGGGAAGAGGAGTGAGCCGTCCCAAAGATACGGACAATAAACGATGGGGTATTCGAGCCCCTTGCTCCGGTGCAGCGTGGTGAGTTGAACGGCCAGGGCGTCGCTTTCAAGCCGGATCTGCTGGGATTCTGGCGCAAACCCATCGCGCGCTGCTCGATCGTGGCGCATTTCATCGAACCACTGGAGCACACCCGCCTGTCCGAGATGGCGCGAGCTGGCCTCATGGTGCAAGAGCTCGCCCAGGTGCAGCGTGTTGGTCAAGCGGCGTTCACCGTCCACCAGGCACAGTAGACGCTCGTGTGCTCTGTTCTCGGTGAGCACTTGGCGCAGCATTTGATAAACGCCACGACGTTGCCAAGTTTCGCTGAAGCGATGAAAATCCTCAACCCAGCGTTCCCAACCCTCCTCACTTTGTTCCAAGAGAAACAAGTCATCCGCCGTTTGCCCGAATAAAGTGGTGACCAACGCCGCTCGGAGCGCCTGTTGGCTATTCGGCTCAGCCACCGCACGCAACACAAACGCGAGTTCTCGTGCTTCGGGTGCATCAAACACCGAGGCGTCCCCCTGGAGCACACTCGGAACTCCCAGCCTGCGCAACTCAGCCTGAACGCACAACGCTTGTCGATTGGTACGCGTTAGAACGGCGATATCCCCAGGCACGATCTCCTTCTGACCAATTTTGATTTCGGCGTTGAGCGAAGCCCCAATCTCGCGAGCGATCGCCTGGGGTAGGACCGTTTCCGACCACTGCTTCGTGAAACGCTGCTCCGGCTTAACGCCCCTGGAATTCCACGTCACACGTGGAAAGAACTGAATCTCAAACGGCGCCAAACGCGCCCCCTTTTGTGTCAAACTGTCCACGGCGTCCGGACGGGCCTCCACGTGAACGTAACGGATGTCCTCAAACACGAACGGTGCGGGGACCCCCTCAAACAGAGTATTGACGGCGGATACGAGGCCCGGATCGCTGCGAAAATTGGTGGCCAACGTATAGGTGTTGGGTGCTGCATCGCGTGCAGCCTTGAGGTACGCAAAGATATCCGCTCCGCGAAACGCGTAGATGGCTTGCTTCGGGTCACCGATCAGGAAAAGCGTGCTTTTGGGATCTGAATAGACGGTTCTAAAAATTCCGTACTGTGTCGGATCCGTATCTTGAAATTCATCGATCAGCGCGGCCGGATAGCGTTCCCGAATGGACTGCACCAAGCTCCCCTCCGGGCTAGCGCTGACCGCTTGATGCAGCCTTGTCAGCAGATCATCAAACGACTGGACCCGAGTTCGCTCTTTCTGCTTGGGGAACTCACTCCGCACAAACGTCACCAGTTTCCCGATGAAACCGAAACGCCAATTCTCAAGCGCCAGCTTGGCTGACTGGTGCGCGGTCTCGACAGCTGCCAGAGCTTCAAACGCCGGGTTTTTAGGGATGATTCCGTGCTTGGTCTTCCGCTCCGCCAGTCCAGTCGGTGTTAGGTACGGGATCTTTTCAAACCAGCCCGCAAGCGTTTCGTTGGTTTCACGACTGAGTGTGTCGAGCTGCTCGATCCAACTCGGCATTGAGCTCAGGCGGTAGTAGGTGCCGGACAGTGTCCCTGAACAAAGGATCTCTTGGACTGTTCTGCGCTCCACGGCCCAGACTTCGGCGAAACGTGCGCGTGCCTCAACAAACCCTGCGAGCGGCCTTTCACGCACGTTGTCGATAGATACAACTGGAACAACATCAAGCGTGGGGAAGCTGGTCACGGTGCGAGCTAACTGAGTGAGCTCCATGATCCCCGTATTGGATCGTTTCAGGTGCAGCACCTCACCTTCGCTCGCTGTGAAGAGCTCCCGAGTCCAAAAATCCTGAACCAGCTCCGCAAGCAACGTGCGGGAATCAGCGCTGAGCTCAAGGTCGAAGCGCACCCCACTCTCAAAGGCATACTCGCTCAAGATTCGCTGACAAAAGCCATGGATCGTGAAGATTTGGGCAGCGTCGAGAGTCGCGAGCGCCAACCGCAGTCGATGGCGCGAGTCCTCGGGCGTTTGATCGGCAGCAAGCCTTAACACTTCGGGATCCGGGCACGTGCCACCTAAGCGCAACGCTTCCAACGCATCAAAAGCCGAACGGAGACGCTTACGGATCCGGGCACGCAACTCAAACGTCGCCGCTTGCGTAAAGGTGACGACTAGGATCTGCTCGACCGAAAGCCTCCTTTCGAGCAACAGGCGCAGGTACAGTGTCGTGATGGTGTGGGTCTTTCCCGTGCCCGCACTCGCCTCAATCAGCTGCGTCCCGGTGAGCGGAACCGAAATCGGATCGAGATTTCTCATCAGGTCTCCGTTTCCAGGTATTCAAGCAAGGGGGAGAAAATGCGTTCGGCAAGTTCGACGAAGCTTGGCGCTGCCACGTTCCCGAGCAGCACCACAGCTTCCCCTGAGATGGGTTGCTCGCCCCGGAAGCAACAGAGGACGCTGAGGTCCGTTCCCTCGGGCATGCTTTGACTTGCCTTGTCCGTGCTCTGGCCGCCGAAGGCCTCGCGCGCTGCGTTGAGAGCAAGCTCCATGGAATGCCCGCTTTCCCTATGCTTACGTTCGGCAACGATGAAAGCCTTGGAGGCTTTGGGAAAGAAGCGCAGCGGAAGCCGGTGACCTAGCGTGTAGATCGCGACCAAATCACTCAAGATCGCCCGAGCCCGCTCCTTTTCAACAGGGCGAAACACACGAAGGGTAGGCTCCGTTGTCTTCGAATCTGGCGCGCGCCCGATCAGAACGCTCTGGGCCGGCGCCCCTTCACCTCCTGCACATTGCAGCGCCAAGTGTCGGATCCAGAAGGCAACTTCGCGCTTAGCTGACACGCGCACGAACTGGCGCAGGACCTGCGCACGTGGCCACAACTCGAGAAAGACCCCTTCGAGCTCGCAAGCCGAAAGTGCGAGGCGAAAATGCCGAGGTTCCAGGCGCACGCCCTCAATCCAAGGTAATGCTGCCGTTGCCAACTGTCGGGCCTCGTCTGCTACTCGCTGGTAGACGCAACGGCCGGTGGTGCCAAGCGGCAAGAGCCCTGTCGCTTTCGCTAGTGCCAGCCCTGCCTCAACGGATACACCCGCCAGAATGCGCTCCAAGCTCTCGGCGCCAATTTGGTAGCGCTCGAGCGCTTCCGGATCGATGGGCTCCCGATCCGCCACGAGGTCCGGCTCGTCACGCAGAAACAAACCCAAGCTGTCCTGCAAGTAGACTTTCGCTGGATTCTCGAAAAAACGTACCAACCGCTCCAGCGAAATCACGGGCCGGGATACCTCCGGAAGCAGTGCCCTCTGAAACGCCGGTAGCTCTGCGCGTGGCCCGGACAGGGCTGCCGCCCCACGAGCTTCCACCTCACCGAAGCTGAACAAACGGGTGTCCGTGGGCCGAAAATAACGGGGACTGAAAGCCTGGAGTGGATGCGAAACCACGAACAGCGAACTTGCCGGGGCCTGCTCTTCACCTGGCAGCGGCTGAAGACAGAAACTCTCATTGATAACATCCAAGAGTTCACCGACAACGACCGAAGGTGGGCGCACTTTGTTGTCGTGTGGATCTCGACCCACGTAGGTGATGATCAACGTATCGCGCGCCGCCAACAACGCCTCGAGGAATAAGTAGCGGTCCTCGTCGCCGAGCGAGCGATCACCCAACTGTGGCTTCTGAACCATGCGATCAAAGGCAAGCCTGGGGGTGGTTCGAGGAAACCCACCATCATTCATTCCGAGCAGGGCTACCAAACGAAATGGAATACTGCGCATCGGCAAGAGCGCACAAAACGTCACCCCTCCGCTCATGAAATCGTGATGCGTGCGCTGCTCTTCAAAACTGCGCGCCAGCACCGACTCCATCGTTTTTAGATCAATCGCTTCGTTAAATTTTCCAAATTCGGCGAGTTCCACCAGATTCACGACTGTTTGACGCACAAACTCCAAATCCGCAGCCGACGAACCCGTTGTTCCCAGCATTTGATCTTGGAGGGCGCTCAGGCGTTCCTGCCATTGGCGTGGTGTCTTGGGATTCTGAAAATCGGCAAAAAAACCGAACAGCTTATCGCAAAACGCCGAGAGCTGGCCCAGCACCTCAGCCCCAGCGCCCTCGACGCTGTCGAGCGGCAGCACGCCCTCAACAGCTGCTGCCTTTGACTCGGCAGCGCCCAACCCAAGAGCAGGCGTTCCAACCCAAAACGCCAAGTGTTCTCGGAGGCGTTCGGCTGAGCCTCCCGCGCGCGATGTTCGGCATCCTCTCCCCAACGAATGCCTGAGCGAAACACCCAATGCTCGATTTGGCTCAGATCGGCGGGCGAAAGTTCGAACCGGGCTTGCACTGAGGGAAGCGCCAAAACATCCAACACCTCGCTCGCCTTCATGCGACCACCGAGCACTCCGACCAGTGCCATCAGCGCCTCTGCCGCAGGGCTGCAAGCGCGCAAGCTGCGATCGGCGATACGATACGGAATGTAGCCCGGCAAGGTTGGATCGACACCAAAGACGGCCTCAATGATCGGGGCATAGGCCTCCACATCGGGCATCATCACGATCACAGCTTGGGGCTCCAGCGTGCCCTCCGACTCGAAGCAAGCTAACAACTGATCGCGCAGCACCTCGACCTCACGGATGGGCCCATGGCACACGTGTACCGAGATGCTCGTATCCCCACGATCGAGTGAAACGGGTGAAGCTTGTTCCGGACCCTGACCGCGCTCGGTGAGGTGCAGAATGTCGCTCTGCAACACCTGAAGCGCACTCCTCGTGCCGGGCTCCACGTAGAGGTCAGAGCTGCCCTCCACGTATTCCACGTGGCTCTCAAGAATCTGCTGAAAATCTCGGCCCAGGCGCCCAAGCGAAGCCAAGAGAGGGTTCTCCAGAGCCAGGTGTTGCGTGCTCCAGGCCGGCTCAACGCGATCGAGCCTGGCTAATTCCTTGGCGGAACGGATCTGACCAAAGTATTCGCGCGATGGACTCAACTGAAATAAATGTACGGGGCAGTGTTTGGAAAGCGCGTTCAGGGTCTCCAAATAGATGGGCGGCAACGAGGAAATACCAAAGACGCTCAGGCGTCCCGGCTGTTCCAACGCGGGCACTCGGGCTTGCCCGATGTTCTCGATGAGCTCAGTGATCCTGGTAGCACCGCCACCGTGCGCGTTACTCAATTCGCGCCAAAGCTCTGCCTGCCAATCGTCCCCCTCGCCGTTCAAAAATGAACGCACCAATTCAGGTCGGTAGACTGCGTACTGATCAAAGATCTGCGCAATCCTATCGGCCAGCTCAAGCCGCCGTGCCAGGGCATTCTCGCCCTCCAAATAGCGCTTCAATTCGGCGAATTTTTCGCGAACGATGAGCGATGGCAAAAGTGCCGCTATCGACCAACCGAGCGCAGGACGACTGAACGCATCCATCTCAGACGCCGGCACCTCGACCGGAGCGTTCTTAGACGGACCAGCCGCGGGGAACAGCTCGTTGAGGTCGGCCATGTACGCTTTGGGAAACGGAAAGCGCGCATTCGCCCAGATGCCCAGCTTTTGAGCACAGAACATTGAGAGCCAGCGCTCCATGCCCTTGCTCTGGACGATGATAGTTTCAGGGTCAAAAGGCGAGCGGAGCGGCTCACTCACGACAGCCAGAAGCGCGTCCGCTAGGACTTCCACCCGATTACTTCGATGCACCAGAATCGGCACCAGCAGGTGTTAGGCTCAGCATGCTCGCGAATCAAGGCTTGCTCTGGCCAGGTAGGACAGGGAATGCCCGCAGCCCTGCTGACACCGGTTCTGCGCGCGCGCAGGTTGCGCATCCCCGATTGCGCCCGAACTTTTCCGTGACCTCTATCTCAAAGTCGAACACAAGGTAGTAAGCATGCTGACTACCTTACAAGAAGCGAAAAGGGGCGACTGCCACGCTTCGCGGCAGCGGGGTGAGCTTGGTGCTCCCTACCCTTGAAGGATTGGGTCGGGAGTTTCTGGATTTGCGCTGAGCCCTGCCAACGCCTCCTCGATCGCCTCGATCACAAGTGGTTTCTGGAGATGAACATTTCCGGCGGAACTCAGAAAATCCTGGCAACGCTTGGTAAAGACGCCCCCAGTGGAAAACACCAAGCGTTTCAGTAGGTGGGGCGCCTGTTTGCTGAGCGCTGCGTGCACCGCCACCCCGTCGACGTTCGGCATCATGAGATCGCACACGATGAGGTCGAGGTCGGGCGTCTGAAGGATGCGCGCCAGCCCCGCTTCGCCACCCACCGCCGTTTCCACGTCATGGTAGCGGCTGAGTGAGCGCTGGTAGGCGCGGAGCAGCTGAACTTCATCATCAATGATCAGCACCTTCTTGCGCAAATGGGGCTGCGGGGAGGGTGAAAGAGATGCCTTGGAATAGCGGGGGATCAAGCCTGTATTGAACGGGATGCGAACCTCAAAGCGTGTGGGCCCACCCGGTTTGCTCTGAACACTGATTTCGCCCAGGTGGTCGCGAACAATATTGGCGCACAGCGCAAGCCCCAGGCCGGTCCCCACCTCACGGCTTTTGGTGGTGAAGAAAGGCTGAAAAATCCTGGCTCGTGTTTCGGCGTCCATGCCGCTGCCCGTGTCTTCAACGCAAATTCGGAGGTAATCGTCCGCGTCCTCCGTGCTCACGCGAATCCTATGCTGCTCGGCACCGCCATCTTCGATGGCCTGAGCCGCGTTGGTCAGCAAGTTGGTGATCACCTGAATCAGTCGACCGCGACTGCCTACGACGTTGCGTGTTGCGAGCAAGGACTCTTCGAGACGCGCTCGATAGCGAATTTGAGTGTGGCAGACTTTGAAGGCAGTTCTGACAATCTCATTGATGTCGAGCAACTCGGCGTCCTCGCGTTCAACGCGTGAAAATGCTCTCAGCTCTTTAACCGTGGCTGCAATGCGTTGCACACCATCGATGCTGTCTACCAACATTTCATGCAGCTCGGAAAATGGCCGCACGCCCCCTTCCAACTCCCCGAGCGCCGCCTGCACCTCGAGATTTCCGGCGTACTTGGCCTTTAGCCGCAGCATTCGGCCCTCAACACGGGCCACCTCCCGGCGCACCTCGGAGAGATATACAGAGACAAACGCGGCCGGGTTATTCACTTCGTGAGCCACCCCAGCGGCCAACTCGCCAATCGCTGCCAGCTTGCTTGAGTGCACGAGCTGCGCCTGTGCTTCACGCAGGGTCTCGTTCGCGAGCGCGAGGTCGCGTTCACGATGCACCTGCTGGCTGACATCCCGAATCACCACCACACACTGGCGGCCGGCCCCTGCGCCGATTGAAGCGACAGTCACGTCAGCAAAGAATTGCAACCCGTCTGGGCGAAGCAATTGAATGCGCGAGCGAGTGGCGTGCCCTGAATCGGCAAGCTCGGTCATGACAGCGTCGGCAACGTCCTCCGAGGCGAAGAGGCCTTTGAATGATTGTTTAAGTTGGAAATTTTCAGAACAGCCAAAGAGCTCACCCCCGGCGCGGTTAACTTCAACGAACGCTCCTGAGTCGTGCTCGAATATGACGATCGCGTCGCTCGAGTGTTCCACGATCGTCCGATAGCGCCCCTCCGGTGCCGCCAGCTCAGGGCTCGCCGATGGTTTGACCACGCGCGAAGTCCTAAGACGCATCTCAGAGTTGGCAGTCCCAGCTCCAAGCGATGAATTGGGTTGTCGAGGACGATTGCGAGACATCATTCCAGGTTTCCGTAAGCTCACGGATCCGTAAGCCTCCAATGATACAGAAATTTAGCCTGTGGTCATCCTGCGCGAAACTTCTGGAAAGGCTGAAGCTGGCGTGTGAGCACACCCACTGAACAGACGCGCTCGTTCGATCAGATCGAGCATGGCTTCGGCAGGACTGGGCAGGCCAATAGGCCTGTCCGTCACAGTCAGAGAGGATGCCCTGATCTTCTAGGCATTCTTAGCCAAACTGAAGTCAGCCAGATTGAACACCATGACCGGGTTGCGATAATCGGCCATGACAGGTCCTACCCCATGAGCCCGATCTTCAGCTGGATTCGACGCTGGCAGTCCACCCTTATCGTTGCGGCATTCCTCGCCGGCGTTCTTTATTTCACGCGCGATCGAGACACGAGAAAGTGCCGAGATCTACCCGTCTGTACCGAACTCGGGAAATGTGGCGGCACGCCGCCTGAATGCAAAGCAGATGTCGACGAGTCCTGTAAAAATGCGCGCGTGTGTAAGAGTGCGGGACAGTGCCGAGCCTCAGCTGGGCGCTGCGTTATTACGGACGATTGGTGCCAAAAACAGAAGAGCTGCAAAGCCTCCGGACAGTGCACGGCGCTCATTGGCCCACCCGATCAATGCATCGCCGCGAACCTAGATTGCCAAACAACGGACGTCTGCAAGAGCGATGGCCTGTGTCTGGCGCGGAACGGCCAATGCGCGGCCACCCAAGAAGGCTGTAAGGCCTCCATCCCCTGTCAGCGTGAAGGCTTGTGCAGCGAGCAAGATGGGAAGTGCTTAGCACTCACTCGCAACGACTGTGAAACCTCCGAGAATTGCTTCAAACAAGCTAAATGCAGCGCAATCGGAGGCATCTGCAAACCCGATGCTAACGATTGTGAGAGCTCCGCGCTCTGCCAAAAATATGGTTTGTGCAAGACGAAGGAAGGCAGCTGTACTGCGGAGACGGATACTGCCTGCCTCGCCTCGGAGGAGTGCAAACAGAATGGTCGCTGTCGGGTGAAGCAGAACACGTGTGGCGCCGTGAAGGATGAAGATTGTGCGGCTTCAGCAAAGTGCAAGGAGGAGGGGCGCTGCGCGGTGCGTTACGGAGTATGTGCTTCGACAGAAAACAACCACTGCAGAAATTCAGATGTGTGTAAAACCCAAGGTCGCTGCGCCGCTGACAACGGGCGCTGCATTGCGACCTTGAATCCGGACTGCCGGAACTCCGATCTGTGCCGCGATGAAGGACGCTGCTTCGCGGATCGAAGTAGCTGCGCCGCACAGCGCGATGAAGACTGTAAGCGTTCGAAAGTGTGCCAAGAGAAAGGCACGTGCACGGCAAAATACAGCCGTTGCGTCGTTGATTTTAACTACGGCAAGGCCGATGCGGGTGCCGCTGTTGTTAAGCCTGTCGCCCCGCCCACAAGACAGAAGTGAGCGCGGCTGAACGCTCCTAGACGCCCCCTGGCCCTTAGGCCTGACTCTCTCGGAGCTCCTGCTCGGTGAACTCAGGTGCCTTGGGGGAAGGCGGGATTCTCGAACCCTTCACACTCCAACGCACGCCGCTATCGGCCAGCTCACTGAAGCGCACGCGAACGCTCACGGGCTCCTTCTCACAAATTACCCCAGCTAGATCAAATAACTCGGCACGGATTAACTCATCCGACTCGCCACACTGCGCAGTGAGAAAAAGCTCACCATCCGGGGCCATCTTACGGGACACCTTTGATACCAGCTCGCTACGCCGGGCAGAATCAGACGGTTCGGAATCTCGGGATGCGGCGACGATGATCACCTGCACACTCTGACCACTCTGAGCCACGCTCTGGACTCGACGCTGCACGCGCATGGAAAACTGACGGTAAGACTCTTCGTCAGCCTGCACCTCAACCAAGGACCCGCCCGTGCCTCGCTGGAGATCCGCGGCAAAGACCGGCCAACCGGCTCCACGCTCCATGATCACCATGCAGACGGTCTTTTCTTTTTGTTGCTCCTCAGAGCTAGCGAACGACATCCCTCTACTCACCTTTTCAAAAACGCTGAACATTTGCATGCCCTTAATAAGCCCGTCAAGAGGGTTCTTTGTTACGATTACGCGGAGCCCGTACGCTCTTCGCGCACCATACGGCTGCGCAATTCCAGGTCTTAAGGCCTACTGTGCGAGGAGAAGTCGCAATCGCATCCTGATCCAGCG
>CAZSUA010000036.1:0-25421 GCA_964609655.1 uncultured Polyangiaceae bacterium | reverse complement strand
CCTGATACGCGGACAAAGCATCTGAAGGGCGCGCCTGACGCTCCAAGAGATCTCCCAAACGCATCGAGAGAGAGAGAATCGAAGTGAGATGCTCTCGACGCTTGGCATTCTCCAGCTGAACGTTCAAAAGCTCCGTAAGCTCATCCAGCCGCCCGAGCTTCTCGAGGACCTTTGAAAGCAGCAGAGCAGCATCTACCTGGCGCGAATCCTCGGCCAAGATCTGCTTGAGGCTCGCTATCGCCTCTTCTTCGTGGCCCGCTTCGCCCAATAGCACATTGGCCTCTTCCAGCCGTAGCCGCGCCCGATCTTCACGACTCTCCGCGAACGGAATGGTCGCCCCAATCAAAGCAACCAGTCGATCCGTGTTCCCGAGCTCACGGTGGGCGGCCAAGAGTGGTTCCCAAATCTCTCGGGCCTCCGGGGATGCCTGAAGCAGGACCTCGTAGTTGCGCGCGGCCCGCTCGAAGTCGCGCGCCGCTAGCGCCGATTCGGCCACGGCCCGACGAAGCTTGGGGCCTCGCTCCGCGTCCTGAAACGGAATGGCCTTCTCACGTAGGCCGAGCGCCTCGTGCCCACGCCCCGAAACATCGCAGATCTTTGCCAAGCGCAACATGGCAAAACCCACGAATTCCGGCTTCAGATCCCGCGTATCCACACTGAGCACGGTGCGCAATATGGATTCTGCTTGCTTGGCGTCGTTGCACTGAATCGCTAGCTTGTAACCTTCGCGGGCCGCGTCTTCATTCTGGGGTTCGAAACGCACGCGAGCTTCCAGGGCCAAAAGCAGCGCGCCGTTGTCTCGGGTGTCCCGTGCTATCCGTTCCAACAATCGCGCAGAGGGCAAATCCGAACACTCACGTTGATCGCACTTTTCCAAGATCGCCAGTGCGCGGTTGGCATCGGGAGCTGTGCTGAGGGCGCGCTCCAAGAGTGCCAGGCCTTCGCTGCGCGTCGCACTCTCCTTGAGCTTGAGCTCTGCAAGTCTATAGAACGGTTCTGCATCCGTGGTGACCTCACCTGAAGCCAACGACGCCCGCACGCGCCGTTCCAGAATCCGTTGCTCGGCGTCGGTGTCACCCAAGGCCTCGAAGGCACGGCCCAGAGCCGACCAGGCCACGAAGTCGTTGGGGCTGTTTCGCTCCAGTTGCTCTTGAAGTGAGAGCGCCCGTCGCGTGAGCTCTGGCAGAGAAGCCTCGAGCTCGGCCTTGGTTTCGGACAAGAGCTCCGCCAGTTGAGCCAATGCCGTGATCGCCTCGGCGGGCACATGGGTGCGCTCCATCGTTGACCGGAGTGCCCGAACGAGAAGCTGAGGCTGCCCACGCTCCTTCAAGGCCCGCTCCAGCGCCTTGGCCTCCCGCGGATCCTCTGCGGCCGCTTCAAATGCGGATTCGACGAACTCCAGGGCGCGCGTCGCGTCCTCGCGTTGTTCGGCAATCGCAGCCAGATCCAGCAAACTTTCGACACGAGTTGGACTCGCGGCTGAACTCTCCCGACCCATGATCAACAATAGCCCACGGTACTGACGCTCCGCGCGATCCAGTTGCCCTTCCTCGAATGCGAGGCGAGCCAGTGCGTACAAAACTTGTGGATGGGCTGGATCGATTTTAGAAGCCTTATCGAGCTCCCCCAAAGCTTCTGCACGGCTGCCGGCAGCAAGATTGGCCTTGGCGATCTGAAAGTGGACGAGTGCACGCTCCTTCGGTTTTCGCGTGCCATAGCGTTCGATCTGTTCGCGGAGTACACCAAGCGCGGGCTCATGCTGTCCCCCGAGCAGCAAGGCCTCGGAAAGTGCCAAGCGGACTTCGTAATCATCGGGGGAAATGGCGCAAGCCTGCTCGAGCAACGGTACTGCCGCATCCGGCGACTTGCGTTCCTCAACGTGGAGACGCGCGGCCTCTCGCAGGTACTGCAGGCGCGCTTGAGGCCTTTCCGTGCGCTCCGCTTCGTCAGACAGGAGCGCTGCCAAGCGATCCCATTCGCGATCTTCGCGATAGAGTTCGGCGAGCCGTGCCCGAACGGCACCCGCATCGATGGCACGAGCCGCTGCCTGTTCGAGTCGAGTGCGGGCCTCTTGCCTGCGACCACAGGCCACGTAGGCATTGGCCAGCGTGAGGGCGCGGGTGGCCAGGGCTTCTCGCGGGGATTGCGCGGAGAGCCATTCTAGAACCTGAGAGGCCTCCGCGTGAGCTCCACTTTCAGTGTAAATTCGGCCCAATTCTACCAAGCTCGCCTCGCCGCCAAGTGCCGCGCCACGCTTATAGTTCTTCTGGGCACGGCCTCGATCCTTCAGCGTATTCTCAGCAAGTTCGCCGGCTCTGGCCCACAAGAGTGCGGCCGAAGCTCGGTCGTTCGCGGCCTCTTTGCACACGGCTTGCTGTTCCCAGAGGCTCGTGACCTCAGCGTCCTCACCTTGAGCTGCGAGCAAGCTGGCGAGCCGCGAAACGGAACCGGCAGCGATCTCGTCAGCAGGTTCTTCTGCGAACAACTGACGTAAGAGTTCTGTTGCTGCCTTGGAATCGTCAAGGCGATCCGCATATAGGCAGGCGGCCTCTTGCTTGAGCTGACGCCTGCGTGTTGTTTGAAATGGAAGCTGGGCTCCCCTCAAGAGCAGCTCTACCACGTACTTGTGGTTGCCCTCCTCGAGGCCACGCTCCCGCAGTTCATCGATCGCCCACTCGAGTGTGCGCGCTGGCGCGCTGGTCGCGTCGGCCTGTTGCTCAAGCGTGCCCTGCCACGCGGTCATCGCAAGCTGCAACAGCTTCTCCAGCAGACGCCGGGATAGTTCTCGATCAGCGCGGCTCGCGCCCGCCACTTCGCGTGCGGCTTGCCAGTCCTCGCCGGTGACAAATGCCACAAGCCCGAGCTCCGGCTCCTGCGTACGCTCGTGGTAAATTGAACCTAAATGCCGGTAGAGTTCGAGCTGCCTCGCGGGCTCGACCTCAGTTTTCGCTTCATCGAGAACCAGTTCGGCGACTTCGGCAAAACGCGCTTCAGCGAGCAAAAGGCGATGCAGCGCCGCGTAATTCTCTGGATCCCTACCGTACAAAGATCGAACACTGCGCCAGCTTTCGATAGCGTTCGTTCGGTCCGCGCACCTGTCGGCATAGGTCAGAGCCACCCAGACTGCATCGCGCTTGGCGAGTACGGGATCCGTGGTCAGACTGATGCGAGCCGAAAGTGCCTCGATGAGTTCCGGATAGCGTTGCGTGATGGCGAGCGCCTCCACCACTCCGTCACGTGCCACCAGATCATTCGGCGAGAGCGTGAGACGCCGTCTCCAGTTATCAATCGAACGCCCCGGATCGCCGAGCGTGTCGAAGGCGAGTCGTGCAGCCATTCCGAGAGCTGCAACCTTGCGACTCAGCTCGGTTTCAAGCGCGGCGAGCTTTTCAAGCACCAGGCAACGCTCCTCGGCGCGTCCCAGAGCCCCCAGCATTTCGTCCAATTGCCGTGCGGCTAAGAGTGCCGCCGCGGGCTCAGCGACCGCCTCTGCCAGGACCTCAGCATAGAGCTCGATCGCCAGGTTGCTTTGTTGAAGCTTCTGGGCGGCGACCTCGGCAGCTAACGAGAGATGCACCACGCGAAGCGCCGCTGCACTCTGGGCGCGACCCACACGCACGAGCAACTGGACCTGCGCTTCCTGGGCACCGAGACGGTCTGCGAGCGTCCCGAGGAGCTCGCGATCGCCGGCATCCTCAGGGCACAAGGCTACCAGTTCCGAGACATTCGGGAACGCGCCGGCTGCGTCGTCCAGGCGTTCTAACCGCACCTGGACGAGTCTTCTGAGGCGCGGAATTCGCCCGGACTCAGAGGTGGCGGTTGCGACCAACACTTCCAACATCTCAACCAATCGCTGATCCTGTCGCTGACTCTCGAAGTGCGAAGCGAGCAACTCTGCGCTTGCCTCGCGGATCCCGCGTGCCTCTTCCGCGATTTTGTCTGATACGGGCAGCGTGACAAGCCGTTCCAGGAGCAGGTAACCGGTGGACTCCTTCGCATCGTTGGCTAAGATCTGTCGGGCGTAGTCAAACGCGGCTGTTGGTTCGCCCAGATCCATGAATAGCGCAGAGATACGGGCGCGGATCGCTTGACCCAGAACCGGATCAGCCACCTGCAAACGGTGCTCAAACAGCAAAATGAGCGGTCGGAGCTGGTCATTGCGCTCGTACAAGCGTTCCAGAGCCAGCTCAACACGCGGGTCACGTGGGATAAGCGCGTTCAATTGTTCGAAATAGCCAATGGCGCGCGTGGCATTGGCCGCAAAGTCCTTCGCCGCCATCGCTGCTTCACGCAACAGCTCCGCGCGTTCCACACTGACTTCAGAACCCTCCAATGCCCAGTCGTACAGCTGAAAAAGGTCTTCCCAACGCCCAGTCGAGTTGAATACGAGCTTTAGACGATCAAAGGCCCAGGTCGCTGTTGGGCAGAGCTCTAGAACACGCCGCAAGAGGCCGATCACCCGCTCCGGATCGTCGAACCATTCTTCGTAAAAGTTGACGATACGCTCACCCAGGGTTGCAGCCACTTCGGGTTTCAGTTGGCTCCCGATCGTTGCCGCGTAAGCCTCGGCAAGCGGGCCGGGATCGTGCAGTTTCTGAGCGCAGCGCTCCGCTGCCTCCCAGAGTTCGTCGTCGATCTTCGCGTCCTTTGCGGCCGCAAGCGCCAGTTCGTAGAGCTTCGGATCGTCGTCAGGCCGAAGCTCGATCACTTTCTTGATCCAGCGTTTGCGCGCATCTCGGAGCTCCACCATCCCCTCGCTCATGCCAAGCAAAACTCCCAATACTTCGCTCTGCGTTACCTCATCTTCGGAGGATTCAGCGACCTGCTCCAAGAGTTCGGCTGCTGGCACCTGTGTTTCCTTGAACGTGAGGGCTTTGTGCACGATCCGGAGGGCTTCAGGATGCCTCGGTTGGGTACTCAAGATCGAACTCACGAGTTCCAACGCCGGAGTTGCCTTGCGCAGATGGTCAATGAAGAGCCCGGCCATCTCCAGCTCAAGCGCGACTCGTGGCTCACCGTCAGTGCGTTGTCTGAGTGTTTCGAGGGTTGTGAGCGCGCCCTTGAAGTCCCCCTGTTCAACCTTGAGGGCCGCTAGGTGTTGCATGGCGTCAACACGCTCGGGGTCGATGCCAAGCACGCGCTGGTAGAGCTCGATGGCCTTGTCGGGTTGTCCGAATCTGTCCTGTTCAGTGTCCGCCCAGTCCAACAGGATGCCAACCGGTTCAGTCGCACGCTCTGCGCGCCATCCGTAAAGCCAACGCTCATCTTCAACGGAAGCACCGGTGCCCGTTTGCTCCAGGAATCGCTGAAAGGCGGCGACGTTCGCAGGCGTACCGTCAAGCTTGATCAGGTCACGATAGAGGAGCGCGGCTTCTTCGTAATGAGTGGGGTCGCTGGAAAGCGCGCGAGCTTTGGACGACATGAGGTGATGCCGTTGCGCGGGTTCTAGTTCCCGATCCAGCGCTTGATCGGCTAACAGCAAGTACGTTGAAAGAGCCCCTGCTTGCACCAGGCGTGATTCCAAACCCAAAAGTGTGGGCAACCAGTCCCGTACCGTGGCTGCAGCAAACAGTAACGAAAGCACAGACGGTAAACGCTCGTAGGAGCCATTTTTAGCCGAAAGCTCGATCAGTCGTTCCGCGGCAATTCGATGCATAGGAGCAATTCCGAGCACGTGCTCATACATGCGCCGTGCTCGGCCCGTGTCGGCCGCGAGCCCTTCGCACAGCTCCGCGCCTCGCATCAGTGCATCGACTGCCGCACTCAAATCCTGCAGTTGATCCGCAAGAACTTTGCCCAGACGCTCCAAGATATCGGCCTGGGTCGTGGCATCCGCAGCTCCGTGCAGCCGTTGTTCAAGCGCTCCGCGCACCAGATCAGGGCGGCCATACTCGCGTGCCAGCTCCTCGATACGTTCCAACACGGCATCGCCGACTTCCGAGGCCGCCATCAGTTCTTGGTAGTGTAAGAGCGCCTTGCCAGGGTACTTCTGTTGTTCGGCCACGCGCGCGAGGCGGAGCAGTGTTTTATGCTTCCTTTCCGCCGCTACGTGGGGCAGGAGCGCCTCCAATTGCTCGTAAGCGAGACTCAGATCCTCACTTTCCGAATAGAGTTCGATGAGGGCCTGATGGGCCGTGATGTCTGCAGCATCTTCTGCGATGGCCTGCTGCCAAGTCAGAATGGCGGCAGCTCGATCTCCGAGCTCTCGGTGTTGGAGCGTGGCGACTGAATGCAGGAGCTCTTTTCTTCGTGAAGGTTCGCGTTCTTGCTCGAGCGCTGCGCGGTACAACTCCATCCTGTCGCTAGGATTTCCTTGCTCCACGAGCAGCCGATCGATGCGCTCCAAGACATCGCGTGACGCCGGATCGAACTCGAGCGCCCTTCTGTAGACCTCAACTGCGGCATCCAGCTCGGAGGCGTTGGCAAGCGCTTCGCCGGTGAGCCGGCAAAGTTCGAAGAGCTCTTCGCTTCGAACGGGACGGCTCCCGAGTGCCGCTGAGAGCACCTGTGCTTTGGCCTGCGCAGAACCCACAAGTTCCGCCAGACGCATGACCCGTTCGAGCCAGGCTTGGATCCCTTGTTCGTTTTCTACCGCGAGGTTCAGCCCTTGGCCCGCCAGATCAAGCGCTCGGTCAGGGTCGCCGAGATCGCTTTGGGCGAGCGTGAGTGCTTCGTAGAGCGCTTCGTAGCGTGCATGAAGATCCCCTTGCAGCTTTCCACGAATACTTAGCACTTTCACGAGGCCAGCTGCCGACGCTTCAGTTCGATAGATCGGCTCCAAGATATCGGCGGCTTCGAGCGCGGCGCCCTCCGTGAACAGCAGCCTTTCGAGCAGGACGCGGGATGCTCGGTGCGTAGAGTCGATCGAAAGTGCGGACCCGAGCGCACTCAAGGCACCCCGCACATCACTTAGCCTGACTTGACGCACCTGAGCCAGACGCGAAAAATAGTCAGGCTTCTGTTCATCATCCACACACGCTAGCAATAGCTCTAAGGTCTCAGCCAAACGCGGCCATTCTTGCAGCTGTTCGAGCAACGGCACGCTTCGCTCAAGCACCGGTTGCCACGGACCATACTTGGTGAGAAGTTCAGCCCAGACACCAATGGCGATGGCTTGATCGCGTTGATGGGTGGTTCGGAGTTCAGCCGCAGCGAACGCTAATTCACGCGCTTTTTCTGGGTCGAGCGCTCGCTCTGCCCGCCAAGCGAGAACATCGGCTTGCCCGTCCTTTGAATCCAGCTTGAGGTAAAGCGTCTCAAGTCGACCCAAGGCTTCGTCCGTCCACTCGGAACCTAACAGAGCACGCCAGGCACCCAGGGAACGCTCCTCGGCAACGTTCTCGCCGTCGTAGAGTCGCGTCAGCCGGCGCGCCGCTGTCTGGCGCACTTGGGTGTCTGGTTCCAATTTCACAACTAATTCAAGCGCCGCTCCGAGTCCCTTCGTATCTCCTGCTTCTCCGCAGAGCTCGACGAGGTGTCGAGCCGCTGAAAGCACGGCGATCTCCCCTTGCCCGCCGTCGATGACTTGCTGAAAGATACCTTGGGCGCGTCGACTATCACCTGTTTTCAGGTAGAGTTTGCCCACATCGACACCGATCCGGGCGCGGACTCCGGGCTCGCGGGTGGTCTGCAAGGCGCGCGCGAGAAGGAGAGCGGCTTCTTTGGGTTGGTCTAACTCAAGGCTCAGATTCACATAGCGTTGACGCAAATCATCGTCGCCAGGCCCTGCTGAGACCACGGGCGCTAGAAGCTCTAGCGCTCCAACTTTATCACCTAACGTGTCATGCCTGAGTATTGCTAGGCGCCTCTGGACATCCAGGCGTCGCGAGCCTTTCACGAGCTTTAGCTCCATCGTGAGCATGGCGATCGCGCTTGCAGTATCTCCAGCACTTTCGTAGGCATCCGAGAGCGCTGCCGCCGCGCGCTGGGCTACGGCGCGATTTTCGAGCAATACCTCAGTGGTCTTGAGCGCTCCGGGGTGCGTCGGATCGACGCGCAAAATGGCCTCGAGGTGCGAGATGGCCTCTTTGGGCTCCTTGACCTGATGGATGTAGAGCTCAACCAGCTGTTCGTGAATGGCTCGGGCCTCCTCCGCGCTCGGCGCGAGCTCCGACACCAACTTCTCTTCCATCAGTTTCGCGGCGTCGCGATACCTGGCTGCGGCGATATAGCGCTCGATCAAGGCCTCCTTAGCTCGCGGGCTCGCAGGCTCAGCCGTGACCCAGGCGTGCAGGATCTTGAGAGCAAGCTCGTTAGCCAGCGGTCGATCCTGGACAAGCGATGCGGCGCGCTTGAGGAGCGGGATCTTGTTCAAATCCTCCTTTTCCCCACGGCTCGCCTCAAAGTACAAGAGCGCTAGCTGCTCGGTCTTTTCTGCTTCTCCCAGCAATCGTTCGAGGAGTCCAAAAGCCTCTGGGTGACCAGGCATGGCGGCGAGAGCAAGTTCTGCGTAGCGTGTAGCTCCTTCGATATCGCCGAAGAGATCGCCCACGAAGGCGGCGGCGCGCAGAAACAAGTAGGCTCGCTGTTCTGCTGCCAGGATCTTGATTCGTCTGTCGGATGTTAGGCGCTCGTATGCAAACGCCAATTCAGCAGACTTGTCATCACGGAGCGCCGCCTGATGCAGGCGCTCCCACACTAACGTGGGCTGGTGTCCCTTAGCGACCGCTGTGACGAGCACATCGAGCGCTTCCTGAGCGTTGGCAAGACTGCTATCGAGCAGTTCGCCGAGATCCTCGACGCGTTGGAGAAAAGCATCAGGGCCTCGGACACGAGTAGGGGATGACATGGGATAGGACCGCACCCATCATGCGGCAGTCCCAGCAAGACAGTTAAGGTCGTGGGGGGTCGCCTGATTGGGGTGTCGGCCAATGTGTGCCTCTCGCGCGCGCGAGATTTCATCCAATGTGTGCGTCTCGTGAGACGCGAGACGCGAGAACCGAGAGCTAATCTTCGACGGCGCCGAAAAGCTGACGAAATCGAGTCAGATCAGCATCAGAAACATAACCCCCGAGACCGACACGCATCGAGATCGTCACGTCATCCCCCCAAGGCCACCAGAGGCCGTAGGAAATCAACCGGCCACCTGGCTCAGATGAATAGAGGATTTGGTCCGAACGAATGCCGCCGGTTGTGTCGGCAATGTCGCGCACGGCTTGCGGAGCAAGCGCAATGTTTTTGGTGCTCCACTGCCCGACGAAAACGTCACGAATCGATAGCTGCGCCTCATCGGTCAGCTCAATCACAAACGACGAAGCAACGCAGTTCAACCGCCCATCCCAGCTCCAACCACCCTTGGGCCATGCCTTCCGGAACCGACCCAAAGACTGAAACAGCAGTTCGGTGGTACTCGGCGTTGGGGTCATCCACCGAACCATACCCCGGATCCCGCCTGACGGTCACCGCCAGATTGCCGATTGTCGATGTCAGATCTAGCGTCCTTGCATGCAGCCACCTTCCAACGAGCCCTCGCCCAGCGCTTTTCGCCCCGTGCCGCGCACCGGCGTGATTTACGTAAGCACTGAAGCCGAGAAGGCGGGCTATCGGTCAGGTAGCCCCGACTGGTGCAATTTGGGCCAAGGGCAACCCGAAACAGGGACGCTCCCCGGAGCACCCCCGCGTGTCGAAAGCGTTGTCTGTTCCGTAGACGATCTCGAATACGCACCTGTGCCCGGGCTGTGGGAAGTGCGCGAGGCTGTCGCCGAACTCTACAACGACCTTTACCGCAAAGGCCTGCCCAGCAAGTACACGCCCCACAATGTTTCGCTTTCAGGCGGCGGCCGCGTCTCTATCATGCGCGCCTGCGCAGCCATCGGGCAGATCAATCTTGGTCACTTCTTGCCCGATTACACCGCCTACGAAGAGCTTCTGGGTGTTTTCCGACGTTTCACTCCGATCCCAATTTTACTGGAATCCGAGCGCGGTTACGACTTCTCGCTTGAACAATTGCGACGCGAGATTCTGGGCCGCGGGCTCGGAGCTCTTCTCCTGTCCAACCCCTGCAATCCAACCGGAAAAGTGATCGGAGGCAACGAACTCGAAAGTTGGGTGGCAACAGCCCGCGAGTTGGATTGCAGCTTGCTTCTGGACGAATTTTATTCGCACTACATTTGGAAGGGTAATTCCGAACTCGTGAGCGCTGCCGCCTACGTGGCAGACGTCGATCGCGACCCCGTGGTTTTGTTCGATGGTCTCACCAAGAACTGGCGCTATCCCGGTTGGCGGATGACGTGGACGATTGGCCCCCGCAAGGTGATTGACGCGGTCGCAAGTGCAGGTTCCTTTTTAGATGGCGGTGGTTCACGCCCCATGCAGCGCGCCGCCCTTTCCATTCTCAATGCCCGAGACACGCTCGCGGAAACTCATGCTATCGCCACCACCTTCCGGCGAAAACGCGATCTCCTCATGGATGGCTTGCGCGGAATTGGCGTGCGGTTTGAGCTCGAGCCACAGGGCACGTTCTATTGTTGGGGTAACCTTTCTGGACTGCCCCCGGGACTCAACACGGGCGAGGAGTTCTTCCGAAAAGCGCTAGAGAAGCAAGTGATCGTCGTGCCCGGTCAGTTCTTCGACGTCGATCCCGGGCAACGCCGCGTGGGGCGTCCTTCCAGGTTCAAGCATCACGCCCGCTTCTCGTTTGGCCCAGAAGAGAGCACGTTGAAGCTGGCCATTGAGCGCCTACGCGCGTTGATCCAGGAGCACCGTTAGCATCGAGGCTTCGGCCGTTGTTGGAGTCTGAAGCCCCAGGAAGGACAGGGCTTCAGGCACCTGACCGACATCAAACGCGGCAATCTGCAGCCGTCCCCCGCCCCCGCCCCCGAGCGCTCGAATCGCGCCGCGAGAGTACGTTGAGTTCGTCAGCCAAGCCACTCGCAGCTCACACTCGGAGGCTAGTTGATAGAGCTGCGCGCGCTGCAATGCGTTGGGAGCCATGTCCCCTGTACTGGCCAGGAGCAACACCTTGGATGCTGCTTCACCGCGAACGCTGTGCAGGAAATCATGCCACTCGCGCCGCGAGATCGGACCGTCACCACCCGTCAAACACCAGCACTCACCCACGCGCTCCGCAACAAAGGGCTCGTCAGCCGCTGCTGTTTGCGGAGCGATCGAAGCTTTAGCGGCGGCCAGCATGCGCGGTTCACTATTCAAGACAGCACGCCCCGATGCAACGCCAAGCGACATCTTTTTGTCGCGTAACATTCTCGAAACCGTGACAGAAAACGCGGGGCTGTTGATAACTTGTGAGTTAATGACTGACGGTAGGGAAACCTTCAGTAAGCAGCACTGCCTCCTGCACCTCGCACGACACTGAACACAGATTCAGCGCCAAGCGCTGGGCAGTCAACCCGTCAGGGGCCCGAAACCCCCGATTTGTTCAGTTGTTGATTGCTTCTGGAGCGGAACGCGTGCGATAGAAAATAGTTCTACACGGGTGGTCAGTGATTTCCGGCAGCGTCGTTCCCCTTTCTCCACAGAATACCCACAGTGTCCAAAGGCAGGTCCGATGGCCTTTCACGCCTAGGCTTCGTTTGTTCACTGAACAGATGGGCGTTGTGAGTGAACGAGCTCGCCACGGGTACCGTGAGCAGGAAGTGCCAGTCGCCAGCCTCTGGTTTGACTACGGCGGCACGGTCGTCCGAAGCACCGATCAGGAGCGCCAGCTTGGAGTCACGAACGGCACTTCGGTTCTAGCTCTTTCCCGCGACCGCGCTGCCGAAGCTGAGGCCCAGTGCATGCTTGAGGTGCACGGCGCTCTCGAAGCCGAGTGTCTGGAGGAATACATCCCCGCTCTGAATTCAGAGGCGGACTACGTGATCCAAGTGAATGGCAATGTGCATTCGCTGTGTTCGTTCACAGCTTACGCTTTGGGCACACTGCGCGCTCAAGGTTGGAACGTTGAGATCGATGCGGGCTACCCCTACGACGTCGTGAATCCTGATGTGCCGTGGTACGCTAAAGTTGAGACGGTTCCCGAAGCTGAGGCGCCTGATTGGTTCAGTCTGGAGCTGGGTGTCGACATTGATGGCCATCGGGTCAACATGTTGCCCCCCCTGTTGGACATGCTCGATGCGTGCGGCGAGCAGCTGACTCTTGATTCCCTCTTGCGCGTGCCCGCGCGCTTTCGTGCGGTGCCGGCTGGCGTGAACCGTTACGTGGTGATTCCACAGGATCGCTTGGAGCGACTGCTCGTGATCTTGATGGAAATGTACCGCGGCTCACGCACAGCCGACGAAAAGCTCACGTGTCGCGATCTCCTCGGCGGAGCGCTCTCAAAGCTCGATGAAGAACTGACCCAAGGGGGCACCAGGTTGCTCTGGGATGACGCGCCAGGGATGCGCGTGAAGGGCCGAACGATTTCGGGCCCCCCCCCGACGACGGTGCACGCCGTCAGTCTCAAAGCAACGCTGCGTCCCTACCAAGAAGAGGGCGTGCGCTGGCTCCAGCACTTGCGCCAGCAGGATGCGGCTGGCGTTCTTGCGGACGACATGGGTCTCGGCAAAACACTTCAGACGATCACGCATCTCTTGCTCGAAAAGGAGAGCCGCCGCTCCCAAACTCCGACGCTCGTGGTGGCACCGACCAGCCTACTCCATAATTGGGAAGCGGAGATCAAACGTTTCGCCCCTGCGCTTCGGACTCGGATCTGGCACGGCAAGGCTCGCCACAAGAGCGGAGATCTCGTGGCCCGCGCAGACGTCGTCATTACTACGTATGCGCTTCTGATTCGAGATCTCGAATGGTTCAAGCTTCAGCCATTTTACTATTTGATTTTGGATGAGGCTCAAGCGATCAAAAATCGGCGGAGCCAGGCTGCGAAGTCCGTAAGTCAGATACAATCGGAGCATCGATTGTGCCTCACCGGCACACCGGTCGAGAACAATCTCGACGAGCTTTTTAGCCTCTTCAACTTCCTGATGCCAGGACTCCTGGGCAGCCCAGATCGCTTTCGATCTTACTTCCGCGAACCGATTGAACGTGAGAACAACGAGTCCCGGTTAGCGGCGCTCAGGGGAGCCGTGGGCCCTTTCATCCTGCGGCGTATGAAGGAGGAGGTCGCTCGCGATTTGCCGCCGAAAACGGAGATGATTCGACCGGTTGAGCTGCGCGAAGGCCAGCGAGATCTGTATGAGAGCGTGCGTGTCGCAGCCCACAGCGAGGTCAGAAAAGCGATCAAGGTCAAGGGCATTGGGGCATCTACCGTGACCATTTTGGACGGGCTCATGAAGCTCCGCCAAATCTGCTGCGATCCACGGCTGGTCAACGTGGCGTCGGCCGGTGCAGTGCTCGGTTCCGCCAAGTACGAACTTTTCTTTGACCTGCTCGAAAAGCAACTCGCGGAGGGGCGGCGCGTGCTGGTGTTCTCCCAGTTCACGCGCATGCTGGCACTCTTGGCGGCGGGTTTAGTCGAGCGCAACGTAAAGTATGCCCTACTCACGGGTGCGACGGTTGATCGCCAAAAGCAAGTGAAGGCCTTCCAGGATGGGCTAATGAACGTCTTCCTGATCAGTTTGAAAGCTGGGGGTACTGGGCTAAATTTGACCCGCGCCGACACCGTGATCCACTACGATCCGTGGTGGAACGCTGCGGCACAATCCCAAGCAACGGACCGAGCGTACCGGATCGGGCAAACCTCCCCCGTGTTCGTCCACAACCTGATCGTCTCCGGGAGTGTTGAAGAACGCATGGTGCACCTGCAACAGCGCAAACGGCACCTGGCCGAGACGATTCTGGGCGGCAGCCAAGAAACATCCAAAGCTTTCTCGCTTGAAGACGTCGAGGATCTCTTCGCACCCTTGGCCGAGTGAGCTACGCTAGCGGGGCCCACTTTGAGGTTTCCGCATGCCAAAGGTCTTTGCCGCTCGCTCATTCGCTCGCACACTTGTCGGCTTCGTCGCGGGTTGGTTGGGGGTGAGCTGTAGCGCCCCCTTCGGGGCAGAAGAAGAGGATTGCAGTGTGCTCGCGCAGAATCTGTACGCGAAAGCTCTCATGCAGGATGTTTACTTGTGGGCGGACACGGTGCCAGATATTGATCCGGCTCGGTTTTCTGGCCCCGGAGCCGTGGTAGCGGCGATGCGGAACCAGGATTTTGACCATTGGTCGGGGGTTTCGAGCGCGGCACCGCGCAGGGATTTTTTCGACAAGGGTGAGTTCTTTGGAGTGGGCTACCAGGCGCTCTCCGATACGACTGGCGCCATTCGCTTGTCCTTTGTGCACCCCAATTCGCCGGCGGCGCTTGCTGGGATGAGCCGCGGTGACACACTGCTTGAGATCAACGGCAAGACGATCGCCGAGATTGCGAGCGCAAACCTCTGGGGAACGATCGAAGGGCCCAATGAAAAGGGCTTCGCGCTCACCTACAAGGTACGGCGCTCAACAGGTGCCGTCGTTGAGTTGGTGGTGCTCAAAGATACTGTGGTGGTCCGAACAGTCGCGGTGAGCAGCGTGATTCAGCAGGGCGAAGACAAGATTGCTTATCTCTTGTTCACCGGATTCCTCGGCACTTCCGAGAGAGATCTCCGGGAAGCGTTCGCGGAGCTTCGCCCGCTTGGCATCACCAAGCTCATTCTCGACCTCAGATACAACGGAGGCGGCTTTGTTTCCGTCGCGACAGATCTAGCCAGCTTGATCGTTGGGCCGCCGGGGGTGGGCAAGCCTTTTTCCATTCTGGCGCACAACAAGAACCACAGCGCCGAAGACACGATAACCCCCCTGCGCAGAGAGGCCGAGGCGCTCACAGGGACGCACCTGGTGGCGCTCACAGGGCCTGGAACAGCGTCTGCCAGCGAGCTGCTGCTCAACGGCCTGAAACCGTTCATGGACGTGAAGCTTGTGGGCGCTAGTACGCACGGCAAGCCGGTGGGTGGCAGCGCCTGGACACGCTGCGAGCAGGCCATCTCCCCGATCACTTTCCGAACCCTGAACGGCGAGGGCACAGGAGATTACTTTGGGGGCATCAAAGCAGATTGCGCGGTGCCCGATGACCTGGAGCACCTGCTTGGAGATCCGGAGGAGGCTCGCATGAAGGCTGCGTTGGCGCTGCTTCGTGGCGAAGCCTGTCCAGCCCAGCCCGATCAACAATTGATGCAGTTGCGCCAATCGGGACGAGGCACGGGCCTTTCACCCATTACGCGCGGCCCCGACGACCCCTTTGGCATCTTCTAGGGTCCTTGATTGGGGCCATGGAAAAAAAACAGCGGCTCAGAGGAGGGGGGGTCTCTGAACCGCTGGGTAGTAAGCAGGCGGCCTCCCTGGCGGAGGGGGGGATCACCAAGGCGCCGCCTCACTTTGTCCTATTGCGTGTTTCGTGCCACTCCGGGCCACGCTGAAATCACCTGATTTTCACATTAGGGCCAGGGTTAGGAGCTTTCAAATATGAAAGGCTCTTCTTTCGCTATTGCTATGCCCTGGCTTAGCCCACCGAGCTGAGCGGGACTTTAGAGGGTCAGCGGCTCGACTGGCGAACTCGCCTGTTGCGCTGGCTTCACGCACTTCTGACCTTCTTGGATATAGCCCTTTTCGCACCACTGAACACACTGCTTCGAATCCTCTTTATAGAACCAGGACGTTCCACAGGATGCGACGCAGGCGTCATCCTTCGCCCATTGGCCCTTAGGGCACTTACGCACGCACCAACGACCGTTTGGCGTGTACTCTTCGGTGTCGCAGCTTTCTACGCAGGAGGTATCCTGTCTGAGGTAGCCGTCGCGACACAGCCAGAATTTGCAGCCCCTAGCGCTATCCACTGAGCTCCCGTTAACCCCACTTGAGGGGGTCGAGCTCGACGAGCCATAGGTCACAGTCGTCGAGCCCCACTCCCCACCCTGGCACTCAGAATGGAAGCGAGGGCAACCGAGCGAGGCTAACGCGGCTGAGATTGCAACCAATGATCCGACAAACTTGCTCATAGGGGCCTTGCAATAACTCAAGAGCGGAGGGAAAGGAACCCACCGCTTGTTCAGAATGGGTCCGAAAGCTAACCAGTGAGTGAATGACACCCAAGCCCACTCCATTTCCCGGAGTAGACCCCGACCGGAATCGATGCGGCGCCCTGCCGCTCCCCACCACCGCGTCAGAAATGCGCGCGCGCGGTTGGAGTGAAGTCGACGTCGTATTCATCACGGGTGACGCCTATATCGACCATCCCAGCTTCGCCATGGCGCTGCTCGGCCGCCTGCTGGAAAGCGCCGGTTTTCGCGTGGCTATCCTGAGTCAGCCAGATTGGAAGAACGTCGAACCGTTTCGTGAGTTTGGCCGACCCCGAGTCATGTTTGCGGTGAGCGCGGGCAACATGGACTCCATGATCAACCACTACACCGCCAATCGTAAGAAGCGGAACGCGGACGCGTACACCCCGGGAGGGCAAATCAACCTTCGCCCAGATCGAGCAACTCTTGCTTACTGCCAACGGGCACGGGAAGCTTTTAAAGGTGTGCCTGTCGTGGCGGGTGGAGTTGAAGCAAGCCTGCGGCGCTTGGCTCATTATGATTACTGGAGCGATACCGTTCGACGTTCGATTGTGTTGGATTCAAAGGCAGATTTCGTTGCTTTTGGCATGGGCGAACGCACCATTTTGACGCTCGCTGCTGCTCTCAGCAAGCAGGCTTCCCTCGCTGAGCTGCGCTCGATTCCGGGCATTGCGTATCGGATCGGTGAAAAAGAAGCCCGCCCCACCGATGTGATCACACTGCCGGATTTCGACTCGGTCCGCACTGAAGCGCTCGCGTTTTGTGAACTGACGCGTGTCACCCACCGCGAAACCAATCCTCACAATGCACGCCGCTTGTTGCAGGAGCACGGCACGGAAGCCGTCGTGGTGAATCCCCCCGCCCTGCCGTTGGGCGAGGCGGAAATGGATTTCGTTTATGGGCTGCCGTTCACGCGGAAACCGCATCCTCGCTACGGCGAAAACAAGATCCCAGCCTTTGATGTGATCCGGCACTCCGTCCAAATCATGCGCGGATGTTTTGGTGGTTGTTCCTTTTGCTCGATCACGGCGCACGAAGGGCGAATCATTCAGAGCCGAAGTGAAGCCTCGATACTCGAAGAAGTACGCGAATTGGTCCGAGATCCAAGCTTTCGCGGGACGGTGAGCGACATCGGCGGCCCCACCGCCAACATGTATCGCATGCGCTGCACACGCCCCGAAGTTGAGGCCAAGTGTCGGCGCCTAAGCTGCGTTCACCCGACGGTCTGTAAGCTTCTTGGCACGGACCACAAGCCGCTGCTGCGCCTGATGCGAAAAGCCCGCTCGGAGCCGGGCGTGAAGAAAGTGCTCGTCGCGTCTGGGGTGCGGATGGATCTAGCGAAACTCGATCCTGAGTATGTGGATGAGCTCGTGAAACACCACGTGGGCGGGCACCTCAAAGTGGCTCCAGAGCACGCTGATCCGGAGGTGCTTACTTTGATGAAAAAACCCACGATTTCAGACTTCGATGAGTTCAGTCAACGCTTCCAAGCGGCCTCTGAAAAGGCCAATAAGGACCAATATCTGGTGCCTTATTTCATCGCCAGCCATCCGGGAAGCAACGCCCGAAGCATGATCGACGTGGCGGTGTTCTTAAAACAGCGCGGGTATCGACCCGACCAGGTGCAAGATTTCATTCCAAGCCCGTTCGATATCGCCGCATGTATGTATCATACGGGGCTGGATCCGATGACTTTGCAGCCCGTGTATGTGGCTAAAAGCCTTCGAGATCGCAAAGCCCAACGTGCCTTGCTTCAATTTTTTAAGCCAGAGAATTACTTTGAAGTGAAGCAAGCCCTGCTCGAAGCGGGTCGTGCAGATTTGATCGGACGCGGAGCGCGTTGCCTGATCCCTGAAGTTCCCCCACCCGAAGCGAGAGCGCTGAAGAAGGCTGCCGGGAAGCCCAGCGCCAACCGTGCGCCTCTGGCGGCTTCTAGCGTTGGTTATCGCCCGCACCGCGGCACGCGCCCGAAGAACTGATTCCCCCGGAGGCAGGGTGAGGCAGGGTCGCAGACTACTTCGAGGCCGCTGCTTGCGCTAAAAGTGGCCTGAGTGCTGCGAGTTCTTGCAGTTGGGTCGGGGTGGCCAACAGTTCGGCTGAATCGGTATGGGCTAGCAATATCGCGGGCGGACGCCCCTTTCCACCGCATGCATACAGCGCGAACGCAGTGGAACCGAGCATTTCGTAGTAGCGTTGCGGGACGCTGCTAGTGGCCTGGCCCAGGAATACGTCAGGCACGACCACATCTTTCACTGAGTTGTAAGCGTTCTGAAAGACGTTGCTCGCCCCGCGCGTAGGTTTGATACCCAAACGCAACTCCTTGGTGAGAGCGTCGAGGTCTTCATGCAACCCTGCACGAATCACCAATTCATCCCGTGAAGACGTCGCAACCAACAGCAATAGGCGTTTGAGTCCTGTGTGCTGGCTCCAAGTTCGAAGCGCGAGGTTCAAGACTTGATCGGCGGGGGCGAAGGCGGCCAAAGCTGCGCGAACTTTCTCAATTTCGCGTTCAGTCGGCGTGAGTGGCCGATCCGCCTCGGCCTGACTCGTCTTGGCTGGGCCAGGCTTTCTCCCTAACTCAAGGCGAGCCACCAGCGGCTTAACGCGGCCGGAATGATCCGTGACCACCTCGCGAACTTGCGATACCCCTTCCTCGCGAACTTCCGATATCCCTTCCCTGTGAACTTCCGTTGCGCTGGAAAAAGCCGGCTCTTCGACAGGCGGAGCGTTCATGATCGCCACATTGGTCAGAAAACGGCTTGCGCCTGCCTCCAGACCAAGCACTGAGGCGTAACGCTGTTGGAAGACGCCCTCAACATCCGAGACCAATTTCAGCACGTCTGCTTCACTCAGCGTGAGCAGACGTCGATGCCGGCCTAGAAGATCTGAGATGGCAGCGCCCCGAGTTGCCGAGGACTCGGACGCAATGATCTCACACAGCTCATTGGCGAACTCTGCTAAGGCGTTGGAACGATCCTCGGAAGTGGCCATCGCACTGCCACTGCTTGTTCTCGCTGAAATCGCTCCGATAACCCCGAGCGGCAAGTGCCAGTTCTGCGCCACGGCTGATCCCACTTTAGAAAATGAGATCCCGAGGACTCGTTCACAAGCCGCTCGTTCACTGAGCCGATGAGCTACGCACGCTTGCCGAACTTTCTCGAAAAACTCAGGCAAATACACGATCACCAGGTGCCGCCCAAGATTTCGAAACATGGCGCAAACCATGGCTTCTTCGTCGTTCACCCGTGCATCCGCCGCGAGCGCACGCGCGATTTCACCGCTCACAATTGAGGCAACTGCTGAATCCGATACAGAACGCGATTGAGCTCCCTTTCCCGCGCTCTTGAACAAACTGATGCCGAGCGCCAAGGTACGGATCCTATCGAAACCAAGCAGGACGATCGCATGCCGAATACTAAAGATCTTCCCCCCAAAGCGCCCCCCGTAGGTCGAGTTGATCACACGCAGGAGTTTGGCGGTGAGCGCGTAATCCTTCAAAATCGACTCCCCGAGCTGGCTCGCGGAAAAGGCACTATTCGCGTCAGCCTTGACACTCACTTCACCAACGCTTTGAGCAAACGCTGGGAAATCACCCTTGCGTTGCAGACGCGCCATCAGCACATCGAGTGTTCCTTGCCCTGTTCCAGATACCTCGTGAACGTCGGCGCTCGCACTCTTCAGCGTCGCTGCTCTGTGCTCCTGCTTTTGCTCGGACACGGGCTGAGCACGCGCTTGCGAAGGCTCGGCAATGCTTGGAGCGTGAGGCCGCGGAGCCTCTACCTCTTGTCGGAGCGGTTCCTGCTCAAGTGCACGCGTGGGCGCGCTCTTGGTGGTCATTGCGCCGGCGGAAGCGAGAGTTTTAGTGCCCGGATCAACACGGGAGAACACCACGGGCTCTGGTGCTCCGAGATCGCGTTCGCTGTGCAACGTGGCCTGTGCGCCCAAACGGGTTCGGTCATTCTTGACCGCTTCTTCGACACTCGCTCCCAATTCACCCAAGTCGATCGCCGTTTCGTAGTTTGCCTTACCTACGTCGACCACGGCTTCGCCATCCAGCTGAGTCCGATCGCCCCAATGCGCGAGAGTCACCCCAAAGTTCGTCTGGGCTGATGGCGGTTTTCGTGGCTTCGTGAGCACCTGAAGTTCATCCCGACCTTCGTTCGGAACGGGAGCCTCTTCGAGCGCACTCTGTAGCTGTTCGCCCAGGTACCGCGCGCTCCTCGGTCGATCATTGGGCGATTTGGCAAGACAACCTTCAATCAGATGCGCGATATTTTCTGGAATATTTCCGACACGTTCTCGAATTGATGGCACCGGATCGCGAACGTGCATGATCATGAGCATGAACTCAGATTCATGCTCGAAGGGCGGCGCTCCCGTCAGCATTTCAAACGCAATCACGCCCAACGAATAGAGATCGGTCTGCGGGGTGATGAGCTGAATGTTTCCCATGGCTTGTTCAGGTGCCATATGGCTTGGCGTCCCCAGGACCTGTCCATTTCGAGTATGACCTTCACCAGTGGTCATCAGTTTAGCCACACCGAAGTCGACCAACTTGATCCTTACCGGTGAGCCTTCAAGAACGATGATGTTGGCGGGTTTCAGGTCCCGATGGACAACTCCTGCACCATGCGCGGCGTCGAGTGCGTTGCAAATTTGCCGGATAATATTGAACGTTTCGCTGAGCGAGGAGCGGCCGTGCTCCTCCATATGAGCGGCAAGACTCTGACCGCGGAGCAGCTCCATTACGTAGTAGAGGCGCCCCTCAAGCTCTCCAAAATCGAGGATATCGACGATGTTGGGATGGTTGAGGCTGGCTGTCACTTGTGCTTCGCTGAGGAAGCGTTGGGATAGCTCAACTCTGGCACTGATCTCTGCGTCGAGAAACTTAACCGCCACCTCACGCCCGAGTCGTGGATGCTTAGCCACGAACACCGCGCCCATTCCGCCGCGCGCCAACGGACGATCAATGATGTAGTTGCCCACATGCTGCCCGATGAGCTTGCTCGTGCGCGGATCGGTCGACGCGAGATCCAACGGCTCCGAAGCAACCCCGCCTGAGGCTGAAAGTTTCGTCACCGGTTGCCCTCTTCGGTCTGCCTCATGCCAGAGCAAGTAACGGACAGTTTGGGCGGAGCCTGAGGGGCCCCTCTTCACGTTCCCTATCCGCTCATCAAATCAGCGCAATTTGGCACGTGTAGGCCCCCAGCACACCCCCCCTTAAATATTCAGCCTGCGGCCTTCAGGAGCCCATCCAGCACCACAGAAATCGCAGCAACGTCAGTCGGATTTTCGATGCGTTTGCCGTTGACGAACATCGTAGGCGTTCCCTGCACAGCAACCCCTTCGCCAAGCTTCACGTCGCGTGCCACTTGATCAGCATACTTACTCGTGCTGAGTGCCTCTTTGAAGGCAGCGACGTCCAGGCCCGCTTCCTTGGCGTAGCCTTCAAGAGCGCTCGCCCCCAGCTGCTGCTGATTCTTGAACATCAGATCGTGAAACTCCCAGAACTTCCCCTGTGCATTCGCGGCCAAGGCGGCCTCTGCCGCTTTCTTCGCGTTGGAGTGCATTGGCAGCGGGAACTGGCGAAACACAAAGCGAATACGGTCTTTATACTTCGCGCGGATCTGCTCTGTGGCTGTCGCCGCTCGTGAGCAATAGGGGCACTCAAAATCCGAAAACTCTACGACGGTGACTTTTGCATCCGTCGGGCCAAAGCCTGGTGCATCATTCGCTGCGATTTGAGCCTGTTGCGCTGCAGCCAGCGGCTGATTCTTCATGACCTCGGCCTTCAATTGGGCCTTGATTTCAGTGTAGTGCTCGAGGAATCCGCTGCAACGCTCCGCAGGGACTTGCGGGATCTTCTCCTTAACCAGCGTGCACACCTCGGACGTCTTGCCCTCTTCGGTGCAGAGCTTGTTGACGAGCTCATCGCAGCCCTTGCGTTGATCCTTCAACAGACCTTCCGTCGAAGCAAACCCCTTGATCGCCGCTGTGCACGCCGCTGGGGCCATCACGCCGGTTGCCAGCTTGGTTGCGCCGCAGAGTGGTGTTTGCTCGCCCGTTTTGGCGCATAATTTGGCGGCATAGTCGGCGCAGGGTCCAGCTGTTTTGGCTTCGGGCTTGGTGCCGTTGGCAGCCACAGCTGCCGGCTTTGGCTTCTTCTGTTGGCAGCTGGGCAGGATCCCTGCGAATGCTAAGCCAAGGAGTCCGATGCCATAGGTTGATTGAGCCAGTTGGGTGCGCTTCATAAATCCTCGTTTCCTTCGGTTTGACCGCGTGGAAAGTCAGATCACCCTGCCAGCGGAGGGCGCGTCTTAGCACTGTGGGGAGTCTGCACCAATCTGAATCAACCGTTCGGCTGGGATTTATGGATGGACGAAGAGGACCGTGCCGGTGTTGGCGCTCTGGGCGCCATGCCACCCTAGGGGTACCCCTGGCTCCGTCCAATGGAAGATGCGCCGAGCATCTTCCGGGCTCAAATTGATGCAGCCGTGGCTCTTGGGCATTCCAAAGCGATCATGCCAATAGGCACCGTGCAGAGCGTAGCCCTTTTCAAAGTACTGCACATAGGGCACGTCGCGCAGCTCGAACTCTTCGCCAACTTCGTCGGAACTCATGGTGGTTGAGATGTGTTTGGTATGAATGCGAAAAATGCCACGTGGCGTGGCGGTTGTGTTCGTTGGATCGTCAAGGCCCGCTTCCCCGCTCGATATCAGGGTGGCGTAAACAGGATTGGTACCTTGATAAAGCACGAGCAATTGCTTCGTGACATTGACGTCGATCCACTTTTCGCCACGCGTGGCCCAACCGGGCATCCGTTTCGCAATCTCGACGCGTGAAAAGTCCTGATCGCTCAACCACTGACCCTCCAGTGTCTCGTAGTACAGACGTCCTGAGAAAAATTGCTGCTTTCCCGAGAGCTTGATGGCAGCGCGGTAGGGCGCGTCAGCTCCAGCCGTGAGGCCAGAAGCTTTAGTAAAAACGTAGAAGCGCGCTTTGATGCTGCGTACAAAACCAAAAGGGAAATCAATGTCCGTGCCGAGTACAACTCCATGGAATTCGGAACCCCGAATCGGCCGCAATCGGTCTGTCGGTACGATCACCAAATCTGTCGTTAAGGCGTAACGCCGGCCCTCCGAGAGAAAGGTCTGCAAGATCCCGTGCCCCAGACGCGATGGCATGACACCGAGCGAGAGCGCATCTCGATAGCGCGGTTCATTTCTGATATTGGGCGTCCCACGATGATCGTTGAGGAAGACCGGCAACGCGTCGCTCAGGCGTTTTTCCCAGGCAACCTTGGGATCGACAACGGCCTCTCCCGGATGCCAGAGCGCTTGACCGTAGCTGGCGCCCTCTTCTCCTTTGAGCGCCAACCAAGCCTGAAGGCGCTCCTCGAACCCGGGCTCAGTCTCCGCGAGTTCCTCGCGCTTGGGAACTCGCGCGTAGAAGGGCCCTGGTTTGCGAACGGTGCCGTAGATGTAGGGTAGCTTGCGAAAGCGATCGGGCGGTGTCTTTGAAGTGGCTTGAACGATCGGGTCGTTAGGGTCAAGTGTCGCTTTGGCGTCAAGACATACGAAGCCCACCGGTTCAACTGGGTACCAACCGCCCGCGCAACCATTTCCCTTCTTCACATCTTCCGTGTGCGTCAAAGAGGAAGCGCCCGCGCGTAGGTAACCTAGCTTGGTCGCTGAGGTGTTAGGTTCCGAATACACGGTGACACGCAGAGCCCGCGCATAGATCCGGGTTCCGGTGTGTGGCTCTGACAGTGCTGGCGGCTGAGAGCCCAAACCATTCAACCCCACGAGCGCAGTCCGTGACTCACGAGGAGCGGGCCCCGTTGTCACCTGTTTGCTGATGGGAGCCTGAGATGACGCCGTTTTCGCAGTGGAACCAGCATCTGCCGCGAGTTCTGACTTCTCCTGCCGACAGGCGAGCAGCCAACAGGAAAGTATCAGGTAGGGGAGGCGTCGCATTCCACGAGACTTATAGCAAACAATGCTCACTTGTCGTTCGGAACAACCACACTGCTGCGATCCACACGAATGACTTCCGGCACACACAGACGTTCCACGGACACCGGCATCCCTCTTTCCGGAATCACGTCGATCTTCACTTTATCCCCGACGCGACAGGCGACGTCTCCAATGAACGGTGAGCGCCCTACCAACGTGCCATTCACTAGAATTTCGCTGCGGTCGGGAGGCACGGAAACCATGAGCTGAACTTGAACCGCCTCGCCGGTCACAAACTGGGTGCGTTCCTTGTGTTCCACCTGCCCGTTGTCGCCGTCCGGGGTGTTCTCGTCAGGCAAGGGGGGCAGATGCGCCTTGAGCGCGCGCAGCAGCTCGAGTGAGGACGCGGGCTGGGGTTGAGAGTTGGCGACGCCACCCGGGTTCGGCAGAGGTATCTCGACCGCAGCTTGTGTGTCCTTCAATCTTGCGCCCACCAGGTTCGCAAAAGCAGTGCCTGAAAATCGCAACGCGACCGCCAGCACAAAGAGCGCACTCACCCACTCCGCCCAGCGGCTCAACTGAAAGACCCACTGGGTGATCATCCCGCCGCCCTCAGCACTTCCGCCAAGGAAGTTTCGCCGGCAACGGCGCGATCGACGCCTTCAACCAACAAAGGCCGCATGCCTTCACGCACCGCGTGCTCGAAGAGTGCACTCGTGGGTACGCGCTCCAGGATTAGTTTGCGAAGTGTGGCATCGACCACTAGCAACTCCGCAATTGGGGCTTGACCGCTAAAACCCTGATCCTCGCAAAAGGTGCAACCAACGGCCTCGTAGTAAACGCCCGAAGGCAGCACTATGCCATGCTTGGAGAAACGATCTACAATGGCAGCTGGCGGTGGCTGCTCTCGACGGCAATGGGTGCACAGTAGGCGAACCAACCGCTGCGACAGGCAGCCCAAGGTAGCGCTTGCAATGGCGTAGGATTCGACGCCCATTTCGGTTAACCGCGCGAAGGGTGCCGCTGCGTTTTCGGCGTGAACCGTCGTCAAAATGAGATGCCCCGTGAGACCGGCTTGAATCGCAATCCCGGCTGTTTCTGGATCTCGGATCTCCCCGACCATGAGTACGTTGGGATCCTGGCGCAGCACACTGCGCAGAGTTCTGGCGAACGTCATCTGCGTCTTGATATTGATCTGAGTTTGTGTGGCAAACGCAAGCTCAAGCTCAATCGGATCTTCCAACGTCACCATCGTCATCGTTCGCCCGCGGCTGCGAGAAAGGTGCTTGAGAGCCGCGTAGAGCGTGGTGGTTTTGCCAGAACCCACGGGGCCACACACAAACAGCAGACCCTGGGGCTTTTCTAGCAGTTCCTTGACGGAGGCAATCACACCCGGCGAAAGCTCCAACGACTCGAGATCGGGTGGGGTCCTGCTGCCACGCACCAGGCGCAGCACGATGCGTTCCCCACCCTCTGCAGGCAACGTCGAAACACGCGCTTC
>CAZSUA010000035.1:24058-25921 GCA_964609655.1 uncultured Polyangiaceae bacterium | reverse complement strand
AAGTGCAGCTGAAGAATCTGGCGACGGGTGAGGCGAGTCAGGTGAAGGAGGGGGAGGTTGCGGGCGTGTTGGGCTTGGAATGAAGGGTGGGCCTAGGGGGGGCGATGCCGCAGCTGACCACAGGAATGAGGTCTGTTCCGCCGGACCAGGTAGCAGGCGTGGGTCCCTGGCGTACGGAAGCGTACGGAACCTTAGGGTAGACGCCCTCGATGATCGTTGCTACCGCAGCTGAGTCGACATGAACGCAATTCAACGCTCGAAACGCTCACCTATCCATCTTTGCTTGGCGTACCTGTCCGTAGTTCTGATCCCCTTTCCGCTTGCAGCTGGGTGCGACTCGGGGTTCACGGATTGCGCTACGACTTACACGTGTCCAGCACCGCGGAGCGCTGGCGGTAGCGCTGGAACTTTTGGAAGCGCTAACGCAGGTAGTCCAGGCATGTCGAGCTCAACCGGCGGAGCCAACTCAAGCGGGGGTGCAGGTTTCGGAAGTGGCGGATGGGTTGTCGTTGGTGGATCCTCGACGGGTGGAGCTGCGAATCCTGGCGGAGGCGGTGATCTGTTGGGAGCGGGCGCACCCTCAGTCGGAGGTTTCGCGGGCGCCGGTGGGGTGCCAACGCAGGGTTCACCGGCGTGGGCGGTGATTGGTCAGGCTTGCGACCGTGTGGACGCGTACGCCTGTGAAGTTTCTTTTACGAAGAGCCGGCTGAAGTGCACTCAAGGCTCATGGGTGTATGTGGGGGAGTGTCCTAACGGAAGCAATTGCGATTCGTCGCCGGCTAACGCTGGCACGTGTGCTCAGGAGGTCCCAGGGTGCGAGGGAAAGTGGGAAGGGGCTTTGGTCTGCGATCTCCAGCAAAATGTGGCCGCTTGCGGGCCAGATCTGGTCACTACAACGCCTGTGCGGACGTGTGCGAGCGGGTCCTGTAGCGGCGGGGCCTGCACGGGCACTTGCACACCTAGTGCGAGGCAGTGCGTTGCGAACGGCACGCAAACCTGTGATCAAGGCGGTAACTGGGGGGCAGCCAGCGCGTGCACCAATCAAGCGTGCGTGATGGGCGCATGCACAGGCTCGTGTGTCCCCGGTTCCAAGCGGTGCTCTTTGGGTGGGCGACAGAGCTGCAACGCCCAAGGCGTATGGGTTTCCATGCCGTGCCAAGACATAGTTCCAAACTGTTTTGAAGGCGTAAACCGAACGTCGTGCGTTGCTCCTCCGAGTTGCCAGGGGCTAACCGTTTCATGCCCGGGTAGCGGCAGTAACAATTGCTGCAGCAGTCTGGTCGTCCCAGCTGGGAGGTTCTTCCAGGGCCCCAACGCCGCGAATGTGAGTGCGTTTCGCCTCGACAAATTTGAGGTCACGGTCGCTCGCTTCCGACATTTCATTGCCGCCTACTCGCAGACCATGATCCCTGAGGGTGCAGGCAAGAACCCTAACAACCAGGCAGATGCCGGTTGGCAGCTCGCGTGGAACGCAAGCCTACCTATCAACTCCACAGCCCTGTCCACCGCTGTGAGTTGCTCAGGCCAAGGAGTTCTGGCAACCGGGGTGCCGGGGGAAGACGCTCCAATGAATTGCGTCAACTGGTACGAAGCCGAAGCGTTTTGTATGTGGGACGGCGGGAGGCTACCGACCCAAGCAGAGTGGGGATTTGCGGCGACGGCCGATGAAGTGCGACGCTTCCCATGGGGCGACACTGTACCAGCCGCTAACGCGGAGCTTGCGGCGCACAAATGCTACTTCGCGGGCGGTCCAGAGTGTAGTAACCTTGATATTGCGCCTGTGGGGTCCATTCCAGCTGGCAATGGGAAGTGGGGCCAATCCGACTTGGCAGGCAACATGGGGGAATGGATCCAAGACTGGTC
>CAZSUA010000035.1:18747-24048 GCA_964609655.1 uncultured Polyangiaceae bacterium | reverse complement strand
AGACTGGTTCGCTCCACCCCAACCGTGTGATGACTGCGCTAGCTTCACCCCCTCGGCGGGACGAGTTGTGCGGGGAGGCGACTACTTTTCTGGCCCCGAATATTTGGAAAACGGTGTTGTCTCCTACGCGCCGCCTGCTGCCCGCGGTGAAAATGTCGGGTTCAGGTGCGCTCGCGCTCGGTAGGCCCAAAAGTAACGCGATGCCGATGGGCAACCCGAGTCCTCCAAGCGTGAGCCCGTTCCCAGCAGTCACTACGGAATGCGACGACGCGAACTCCACCGAAGACGACGGCTGTCGTAGAGACTGCCAGTTCACGTGCGAAACCACCGAGGAATGTGACGACGGAAATTTCTGTGATGGCACGGAGATTTGTCTTCCTGCAACACACACTTGCGCCACGGGAGTTGTGCCGGCTAACGGCACTATCTGTGACGCCGACATGACCAAGGAATGTCGCCAAAGCACGTGCGTCAATATCGGCTGTGGGAACGGAGCCGTGCAGTCCGACAAGGGCGAGGAGTGTGATGACGGAAATGTGACGGCCGGTGACGGCTGTGAAATTGACTGCAAGTGGACGTGTGAGTCCGATGCCGAGTGCAGCGATGCCAACGCCTGCAACGGAAGCGAAACCTGTGACCTTGCCACGCATCTCTGCAAATCGGGAACTGCCGTGGTGGTCCCGGATGATGGGAGTCCGTGCACCGACAACCTCTGTAATTCAGCCGACGGGCAGCCCTTGTACAAGCTGAAAGACGCCGACAGCGACGACGAAGCCTCAACGGCGCTCGGCACCTGCGGCACTGATTGCAACGATGCCGACAGCACGATCTTCTCAGGGAACCAAGAAATCTGTGGTGATGGAAAGGACAACGACTGCAAGCCAGCAACCGGCGATATGGACGCTGCTACTCGTTACTATTTAGATTGTGACGGGGACGGATTCGCGACGGATCCAGCGAACTACGTGAGTTCCTGCGGCGCGCCCCCGCCACCCAAGGCCGGTCTGTGCTTGTCGGGCTTTGCCAACGTTTGGACCACCACCCCTCCCGAACCGAGCGGTCCCAGAAACTGGGACTGTAGCGATGAAGATGTCCGCGCCAATCCCCTCCAGACCCAGTATTTCCCTGATTCCTATCTCTCCCCCGTTAGCGGAAAGCCAAGTTGGGATTACGACTGCGATAGGAGCGAATCGCGGTACTACACCTTAGGCCGTGTTGACGCGTACGGAGTTTGCAATAACTCCTGTTCCCCTCAGGGTTTTGCGGACGCGGCCGTACCAGAGTGCGGCCAGCAGAGCCTTTATAGCTATTGTAGGGCGCCGCCTATTATCTACCAGCCCCCCGTCATACGGGCGCAGGGCGTGATTGGACTGATTTTTCAACTCTGCGACACTAACGCGACCTATCGCTACAGGGAGAAATACCGCTCCCAGACGTGCCGCTGAGGTGCCGGGGGGACACGGATAAGGAACGTCCCTGTTGAGCCCCTCTCCCCGCTGCTTGCCTGCCCTTAGCGCAACGGCAACTTAACAACCTTCGCCCCACGGGGCGGAGGTTCAATCGGTGGCAGCGAGAGCACCATGCGTTCCAAGCGCGGCAGCGCACGCACGAGCGCCCCCTCGGCGTGCAGCTCCGAGAACGAATGGTCAAACACCAAGACCACCCGATAAATCGAGGCGAAAGCCCGAGCCAAGCAGCCATAATTGGGTTGGCGTTCGACGTAGCGGACGTTGTTGTTGTCCGTTTTGATGTGGCGGCTTGTTTCGGTGAGCGCGCGCGCGATCAATAGATCGGTGCGCCAGGGGTAGCGTTCGGGCTCCGAGTGGCGGCGGCGGAGGCGTTCCACCACTGCTCGGAGGTCGGCCTGTTCGCGGGCTGAGAAGGTGCGAAGCAGCGTATTGAGGTCGGATTCCTCAAGGCTCAAGGTATCCCAGAGATCGTGGCCGCGCGCGGCAAGGATGGCGAAGGCGCGACCCGTTTCAAAATAGTCTTCGAGCTCATCCAGCTGCTCGCGCGGTAGGGACGCTCCCCAGATGATCGGGGATTGTTCGTCGACGACGAACGCTGCACGGGCGTGGCTCTGACCCGCCAGCGCGGCCAGGGTTTCATCAACGCGGAGGGTTGGATTCTCCACAGACAGCGGACGAATACTTGGCGATTCGGGAGCATCGCCGAAGGAGTTTGCATAGACCTTCAAGCGTTCGACCAGGGTATCTCGGGCTTTGGGCGGTTCGTTGAAAACAACGACCAAGCGCCAGCCGTCGCTGATCTCCAGGCAGAGCGTGCGGGCATCTTCGGGCTTTTTAGTACCGAATTCTAAGCGCGCTTCATGGGCGCCGAGGTCACGTTCGATGACTTCAAGAAGCTTTACGAGCGTCGGATTCTTCACGCGTGGAGCCTAGCTGAGAGAGATAGTGACGTTGAGCAGCTTGGCGTTCTCGCGGGCGTGAGCGCTGGCTGGTGAATAAGAATCTGGAACACGTGACGGGCTGACATCGAAGATAGGCTTCGGCGGAGCATCACTGATACATAGAATAATATCGAGCGCATCGACCAATTCTTGCATCGACGCAAAGCGATTCTCAGGGTGCTTGCACAGCGCTCGCAGGATAATCGCTTCAATCCGTGGGTCGAGATCTTCGTTGAGCCAGCTGGGCGGAGGTGCTGGCGAAACCAGCTGGTGGCGGAGAAGCTCCACGCCGAGCTCAAGATCCCAGGGCAAATGCCCGGTGAACATGCGGAACATCACGATGCCTAGCGCGTACACGTCCGAACGAGCATCCACGTGATCGCCGAGCACCTGTTCGGGCGACATGTATTGACCTGTGCCGAGCACTACGTTTTCTTCACCGCCGGTGTCGCACTTGGCCAGCCCGAAATCTAGGATTTTTGCAGCGGTAGGCTCACCGATCGGCCCGACCAAGAAAATATTGTCGGGCTTCACGTCGCGGTGAACAATCCCAGCTTGATGCACGGCGTGGAGGCCGGATGCTAGGTGCCGACTCATCAGGACTGCCGTCTCGGCGGGCAAAAGCTCTCCGCGCCGCAATAAGTGTCCAAGTGTTTCCCCGCGCAAGACTTCCATAATGGAGTAGGGCCGATAGGCTTCGGGTTCGTCGACTTCCAAGATCTGCACGACATTGGGATGGCAGATCTTCATGGCTGCCTGGGCGCCGATCAAAAATCGGCTACGCAAGTCGGGAGTTGTTGCTGCCTTCTCGTCGAGGACTTTGGCAACTACCTTGAACCCAGTGACCAGATCCCGAGCCAGATAGACATCCGCGGTGGCCCCGCGATCCAGATGGTGGATAACCTCGTAGCGCCCACCCAAAACCACTTTGCTCACCTCGATCGAAACGCGCTCCGGAAAAAGCAGCACTCGACTGTCGCTGTCGTCCTCGGCGCCAAGGGCGCGCACTCTGGAATCGAGCTCGTCTGGCTGGTCCGACGTTGGGCTGGCGTTTGCTGGGCTGGCCGACATGGGAGCTCCATCAAATAACATTGATTGACTGCCCAGAGCCAACTTTGCGCCGTGACTGAATGAAACATCTGCTCCCACAGCCGAAAATGGCTATATTTTCGCGTATGCCCAGGTGCCGGGGGAATAATATTCGCGTGCCAAAGGAAAACGCACCTCGAATGCACCTCGAGAGGGCTCTCCGGTGAGAGCATGGCGGCGACGATTCGCCAGGTAGGCGCCTTTCCCTTGACAGTTCACCTTATAGGTGTACTTTGATGACTCGATGATCCATCAAAATCAATCTCATGATTTGGATCGCAGCGGTGGAGTGGGAAGGCTTGGAAGAGGTGCGCAAGGCGCCTGGATATCACGATGAGCCACTGAAGGGCCCCCGATTTGGGGCAACGTTCGATTCGGCTGAGTCGCGGCTATCGGGCGATCTACAAAATCAGGCGGGACATCATTGAGTTCGTGTCCGTCGAGGAAGTCAGCAAGCATGATTACTAGGAGGCAGTATGCGTAAGGCAAAGGCATTGAAGAGCGAGGCCATGAAACTCATGGAGCAACTGTCGGGTGGTCCATTGACTTTGGGTTTAGCTCTGGAATCGCTGCGCAAGGGTGAAAGCCTCTCGCAAGAGGCTTGCGCAAAGCGGCTCAGGATTTCAAAATCCCACCTGTGTGATGTTGAAAAGGGTCGCAAGCTCGTAAGCCCCGAGCGAGCCGCCAAGTGGGCTCGATTACTGGGTTACCCGGAGTCCGTGTTGGTGCGGTTGGCGCTCCAGGCCGAATTGGACGCCGCGGGGCTCAAGTACACTGTTGTGATCGCAGCGGCGTAGCCGTTTCGGTGCCGTCCGGTCAGGTGACGACTGTGATGGTGAGGCCCTAAGGTGCCCCAGAATATTCGCGTACCCAAGGAAATTCGAATTTTGCGGAGTCGTTCGGAAGGGGGCAGACCTTCGGGGCGATTTTAACAACGGAGCGCAAGGTGACACTCTCCGGCTCAGGATGAGCCCATTATTCAAAGGTTTGGTTAGCCACGCACTGATGGCGGTTGTCGGCGGTGGGGTCGGTGGCATCGCCGTTTGGTCTGTAGCTTCCCACGGGGGTGCACCCAAGATCTCGCGCGAGCTTTCAGCGGCGCGGAGTGAGGGCGACGCTTCGGCAGGTTCGCGTGCTTCGGCGAATGTCGTGAGCGACGGGAGATCAGGGCGCCGTCTGGAAGAACGCTTGGCCACACTGGAGCGGCAGACTCGGTCGCAAGCGGCGATCGCTCATTACGTCCAAAATATGGACCCGGACGCGGGCGCGAATGACCCAACTCTGCAAGCGCTGGTGGCCGCGAACAATCCGGTACTTGAAACAGCCGTACGTGGAGTGATGGAGCGTGTGGCTACTGAGCGCAAGGAACAACGCGAGACCGAGGCAAAGAATCGCCAAATGGAGCGAGCCACGAACGCGTCAAACCTACTGGAAGATAAGCTGAAGCTGGATGGAAATCAGAAGGCTCAGGTTGAACAAGCCTTCTTGACGGCGATGGAATCACTCCGAAAACTGCGGGAAAGCGGCCAGGAGGGCGGGCCCGCGCCGGGAGCCGAGCGTATCGATTGGCGACAAGAGATGACGAACGTTCGTCAGACTCTCGATAAAGAAATCTCGGGCGCTTTGAGCGAGGCGCAGCGCAAGTCCTACGGTGAACTCAAGCAGAAGGATGAGGAGGTGCGCGAGCTATCGCGGATGTTCGGCGGTGGCCGAGGAGGTGGCCGCCCTGACCGCGGCCGAGATGGGGGTCCGCCGCCAGGCGGCCCGGGAGCAGGCGTGCCCTGAGTTAGCTTGCGACGACG
>CAZSUA010000035.1:3984-18647 GCA_964609655.1 uncultured Polyangiaceae bacterium | reverse complement strand
TTCGGCTCGCGCGCAAGCGCCACCAGAAATGCGGTGACGCCAGCGAATAAGAGGACGCTCGCAAAGTAGAAGTGAAGATCGAGATCCGCTTCCAACGTGGTGAAGTATTGAGCGGCGCAAATCCCGAGCACGCTGACCCAGATCGTGGCGTCTGCCGCTGAGAGCCGGGATTCTGTTTCGCCTGTTTCGCCTGTTTCGCCGGGCCGTTCCACGGCCACCAGCGGGAGCAGGAAGATGAAGTGAACGTAGTAATTGGCCGGGTAGAACAGCACCGGGATCAGGATCAGCGCTAACATGGCGCATTGCTCAAGCGAGCGGCGCCGGCCGATCCAAAAGATGAGCCCTGCGTACAGCGCCACCGCTGAGAGATAGAGCGGGAGCCTCTGCGCGAGCGTGCTGGCCTGCATGTATTCGGAACCTGCAATCACAGCTTTCAAGCTCACGTGATTGACGTGCGGATCTTTGCTCAAAAGGTGCACTTTGTGCAGCCATTCTGGCCATGCCGCAGGCCCAAACAAAACAGAAGTGAAGCCGACCCAAACGGCCACGCAGAGGGCGGCGCTGAGCAACACTTGAAGGATCGGTGCCTGCTCTTTTAGCAAGGTCTTCCAGCCAAACAGGCGGCCATCACGCCGATAATTGTCGTAGGCCCACCACAACGTCGGGATCATCGCGCCCATCAAGGCGGTCATCGGGAAGGCACGGATGAGGCTTGCCATCGCCAGGAAGACGCCGCCGGTCTTGTAGCGCTTCGTCTTCAACGCACACGCACCGAAGGCCAAGTAGGCCATCCAATCGTGGCGCAGCGTGGCCCCGACCCAGTTCGTCCCGAACATGTAGTAATCATTCGCGCCAAAAATCACCATGCTGACCAGTGCAGTGCGCCAGCCAAAGGTGCGCCCGATGAAAAAGAAAGCCAGCGCCAGCAACACCGGATCCAAGAGTGCACCGACCCCCAGCGAGATATCATTGGCGGTGGTACCTGCGAACATCACATACGCAATCGACAGCCACACCGGCGTCGCGTTTCCGCCGTGATCCTTCATGCTTCCCAGGTAATCGCCCGTACCCATGGTTTGACGGAAGTAGCGCATGTCGATCTTGAACGCTTCCCAACGCTCGGGGGAAAAGCGCGCTTTGATGCCTTGGATTTGAGCACGCTGCTCTGACACACGCGCCATCTGGTGGTCGCTGAGATCGCGATACTCAACAGATGCCAATTGATCGAGTGTCACGCCCGGCTGATCTTCGACGTACGCGAGCACGCTTGCTAGATAGACGCCATCGAAGCGGAGCTCCTGGAAGTATTTGGCGACCGGGTAATAGACCCGCATATCGAACGGGTGGATGAACGAAGGAGTATTGGCTTGATGATTGTGAAACTGGGCGCGACCGAGATTGGCAAATGACAAAAGCGCGAGCGCTGCGGCAACACTCAGCGTTCCGTAGATGGCAACAGGATGTGCTCGATAGCGCCCTTTCGCCCACAGCTCACGCAGCACCACGAAGCCGGCAACCGCGGCGGACATTCCGCGAATCAGCGCCACTTGTCGGGCTTCGACAGGCCAATTGTTCATCAGCGTTTGATACAGATCCCAGCCCAAGGCGAGTGGCACTAGGCCGGCCACGCCAAGCCAAACGAGCGGAGTTCCTCGCGACACGATCAGCACGAACGCCATGAGCCCCAAGCCCAGCAACAGTATTTTGCTGCGAATACCGATGTCGGGGCGGACGCCCGAACGCAGGTTCGGGCGCGGCGGGAATGTCGCCGGCGTCTTTTCAAAGGCTTGAAGCTCGGTGAGTGAATAGGCTCCGTCGCCACCGGCGGCGGCAACGCGCAGATAACGCCCTTTTGCCGCAAGCGCACTTTTTGAGCGCGTCTGAAGGCCCGCTCTGCCGATCGCGGGAGCGTCCCAGAGCGGTGAAAATGCGCGATTATCCTCGGAAATCGTGAGGCGATAAATGTCGTTGTTGTCGCCCTGCAGGTACACCGAATCAATGCTGACCACGCGACCCAGGTCGAACGTGGCGTAGGCTGCGGGGCCGTTGAGGATCGCAGAAAGGTCGGTGTTCCAGAAATCGCCATCCTTGGCCGCAACGTTATCGGTCAGCCTGGTTTCGGAACGCACGCCTTCCCTCGAAATCGGCGTCTTACCATTCAGCAAGTTTTCAGAATTGCCTCCCAAGGAGCCCAACCCGGAACCAGAATTGCAGCCGATGAGGAGGAGAGCGCTAGCGAGAGCGGCTCTCAACACGAGCTGAAGCCAGAGGTGTGCGCGTGAATGAACTGCCGGGTTGGCCATAGGTGGCGCGGACTCTAGATCGACTTTCTGGGGTCCCGAAGCGGTCTCGGTCTCTCTCGGAAAACGCCCAAGAAAGGGCCCTTTGCTCCAGCGGCTCGACGTTCGTCAGGCTTTGCGCGTGTGGATCGAACCCTCGGGAGGTCTTCAGCCCGACTCTAAGCGACGCGACGCCTCACGGACACTGCAGGCGCGTCATCACGAGTTGAGTATTTGCAGGATTGAAGCCAACGCTCACAGGGCCACCGGGACCGTAGAGCAAGGCCGTTTGATTCGCGTAACTGGAGAGCGAGGGACCTTCGGTGGCGCTGCTAGCCAAGAGGCCTTGCTGCGAGTAACGCCGAATGCCGGCTTCCGTCCCCACGGCGAACGCCGGTGTGCTGCCCGGGCGCATCGCAAAGAAGAGCGCATTCTGCCCGGTGAGGGGGAAACTCTGCGCGGACTCGGTGACGCCGGCCAGCGACAAGGTCGCGAACTGTGCCGTGAAGACAGCGGTGCGCGTCATGCTGACGAGCTTTCCGTTGGTGTGCTCTAAGAAGACTTCGCGCTTGAGCGTCGATGTGCACTCGGCCGCTGGGACCGTATGGGCCGCCACGGCGACACTGCCCGATTTCGTGATTCTGGCGTGGCTCAAGCGCTTCTGACTCTCCGTGCACCAGACGGCATGCACATCAACGCCGTCGAAGGCCAGCGCGGGCGTTGCGATGTCCGTGCCGAGCGCAATGTCCCACACTGCAACGGTAGGGTTAGTGGCTGCAATTTTCGCCATGCGGAGCGGGCCCGGGTTGTTGGGGCTTGGCCGGTAGCCGAGGTACAGATCCGTTCCGTCGCTCGTGAGGCCACCCGTGTAATAGTAAGGGCTCGGGGCTGGCAGGCCCGAGACCTGGAAGACGCTCAGGTTGGGGGCGGTGCTCGCGGTGCCGCCGCTAGCGCGCGCGAGATACACTTGGGCCAAGTTGGTGGACGTTAAGGCAAACCAGATATCGGCGCCCACCTTCACGCCAGCACCAGGGCTACCCGGGTAACCACCGCTCAGGGCTAACGCATTCCCCTCGTCCGCAAGCGGAGCGAGGAGAGCGGCCGTTGCCAGGTCGAATTTGCCCACCCGGAGCTTGGAGGCCCCGAGCGCTTCGTCCGTCCAGGCAACCCAAACCACGCTGCCATCCAAAACGCTCGCAACACCCGTGGTATTGTAGGTGCCCGCCAACACTACGGAGGTCACTCCCGGCACGTACTTGTGTCCCTCATCGACGCGGCCGTCGCAGGAATCATCAATATCATTGCAGGCGTCGGCGACGATACAGCTGCTCCAGGCGCAACCACTCGAACACGTGCGACTGCCGGAGAGGGTCATATTGCAGGCTTGAACCATGCAGGCCTCGGACGTGTCCTTGCGGCACTGAATTCCATTCGGCACGACGTCGGCGGTGCCGTCACAATCGTTGTCGATGCCGTCGCAGACTTCGGATGCGGGCGCGCATTGGATATGGCAAGCTGCGTCGCAAGAGGGGATGCCGGGTTGAGCGCAGTTGTTTTTGCTGATGGTGCACGAGGCGGGACTTGTGCCTTGGATGCACGTCATCCCTGCGCCGTCGTCACGGGTGCCGTTGCAATCGTCGTCTTGGCCGTTACAGAGTTCAGTACCCGCAGCGCACGTTCCCCATTTGCACTCGTTTCCGACGACAATACAGCTCTTGCTGCCTGCCATGATGGGACAGCTCCCGCCGGGGCTGCAGGCCGCCGTGGTGCCTAAGATGCAATCGAACCCGGGAGCATTGTCCTTCGTGCCGTCGCAGTTGTTGTCCTTGCCGTCGCACACTTCGCTCGACTCACCCCCGATACAGGCGCGCCAGGTGAAACCGGATGGGCCCTGCTCACAAAGCTGCGTTCCCGTCGGGCCATCTACGCAGAGCGTACAGGGACGCGTCCATCCGGCGCCGGGACACACCTCCTGCGCCGCGCCTCCGCTACCACCCATGTTCGCCCCGCCAACATTCGTGCCGCCGCTGCCCCCAGAAAGCAGATTGGCACCGCCCATGCCTGAATTTGCAGCGCCGCCCAGTGACATGTTTCCCGCGCCCGAAGCGCCAGCGTTTCCAGCCATCGGGTTTTCGCAGCGCCCTTGCAGGTTGCAGCGGTAGCCGGGCGAGCAGTCTTTGTCCTTCAGGCATTCGCTTGCGCAGAGCCCATTGCGGCACACAAAATCGCCTGGGCACTCAGAGTTGTACGAACAAGGCTGACCTGAAGTACCGTTCACCACGCTAGGGCTCGACGGCAGCGAACCGCTCACCAGTTCGGTGCGCTCAGCGCAGGTTCCTTGCGTGCAAACCTGCTCGGCCAGGCAATCGCGCGATTCAGCGCACTGATCGCGGCACTTGCCATCGACGCCGCAGAGCTGGGTGCCTGCGCATTGACTGTGATAGGTGCACTCGATTTCATCCGCGAGCTGACAGACGTTGAAAGGCTTGTCGCTCGCCACGCAGCGTTGGGGAGCTGTGCAGTCCCGGGATGACTCGCAGGCCGTGTGGCAACGCCGAAAGGCGCAGGCGAGCGGGGGCGAGCAGTCACTATTGATGAAGCAGCCCTCGGAGAGTTGTGCCTTCAGCACGGCTTCCTTGTCGGAGTTCCCGCAGGCGCCGATGCCCACGCCCATCGCCAAGGCCCACGCGGCAAGGCGAACAGCTTGTTTACGCGCGAAGTGGGCGAGAGGTCGATGATTTCCCATAGTGCCTGCCACGTTTGGCTAAAGTCTGCGGCTGCGTCAAGCTGTCCTTTGGTTACAAGCTTCATCAGCTCAGCACGCACGCCCTACGGCTCTGCGCTTACAAGGCCCAAACATGAAATTATTTAGATCGCCCGTGCCTCCCAGGATGCTGTTTGTGTTTGGCTTTATGGCTGGATGTGGAAGAGGGAACTCTCCAGGCCCCGTTGAAGATTCGGCTGCCGTAACCGGTTCTATTGAGGTGGCGCTGTCGAGCGTGCCTGCCGATGTGGCGTGCGTCCGAATCTCCGTGAGTGGGAGTCGTGAGGCCAGCCAATGGGTCCAGGGCGCTCCAGGCAAGGCGGCCACGTTCAACATGGGTCGCCTGCCCTTGGGCCTGGCTCAGGTCGGCGCGCAGGCTTTTAGTGAAACCTGCAGCAGCGTGGCAAGCGACAGTGTCCCGGCGTGGGTCACGCAAAGCCCCGTCAGTGTCCGCATCGATGCCAAGAACGTCGTTCAGGTTCTACTCAAGCTGATTCGCAACGGTAGGCTCTCGGTCGGCCTCGACTCCGAGGCTTCGCCATGGGTGACGCGCTCGAGCGCGCCCATCAATGTCGCAATATTCGGAGATTTGCCGTACGGGGCGAGCCAAATCGCAGACTATCCGAACTTTCTCGCGAGCGTGAACGCCGATCCTTCACTGACTGTCGCGGTCCACCTGGGCGATATTAAGAATGGTGGCAGCCGCTGTGACACAGCTTACTTCCAGTTCGTGCTCGACGGACTCAATACGCTCAACGCGTCGGTCTTCTATACGCCGGGCGACAACGAATGGACGGACTGCCACCGCGCCAGCAATGGCGCCTACGATCCCATGGAGCGCCTGAGCGTGCTCCGCCGCATGTATTACCCAACTCCCGGTCTCTCCTTGGGGGTCGCCCAACGCCAAGTATTGAGTCAAGCGACCTTCCCAGGCTTCGAAACCTATGTTGAAAACCAGCTCTGGGTGGATGCCGGCACCGTCTTCGCACTCGTGCACGTGGTTGGCAGTAACAACAATTTGCTTCCCTGGTTCGGCGACGACAAGACGGGGGCCAAGCGGGACGACCCCGCACGGCGAACGGCCGAAGTGGCCGCGCGTGAGGCCGCTAACCAGGCTTGGCTCGACCACGTGTTTAGCGTGGCTCAAGAGGAAGACGTGCAGACGGTCGTCATCATGATGCAAGCTGATATGTGGGAGGGAGCGGCCACGGATGGCTTCAGCGCGACGATTCAGAAGATCGCTGCGAAAACCCTCGATTTTGGCAAGCCTGTGCTGTTGCTCCAAGGCGATTCGCACCTCTTCAACGTGGACAATCCCCTTGCCACGGGGGACCTCGCGCACGGGGTCAGCACGCCAGTTCCAAACCTCACGCGCGTCGTCGTCCAGGGTTCGAACATTTTCCCGCGCTCCGAGTACCTACGCCTTCACGTGGATCCAAAGGCAACGCCTCCGTTCAGCTGGACTCGCGTTCCCCACTGACGTTCGTCAGGCTTTGCGTGCGTGGATCGAACCTTCCGTGGCCCGAAACAGCGTACCGCTACCTGTGACGCTGAGCGTGCCGGTGTTCGCTGACACGACAGCGCTTTCGCCTTGCGTGAGTGCCACGCTGCAGCCTTCGGAGGCAAGGAGCAGCGCGCCCTCCGTGCAGAGCCAGATCTCAGCCGTTTTCACAACGCCACTCCAGGATTCTTGATGGAGCCTCAAGCGAGAAAGTTGGAATTCCCGCGCTTCGGTAACATAGATTTCTTCAACACTGCCCGCTTGCACGCCGCAGAGAGGCGCGACATCGAGGGGCGAGAAATCCAGGATCCGGAGCAGCTCAGCGCTGTGCACCGCTTTGGGCGTGAGCCCGCCCCGCAACACATTGTCCGAGTTAGCCATCAATTCGATTCCGGCGCCACCGAGGTAGGCGTGGAGATTGCCTGCCGGCAGATAGATCGCTTCGCCAGGCTCAAGCTCAATCAGATTGAGCAAAAATTGACTGACCACACCGATATCACCGGGATAAAGCTCGTTCAAGCGCAGACACCACGCGAAACTCTTCTCAAACTCGGAACTTTTCCCGACGAGCGCTCGGCAGCGTGCGACCGTCTCGCTCACGATGCGCAGACGAGTGGGTTCGTCTGCTTCAAGCAGCGTGCCGAAGAACTCGCGCAAGCCTAAACTTGAAGGGTCCTGGGTGAAACGCACAAGCGCAGGTTTTAACGTTGGCACGTCCAACTGAGCCAACACAGCCAGGGAGCGCTCGATCTTCTGAAAGCCCGAGAGCGCCTCGAACCTTGTGAGTGCGCACAAGATCTCGGGTTTGTGGGTGGCGTCTTGATAGCGTCGGCGGCGGTCGCTCTTGGGAATACCGAGTGCTTCGTCTTCTTCAAATCCCCGGCGTGCCTGCTCTTGGTTGGGGTGAGCTTGCAACGAGAGTGGAGATCCCGCGGCCAAGACTTTGAGCAAGAAGGGGAGTTGTTGGTGAAATTCAGCAGCGCTGGCTCCCAGCCATGCCGAAGGTTCCTCAGCAATCAACGTATCGAGAGCCTGTGTGTGGTCCGGGAAGATAGCTTGTGACGGCGCATTGGGGTGCGCCCCCAACCACATTTCAGCTTCTGGCTGGCTCGTTGGGAAGGGCCGCTGTTGGAGCTGTGCGATCACAGAATGCGAGCCCCAGGCGTAGGGCTGGATTTGGTTTCTGAGCGGCAGGATCGGCATCAAGTCACACGTTCCAAGAGCCTCGGACAAGAAGCCCGGTGTCTCAATATCATCGAATGGGGCAGACCAAGAAATTTGGCGTGTGGGCGGCCTTGTGGCTCGGCTCCGCGGGACTAAGCTCAAGCCGATCAATGCTTAAGCTTATTTTGATTTTTGGCGTCCTGGGCCTAAGTTCGTGTGGCGGGACGACTCCAGATCCAGTTCCAACCTGCCCCGTGAGTCGCCCGACGTTCCGATTGACTGTCATGGATTCGCAGGGTCCGCTTCTGCTCGACGGCACTCTCCGGATCCAACACGGCGCCGGCTGCGAGCTTTACTCGCTCATGGATGGAAGTGTGTCTCCGTGTACCGCAGGCGAGAGAGTTGGCGTGCTGTTCTGCAAGGCGACAGGCAGTGAAGGTCAGCTCGTGGGTAACGCAGGAGGTGCAGGAGGTGCCGGAGGTGCGGGAGGCACAGAAGCCCGTACGATTGCGGCGTTGAATTGCGAGGTCTATACGGATGGAGCAGCTACCGCATCGTTTTGGAGCGGTGCAGAAGAGTTGTCGACAACGGATCTTACTCCCGAGCGCGACGCCTGCGGAACCATGACCGTAGACTTCACGATGGATCTCGCTCAGAAGTCGCCGTTGTGAACGGGAACCACGGCTAGAACTTTGACCTCACAAGCGGTTGTCGGATCGTCAACCCAAGGCTCTCATCAACCACTGTGTCTTCTCTGCCTGATATGAAAAAGCTGCGTCAGGTGGGAGTTCGCCGCGCCCCCGACCCACTTGGTGCAAGCTCCGTTCGTTTGGATACGAAAGCTCAGGTTCAAGCTTGGCGTGATGCCTTGAACACGCCGTTTGTTCCGCGCGGAGTCTACTGATTTGCGAGCCACGAGGAGGCCGATCAGTGGCTATGGCAGATGATCACACGCCCGAAGAAGCCCTAGAATCTCGCGAGCCCGCACTTGAGGATTTGGTGGAGCTCTGCCGCCACCTCAATCAAGCGGGTGCCCGCTATTTGATTATCGGCGGCTTTGCAATGCGCGCCGCAGGTTACGATCGGCGAAACTGACTCCTGGTGAGGTTGAAGAGCAACGTCGAGATCCGAAACATCAACGGCGTGGCGGTCCCTTTTGCTTCAGCCGAACTGCTCTGGAAAATGAAGGGAGGATCACTCCGCGATAAGGATCAAGGGGACACTCGCTTTCTGCGACAGCTGTGCCAGCAGTGATTCAAGGCCACACGTGCCAGAGTGGCCCACCTCGCTGCCTCGACGCTCATCGGGTACGCGGTGGCAGTGAAGACGAAAGCGACGAGTGATGCCGGTAGTAGTTGGTACTGGTATGAGCGCATCGGGATGGACACGGCGGCGGACGGGCTCGGAAGCTCCGGCGTTCCGAAGGACGTCTGCGTCGGGTGTCGCGTTGGCGCCGGCACCGATGCTGGGCACGCTGTCATGGGTTCTTCGGACTATATCTACCTGCAGGCTGGGCCCCTGTAACCAAACTCTCGGTCTGGCGTAAGCTCGGGTCATGAGCATGCGGTACGCGTTGATTTTCCCGTTGGCGTTGGGTCTTTCGGGCTGCGGCGACGATCAGCAGCCCAAGCGCGCCGCACAGCTGCTGCGCCAGATCCGTGAGGAAGGCTACAGTTCGTGGCAGCGTGCTCCGGGCTATCCGACCCGCCAACCCGCCAACTCGCCGCATTCCGATTCAGTGGACATCTACGTGAATGCTGTGGTGGCGGAGGCACTTGCTGGCCCTCCCATCACCAGCTGGCCTGAGGGCTCCATCATTGTCAAAGATGGTTTCAGCGGGGGCGACTTGGAGCTGGTTGCGGTGATGCAAAAAGTGGACGGCGAATGGTTCTGGGCAGAGTACTTCGGTGGCGAAGCGGACTATTCCGGCAAGCCCGACGTCTGTGTCGACTGTCATCGGCGTTCGGAGAGTGACTTTGTGAGAGCGTTCTCGCTGCCCCGATAGCGCAAACCGAGAGGTTCGCCGCCTCAGACCCACAACCGATCCAAAGGAATGCCGATGGCCTCGAACGGCGGCAGCTGCGCGTGGTGTTCGTCGGTGAACACCGCTTCGACCACCCATTTCTCGCCCCCCAAGCGCCGCACCTCGATCAGCTTATTGCCTGTATCGACCATCCACAGCCAAGGGACACCAATGCTGGCGTAGAACGCCGCTTTGGTCCGCTGGTCGTAACGCGCGTTGCCCGACGACAGGACTTCGCAGACCCAATCGGGCCGGCTCCGAAACGGCTCCCCTTCAGGTGGCAGCTGCGGCAGATTTTCTCGTCTCCATCCCGCCAAATCGGGCGACACCTCCGGCGCCCGCGGGAGCTCAATGCCGGGCTCCGGTACAATCCACCAACCCCCAGGCCCATCCTCGTCATAGTCGAAGCTACCACCCAAAAAGCGACCCAAGAATCCGATCCCTCGAGCATGTCGAGGCCGGGGGCGCGATTGCACGTAGAGCTCACCGTCGATGATCTCCCCCTTCAAATGCTTCGGAAGCGCTTCGAGGCGAGCCCAAAGCTCTTCGGCGCTGGCTTCGGAATATTGCGTCACCACAGAAGCAGAGCTTAGCACGGAGGCGCGCGCTGGGGAGGAATGGGCAGAGGCCCCTTTCGACCGGGATGGCTTCTGAGGCGGGCAGCCGTTGCTGCCTTATTAACTTTTCCGTTCTGTCGCTCGTCGTTCCTCTAGCTCACGCCGATATTCGCTGGGGCTCTTTCCCACAAGGCGCCGAAATGTGCGAGAAAAATGGCTGGAATCGCTGAGGCCCACCTGGACTGCGACGTCCGTCATGCTGAGATTGGTCCGCTCAAGCAACGACTTGGCGCGCGCGACCCGAGCACCCAGAATGTACTCGACGGGCGTGCAGTCAAAGGCCTGCTGAAAAGAGCGCAAGAGCGAGCTCTCACTGAGGCCAGAGCGCCGAGCGAGGTCTAAAATCCGAATTTCCTCCCCTAGGTGCGCGTCGATATACTGAGTCGCTTGGCTCACGCGCACGAGTGCGCGGGGCTGGGGATGCTCGAGCTCGCTGTAAGCGCGCGAAACTCGGCCGATGATTTCAAGCAATAGCACCAGGGCCTTGAACCGATAACCTGCATCCTTTTGTGTCAGCCCTCGGTCCAACTCTTGTACCCAAGGAACCACGACGGCGAGATCGGAAGCTGTTAACCTCAAATGGCAAGCCGCGCGACCCGAAGCGCGAAGCTCCGGCTCCTCACGGAATAGCGCGCGATAGCCAGGCATTTCTTCAATGTCCAAGATCGGAAACCCAAGCGCCTCCTCTTGGAATAAGACATTGTAGATATCGAAATCATGCGCTTCCTCGTAACCGTGCTCAATGCCACGGACGATGACGAACGCGTCTCCGGCCGCGATCGCAACTCGATGTCCACCCACGACATGGGTGGCACTGCCGCGAGTCACCAGCACTAACTCCGTGAATCCATGGCCGTGAATGGGGTGATCCGGCTGTCCCTGAACAAACAGCACAGCAATCGGCGAAGCATCTCGAGCGAAATCATGTTGAACGACCGTTGCCACGTGAAGGAAAAATACAAAACAAAGACGGATTCGTCAAAGACTCTGAGACTGGATCACTCCAAACTATGGATGAGCCGCTGAAGCGTTTGGCAGCAACTCCGCACTGTTTGGGGTCCCCTCGTATGCCAGTCTCTATGTTTTCACGAACTATCCTGAGTCTTCCGCTGTTAATTCTTTGTGGCGCAGCATGCTCCGCTCAGCTTGGTGCGCCCAATAAGGCGAGCGGGCGCGCTGGCCAGGGCATGGGGTATCCGGCTCACGGAAGTTCCACTCCAAACGGCACTGACCCAAGTGGATCCGGTGCTCCTGGTTCGACCACCAATCCGGGGTCAGGCGGCGTCCCCACTGGCACCGCGGCAACCCCCACCGATCCAGGGGCACCCGGCATTACCGTCATTCGGAGACTGAACCAAGTCGAATACAACAACACGATTCGGGACCTGCTCGGTGATAACTCGGCGCCAGCGAAGGACTTCCCGGTTGAGGAGCGTGTGCTCGGGTTCAGCAATAATGCGGCTGCACTCACGGTCTCCCCCGTTTGGGTGATGGCGGAGCTCACTGCGGCTGAAACACTGGCAAAAACAGCACTGGCTAACCTGAGCACGCTTCTCCCGTGTTCGGCCGTCGGCGATGACGCATGTGCTGCCCAATTTATTGGCTCTTTCGGCGAACGTGCCTTCCGGCATCCGGTAGAAACCACGGACATGGATCGCTTGATGGCGGTCTATGCGCAGGGCAAAGCCGACGCAGGATTCGCCTCAGGTATCGAGTTGGCACTCACGGCGATCCTGGTTTCACCGCGATTTCTGTACCGTGTCGAGCTCTCACCCGCAGCGCTCGACAGCTGGGAAGTAGCATCGCGTCTCTCGTATTTGTTCTGGCAATCTATGCCGGATCCGACGCTGTTCGATGCTGCGCGTGCCGGAGATCTTGCGCAACCGGCAGGCGTTGCTTCGCAAGCCTCGCGCCTCCTGGCTGATCCGAAAGCCAGAGCCACCATGGTGAGCTTTCACTCGGAGTGGTTGAAGTATGGGCGCCTCGCGACGGTCACCAAGGACGCCGTCACGTATCCCGATTTCACGCCAGAAATAGCGACGGCCATGCGCGAAGAACTTGATCAGTTAGCGGCGTTCGCTACCTTCGAGGCTCCCTCGTCGCTGCAGGCGCTGCTCAGCGGGGAAACCTCGTTCCTTAACGCACCGCTGGCTACGTTTTACGGAGTGGCTGTTCCCGCAGGTGCAACGTTCAGCAAGGTCGCTTTGGACCCCAAAGAGCGGAGTGGCATCTTAACTCGCGGCGGCCTCATGTCTCTTTTGAGCCACGCTGATCAAACTGCGCCCACGCTTCGCGGGAAATTCATTCGTAACCAGTTTTTCTGTGAAGTGGTGCCGCCACCGCCCCCCGCAGTCGTAAACAGCGTTCCCGTGTTAACTCCTACTACCACGGCCCGAGACCGTATCACCCAGCATGCAAGCGACCCAATGTGTGCCGCCTGCCATCAAGTCATCGATCCGATTGGATTTGGCCTAGAAAACCTGGATGCGGTCGGGCGCTTCCGTGCCGAAGATGGCGGTAAGCCTGTTGACGCGAGCGGCAACATTCTTGGTACCGATTCGCCCGGAGCTTTCAATGGCTCAGCCGAGCTCGCTCAAAAACTTGTGTCAAGCTCTCAAGTCGGTGCTTGCGTTTCCAAGCAAATGTTTCGCTTTGCGTTGGGTCGCAAGGAGGCACCGGGAGACGACCCGGCCATTGCCCAGTTAGCCGATACACTCAAAAAGGAAAACGGCAGCTTCACCAAGTTGCTCCTCGCGCTCACGCAATCGGACACGTTTCGTCGGCGTTGAGCCAGCGCTCCAGCAATCTGTCAAGGGATCTAAGTATGAAACAAGCTAGAATCGCGAGAAGAAACGCGCTCCGTGCCATCGCCGGAGCCTCGTTAGCGCTGCCATTGCTCCAAACATTTCGAGGCTTCAACGACGCGAGGGCCGCCGTTTCTGCTTATCCACAAAGACTGATCATCTATGCCACGATGAACAGCGGCTGGCCCGAACAATTCTGGCCCACCCTGGGCGGACAGACCCCCATCCCGGAGCGTCCGGCGGAGGGCTACTACGTCTCTGGCCTCGATGCGCTGGACACCACAGACTTCAGCCTGTCACCTATTTTGAAACCACTCGAACAACACAAAAATCGCATGCTCATCCTGGAGGGGATCGACGGCTTCGACGGCGGTCACGAAGGCTACGGAAGCATCCTGACTGGGATGCTCAGCCCCATGGAGGCGGGCGGGAAGGAGGGCGGACCATCCTTCGATCAGATCTTGGCGAAAGGCCTGGATCTCGCAAACAAGACGAAATTTGCCAGCCTCCAGTTTGGCGTCAAGTCAGCGGGGGGAGTAGCTTTTAGCGCCTACGATGCTGGCATGCCCGCGGCTCCCGAGGACGATCCCGCTCGGATGTATGACCGTGTCTTCACAGGTTTCACGCCGAGCGCCGGCGGGGCACCCACGATCGATCCGTTAGTCGCGCGCCGTCAATCCGTGCTGGATGCCAGCGCCAAACAGTTGATTGAGCTTCAAGCTCGTCTCCCGCTTCAGCAAGACAAAGACAAGCTCGAAGCACACCTGCAATCGATTCGCGAGGTGGAGGGCCTGGTGGGCCGTGGCGCGGGCGCTGGTTCGCTTTCAGCCTGCGGAAAACCACCCGCTGTGCCAAAGCTCGATCCAATTGCCGACATGGACCTGCCAGCGGTTGCCAAGGCTCACATGGAGACCATGATCTTATCGATGGCGTGTGATCTCACCCGCGTCGCGACGTTCCAGTTTTACAGCGAACAATCACCGTTCCCTCATACCCACCCCTGGCTCGGTATCACTGAGGAACACCACAACGCTCTCGGGCACGGGGATCCGAATGATCTTTCGATTCAACGCAAGATTAAAGCCATCGAAACCTGGCAATCCGAACAGGTGGCGTACCTTCTCGATCGGCTTGCGAGCATTCCGGAGGGCGCAGGCACGATGCTCGACAACACCGTCGTGGTTTTCATGCAAACTCACACTCGTGGTCACGTCCACAGCAACACGAACCTACCGCTCGTGGTTGCGGGCAACATCAATGGCGCCTTGCGCCAGGGACGCTACGTCCGCTTCAAGCGGCAGGGGAGTGGTGGAGACATCGGATTGGCGCGGACCACTTCCGATCTTTGGTTCACGCTGCTTCAAACTTTCGGGCTAAATCCGACAGGTTTTGGTTTACCCGAACGCTTCACTGGCGGTGTGCCTGAGATTAAGGCGTGAGTTTTCCGACGAGCCATCGATAACCTTACGTGACCGAGCTGGCGGCCATCGTGTTGGTGACAACCGGGGTCA
>CAZSUA010000035.1:0-3884 GCA_964609655.1 uncultured Polyangiaceae bacterium | reverse complement strand
GCAGATTCGAGGCAAGCGTAGACGATGGCCTCCGCTTCCAGGGCGCGTTCGGCACTGCCGATGATGGGAGCTTTCGGATCGGCGAGGCGCTGCATCAATTCAAGGAAGCTGTGAGCGAAAGGATCAGCCGGCTGAGTCAACGGAAGCTCGGGAATGGGCCGTGGCGATTCATCTTCGCTGAGCTGATAACGCTCGCGTTCCCAGCTGCCACGTTCACCCCACAATCGAACCTGAAAGTGCCAACCACCGCGACCGCCACTGGCCACGCTGAATTGGCATAGCGCGCCTGATTCGAACTCCAGCGTTGCCAGCGCCAGATCCTCGGTATCGACAGGCACTTCTCCCCAACGCTCGTTCTTGCGCACGGCTTCCAGCTGGCGGGTGCGCGCATACACACTCTTGCACGGCCCGAGCACCTCCAACATCCAATGCGTGCGGTGCACTCCGTGATCGATGAACCAACCAGCTCCCGCATAGCCTCGCAGGTGCCGCCACGGCGTCATGAAGAAGCCTCCGTGTAGATCAAGCACCGCCTGATCGATCAAGAACGTCGGTTTGCCGATGGCCTGGCCTGAGCGCAGCCAATCTATCTGCGCGCGATCTTTGCCCAGCACGGCAGGCTCCGAAATGACCAAGGGCGTCCCTGTCTTTTCGGCGATCTCAACGATGCGCCGACCGTCGCGGATCCCAAGCCCGATCGGTTTTTGGAGTTGAACCGCGATGCCGGCTTCCAGCAAAGCGCTGGTGATTTCCAAGTGCAGATGATGCGGGACGAGAACGGCTGCGATGTCTGGGCGGAGCGCGCCATGGAGTAGTTCCCGGTGATCCGAGACGATGGCTGGGGGGGGAGCCTCGTTCAGATGCGTTGTCACAAATTCCGCAGCCCTGCCCGGGAAAGGATCGACCAACGCGCTCACGCAAGACTCGGGGGCGCCATGAAATTCGCGCAGGCTGAGGAGCCCTTTGAGGTGACTCTCTGCAATCTGACCGGTTCCGATAAAAGCGATGCGAAGTGCCATGACGTAAGCCTTGCCGACTGAAGCCGGCAGGCGCAACAGACGGATCCGCAAGCGCGACGGGATCGCTCGTATATGTCGCGGGTGGGCCGCTATGTTATGCGTCGGCGTGCGGCGAGTAGGGTTGCGATCGCCGCCTCAATGGTCTCTTCGGGCGCCCGGCCTTGCAGGTCTGACGCGAGAGCGATGGGTATTCGGTGAGCTAGCATCCGAAAATCTGCGACCGTCTTCGCTGCCGGTATCAGTCGTCGAGCAAGCTCCAGTTCAAGCGTGCTTGAGCCTAGAATGTCAATGTACCGCACGACGGGCGCCAGGCGATCGCGCGCACGTGCTTGGGTGCTGAAGTGCGCCACGAGCTCCTCTTCAATGAACTGCCTGAGGAGCGCGATGTGGGGCTGATCCTTCGGGCGGTTAACCGCCAGCTTGTTGCGGAGCAAGTCGAAAGGATCCGCCACGAGAATGGTAAACGGATCATCGTCGGTCGCGCGGAACTCCCTGGCGACCTGCCCCTCAACGTCCGGTGTCGGCATACCGTCCGATTGGGTTAGGACATTCACCTCGCGCCCGCGCCAACGAAACACCGCGACCGGAAGTGTTCTCGGTCTCGGCAGCGCTTCCAACGTGAGCCCGAGTCCCGCCGCATCAGCAACGATTCCGTCTAGGGTTGTCTGAGTCGCCAGGAGGTCTAAGTCCTGCGATATCACCGTGGCGCCGATGAGTCGCGCATACGCTCCGACCGCACAACCGCCCACGACAATCGTCTCAAGCCCTGCTTCCGACAACGCTCGCAGCAGCTCCGCGTAGTCCGTTAGAGGCGATGCGTTCGACGTGGGCGCTTCTGACACAGCTTGGAGAACTCCAAATAAGATCTGGTGATGTCAGCAGGCGAAGCATCGCGAGCCACTTTGGTGGGATCAAAGGTATCCCAAGGATTAGGGAAAGGAATTGGGCCACCGACATCCGCCGCACGAGCATTCGCGAGCCGCTCGGCCGCTGCCTTCTCGATCTGCTGTGAGGTCTTCATAACTTCGACCCAGAGTATGGCACTTTTGGCATCTGGCTCCCAGGTGATGCTGAGATCGCTGGGATGGGACCTCCAAATCGGTCCCTTTCGCTGTTGGGTAGGCGCATTGAGAACCTGATCAGAAGCTGTTGCGTCGACCTGCAGCTAGCGTTTCAGGTCAGCCGCTTCTGCGAACACGTCCACTTTCGGCCCATACGAACGCAGCTCGGCCCGCTGCGAAGAGACATCGGAGCCTTGGCTCGCTGTGTTTTCAAACGAGACCAAGCCTACGTTGGGACAAAACATCTTGATGGATTGCTGTTGCAGTGCGCCGGCTCCGCCACCTTCAAGGGTTTCGATGCAGCCGCTGAAACTGCCGGCGGGCACCTGCGCCGTTCGATCCGTGGCCACCACTCGAACTAGCCCAAATTCTCCGGGAAATGTGTCGCCTGTTCGCACCGGCCATTTGAGCAGAAAGCCCCCGGAAGTGTGTCGCACGGCGTTGGCTGAGAGGGTGAGCTGTTGAGATTTTGCGCCTGCGCGAAGTTCAACCAGCGAGCCTGGCTTGCGTGCAACCTGCACAGCGAAGAAGCCTTTCTCGTTCAGATCATTGGAGGTGTTGTAAGCGAGGACGGTGTTGTCTTCGAGAGGAAGATAGAGCGCGATGCCGGTTCTGGGGAGAACCGCGGGTGCTGGCGATACCGGCGGTGCTGATGCGTGGCAGGCAGAGGCGAGGCTGCCCGCCAAAAGCAGGACGAACAGAGGGTGGTTCCTGGGGCGTGGCATGATGTTAATCTTTAGTTGCAAAATAAAGATCGCCGCTCCCGCTATCGCCCTTGGTGTAGTAGAGGTGAGTGCACGCACTGTTCGGTCGAGCATCTTTCATCTGAGCTAGGCCCACAACCTGATAGAGCGGGGAATCTAGGCTCTCCCGAAAACGGGCCTGCTGCACGTTCTCGGCCTCGTTGAAGTAGAAGAAGGTGAGCTCATCTGCGGAAACAGCCGAGAGCAGGTTCTTCTTACCTGCGCTGCCTTCGAGGGTGCCCTCACCGAGAAGCGTTCCGATGCCCCAGCTGTTCCCCGATAAATGGGACTGGTAGATGTTTGATATTTCCATGGTGCCCACGTAGTAAAGCGAGGTTTGCGAGGCGTGCAAAACGGGTGAGCTGAGGATCTGACCTGCCGTTTGAGGGATCAGATTCAGCGTTTCGAACGCTGCGGTGCTGGGCGTGGGATCAAAGTTCGCGGCGCGTGAGCTGCGCGTGAACTCAGCGAATCCTGAACCCGTGGTGGCAACTAGAATGAGGCGCAGGCCATCGGGGCTCAGGGCTGCTCCGAGCCCGGGATCGTAGCCGAGTGGGAGGGTGATCGTTTGTGGTGCACCGAAGTTATCACTGGCTAGCGCACGCTCCGCGCGTAGCAGCGATCGGCTTTGCCCTTCACCGCTCAGCCAGACAATCGAACGCTCATCCTGTGTGATGTCGAGCAGTACCTCTTTGGCTACTGTGTTGAGGGAAGCGAGCGCCGTCGAAGTGCTCCAAGTGGCGCTAGGGTTACAGGTGGGAGCCACAATTGGGCCGCCTCCGCCTGACCCCGCAAGTCCAGTTCCTGGTTCACCCGCCGCCGACAAATTACCGGCCATACCGAACCCAGCTCCGCCTAGCTCACCGGCTGTGCCAGCTTGCCCAGTGCCCGCCACCGCGCCCGTGCCTGCGCCTCCCACGCCCTTCCCGCCCGTCGCGTTTGATCTGCCTCCTGAGCTGGCCTCTCCGCCTAAGTTGGCCTTCCCGGCGCTATTTCCGAGGCCAATCGCCGCTGGTTTTTCTGAGCCTGAGCACGCCCAGGCCAGAGCTAAAACTGCCGAA
>CAZSUA010000034.1:3336-26105 GCA_964609655.1 uncultured Polyangiaceae bacterium | reverse complement strand
CGTTAACTTGGATTTAATAGAGTGCTTGCATTATTTTTGGCGTGTGACCATTTGGTCGGAACCGGCGTGAGCGACACCATTAGAAGTAGTGAATCAGCCGCCAGTTTCCCTGGCGAACAGGGGTTCCGTAGCGTCACATTCTGGCAAAACGCGAGCCTGTGAGGGTTCGAAGGTTACGCTGGGTCCCGAAGGAGAGAATCTGAGAGCAAGTTCACGTCAAGAATGAGGTGCTCTGCGCGATTTCCCCGGACGGCGGGGGAGGAAGAGGGGGACGGTGCCCGGACGATAGTGGTTCACGGGCCGGACTGAAGGCCTTGGCGAGTCCGGCCGTCACGGACTGCATGGCATGGAGAACGTGAAGTAATGTTCTTTGCCGCTGGGGGTTTGGTCCGATCGCTTAGACGGGTAAGATGGCAAGATGCCTACGCGTGTTCTCATCGTTGATGATGATCCAGATCTGAGTGCGCTCCTAAGATTGGCATTCAGAGCGCACTTTGAGGTTGAGGTGTTCGCCGAGCCAGAGCGCGCTCTCGAGTGTGTCAAAGAGCAGGGGGCGGATGCTGTGCTCACAGACATCGTGATGCCAACGATGAGCGGACTGGAGTTCTGTCGCCTGTGCCGCGCTCACCAGCGCGACCTCCCGATCGTGGTGATGACCGCCAGTAGCAGTTTGGAGATGGCAGTGCAGGCGATCCGGGCCGGTGCGGACGACTTCCTGAGCAAGCCTTTCAGCCCCGAGGCAGCGCTGATCCGCGTGCAGCATGTGCTGAGCGAGAGCGGGAATAGAAAGGAACTTCAACGCCTCCAAAGAGTGATCAGTCGCGGCGGTGACTTCGAGCGCATCGTGGGTGATTCTGCTCCGATCCGCGTAGTTAAGGAAAAGCTCAGCCGGATCGCTCCCACCGAAGCGAGTGTGCTCATCACCGGTCCGAGTGGTACCGGGAAGGAGCTTGCCGCGCGCTATTTGCACGATGCGAGTGCGCGTAGCCGAGGGCCGTTTGTTGCTGTGAATTGCTCAGCGCTTCCCGAACCACTCTTGGAGAGCGAACTTTTCGGGCACAAGCGGGGCGCCTTCACGGATGCACGAGCCGATCGCGATGGGCTCTTTCTCCAGGCGAACGGGGGCACCCTTTTCTTGGATGAGGTGGGGGAGTTACCACTTGGCCTACAACCGAAGCTGCTTCGCGCTCTCGAAGAACGTAAGATCCGTCCCGTCGGTGGGGCGACCGAAATACCGACTGATTTTCGATTGGTCGTGGCCACCAATCGAGATCTAGCGACGGCGGTGCATGAAGGGCGCTTCCGCGAAGATCTCTATTATCGGCTCGATGTAGTGAATGTGGTGCTGCCGGCGCTGCGTGCGCGCGGCACAGATGTGATGCTTTTAGCGGATATCTTCGTGACGGAGTTCGCAGAGCAGAGCAAGAAGAAGATCCAAGGTATCGGCCCGGAGGCAGCGCGTTGCCTGTTGGCCTATACCTGGCCCGGGAACGTGCGCGAGCTCAGGAACGCTGTGCAACATGCGGTGGTGCTGACGCAATCAGCCTGGATTGAGCTTGCTGATCTGCCAGAGCGCATCACCTCTCACGCAAGCTCTGATGTCGTGATCCCCACACACGATCCCGGGGAAATGGTCAGTATGGATGAGATTGAACGCAGATACGTGCTGCGTGTGCTTGAAGCTGTGGATGGAAACAAGGTGGAAGCAGCCCGGATCCTTGGGTTCGACAGGCGAACGCTGTATCGGAAATTAGAGCGTTATCTTGAAGAGAACACCTAGGCTGCGGGTCATTGTTGGTTTTGGACCGGGGACACAATCCATTGCGTCGCATGGGCGAGATCCGAAGAGAAGCGCCAATCAACTTGCTTCAGCTTGGCCATCAATTTTCTGATCTTGCCCTCAATGGCCACGTCTGTCAGAGCGGGAACAATCCAAGCCATGCGCGATCGACGCTTGGCCACGGGCGCGCGCGCTAAGCGTGAGGTCAGCAGGGCCCAATCCCAATCAGACAATGCGAACACGTCGGCGTTGCTAAGGTCCCAAAGCAAGTCGAGACCATCGGAATAGTGCTGAGACTCGCGGAGCGCAGCGTACACAGCATCAAAGGAGCGCAGCGTTTGGAGCCCCAATAGGCTGAGGCGAGCGTGAGTTGCGCAAAATTCAAGCTCAAACGTTTCTGTGTGCACCGATGCCAGGATTGTGATGGGGTGAGCTCCTTGGCTCGCTCCTTCGGGCTCCAGCTTGAAGGCAGAGTGACTCCCGGAGGGGAACGCCTTCCCAAGCGAGAGCTTCGTGGACGGCTGAATTGACGAGGGATGTTGGGGTTGCATTCCCAAAGGAAGAGCAGGATTCGTACCAGGAGCTGTGTCCCGTGTAACTCATTGAACTGATTGAAGGCTCATCAACTCCTGTGGCGCACTTGCTCGTCGGCACGCATTCTTGTCACATTGCTCGTGCGTTTCTGTCACATTCACCACATTCCTAGCAGTCTTGTCAAGATGCCGGAACGGCAGATCTGAAATTATGTATTTCAGTTTAGGTGCGCTCAAACTCGAGGTTCGAGGCGTTGCGGCTTCGATGTTTGGCCCAAAATGCGACGGGCACTAGCCACAGCAGCACGGACAGTGCGGCCACCGAAAAGACGACTCGATACGCCGCCACCGAATCCCAGCCGCGTGTCCGCAAAATGGCGTTCAAGATCCCAGCCACGACTGGACCTAGCAGCATGCCCAAACAGCCCGCTGCGTTCACCAGCGCCATGGCTGTTCCGCGACGCTCGGGCGAAGCCTCGTTCGCCGCCATGCACAGCGTGGACGCGAAAACGAGCGCTCCAGAACTACCTATCAGCACCATCACGCCAGGCAGCGCTCCAGGCCCCACCTGACCCAGAGCGGCTAGCCCAAACGCGTAGACGGCTCCTCCTACGAGCAACACCGTCATTCGCGGCAAGCGGTCCCCCAAACGTGCGGCGGGGTACATGAGCAGCGCGAAAGGCAGTGTGAGGAGTGAATAGAGCAGCCCAATCCGGGCATCGCTCAGGCCAAAGGCACGGTGCGCGTAAAGCGCGAAGCTGACCACCAAGCACCCGACCGTGAAACGGCCGACGAATGCTGACGCGAGGGGCACCCACAGCGCAGGTTCTCGGCGCATAACCTCAAGAGAGACGCCCGTCCTGCGATTCTGAGCCCACCATTCTTTGGGCAGAAAACTGCCGAGACCTGCGGCGAGCAGTGCGAATACAGCGCCCGCGACAAACGGAGCGCTCAGCCCTATCTTCAATAGGAGGCCGCCGAGCGAACTGCCGAACGCGACCGCAAGCATCAGGCAGGAGCCTGCGATCCCCATCACCTTGGCATTCCCAGTTCTACGCGCAGTGGAGGCAGCACAGGTCATTAGCAGTGTCGCGGAGCCTACGTGCGCGGCACCCTGAAACGTGCGCAAAGCCAGAAGTACAGGCAGTGGAAGCCCGATTGGAAGCAACAGCTGAATGATGGCATCCAGCACGCCCAAGGCAATGAACGCTGGGAAGCGATAGCCCTTGCGATCGGTAGCCCAACCGATGAGGGGGGCCGCCAAGAAACCACCGACCATGTTGAGCGACATGAAGGCGTGAATGTAGCCATCATCCGCTCGATACAGCTCAGCGAATAGCGGGCGCGCGCTCGGGACAAGGAGAGTTGCTGGCAGCATCTGAAAGAACACGAGGGCGCCAAGAAGGAGACTGGAAGTGGCTGGATCCTGGGGTGCTACGCGTTCAGGCTGAGTCTTCATAGCAGCGATCAACGGTCAGGGGTTCACGCTGGGTAAGGCCAAGATTGGGCAAAATACAGCGAGATATGCCATGAACTGAGCGACGCAGAACTGAGGAGCGGATACCTGGAAGCCATGAACACAGAAGCAAGTGTTGAGTAGCGCGTCAACGATTTGACATGAGCCTCTGGGAAATTCGCCTCCGGCTTCGGGTTTCGATGACGTGGTTAGCAGGCGTCATATCAGACCATGAACTGCAGTTGGCTTTCAAAGATGTAGTTGTCGACATCGACAATCCGATCGGTGCGGCGTTAAGGGTATGTTGAAAAACGGCCTGAACCGCAGGCGGTTAGGCGTTTGAGAGCAAAGGGTGCGCTGGGCGCGTTGGGCGTTGAAGCGCGGAAACGATCCCACGGGCGACGTCCCTCAAAGATGCAACCTCGGCCGCAGCGCCGAGCTCGATGGCCGCGCGGGGCATGCCGAAAACCACAGAACTTGCCTCGTCTTGCGCGATAGTGTGCGCACCCTTGGTACGCATCGCGCTCAAACCTTCCGCACCATCGCGTCCCATGCCGGTGAGCAGCACGCCTACCGCACGCGAACCGATGTTGTTTGCAATCGAATGAAAGAGCACGTCTACGGAAGGGCGGTGGCCGTTAACTCGTGGCCCTTCACGAACTCGCACCCGCAGGTCCTTTCCGGCACGTTCGAGAGTCATATGTTTCCCTCCGGGCGACACCAACGCTTGACCATCGCGCAGCACTTGGCAGTCCACCGCCTCGACCACGTCAATGGCTGCATTTTGCCGCAAGCGCGCCGCAAACGCCGACGTGATGTAGGGCGGCATGTGCTGGACGATGAGGATCGGTGGCACTCCGTTCGGCAAGGCGCGAATGACAGCTTCGACCGCGACCGTGCCCCCCGTTGAAGCGCCAATCGCCACGACTGCCACGTCGTTGCGCGTTCGCAATTCGGCTAGCTGAGGTGCAAAGCTCACCGCCGTGCGCCGTGCCACGACCGCGCTTCTTACCGCGTCAATCAAGTCATACTCAAGCTGGGCTCGAGTGTAGGTTTCGTTCGGCTTACAGATGACTTCTGCGGCCCCTGCTTCATACGCTTCAAAGGCAACCTCGCCGCCGCGCGTCGTGAGCGATGAGCACACAATCACTGGCATCGGCTGATAGTGCATCAAGCGGCGCAGAAACGTGAGGCCATCCATCTTCGGCATCTCCACGTCGAGCAGCATCACATCCGGCCGCAGCTGGACGATGAGGTCCCGGGCTGCGAAAGCGTCTCCAGCTTGGCCAACCACCTCAATGTCCGCAGTTGTAGCCAGAATTTGCGCGAACAGTCGGCGACACACGGCAGAATCGTCCACAAGCAGCACACGGATCATAGCGAAGGCTCCAGGCTAACTCTCAAGTCGAGTGGACGTCCCTCAAGGTCGATGAGTGTGAGGGCGAAGCTGGATTCTGACCTGGGACCAGGCGCCTCGTGCGCCACAACGGGGATCCCGAGCTCGCAGAGACATTCGGTACCGAACAATTCGGCTACAAGCGCGCCGGTGATGACATTGGCGATCTCTGCAATGGAGTTATCTGCGAGTCGGTGAGCCTCTGGGTCGTCGGCCTCCAAACCCAGCATATCGGCGGCTATCGCCATGGCTAGGCCATGAGCCGCATACAGCTCTACCTTGCCTGTTCGCGGGCCGGCGAACGTAAGCGTGGCGCACGTCACAGGCTCGGGCCATACCTCGGGCTCCGGACCCGGTTGAGTAAAAAGAAACGCACATTCTTCGAGCACCTGCCCCGCTACTTGGTGAAGCAACGATTCGCTGAGCGGCGTCATGTGACCGCCTCCAGGCCAAGTACTTCGCGGACTGTTCGCGCCAGCATCTCTGGGCGAAAAGGCTTGGTCAGGTACCCGGTAACTCCTAGCTCCTTGAGGCGGGAGATCCGAGCTTCGCTCCGCTCGGTGGTTACCATCACGACGGGAACCTTCGCGGTCAGGGGGTCTGACGTCATCCTTTCGACGAGCTCGATGCCGTTCATTTCCGGCATACTGATGTCACACAGGACGAGGTCGATCCATTGTGCATTCAATATGTCGAGCGCCTGCTGCCCGCCGGCAGCTTCGAACACCTGGTTGATCTGCAAACCACCCACCGAAAGAGATTTCACCACCATGCGGCGCATGACGGCTGAATCGTCGACGACAAGTACCGTCAACATGTTGGTGAGCTCCACGAAACGGACTGATATGCCATCACAGTTCTACCTCTATGGGTTCATCACTTCTGCGCACTGTCGTTTTTCCGGTTGCCAGGTACAGCCGTGTCGTTCGCGAGGCGCTGCCGCCAACGTCCTCAGCCACTACCGCAACGCCAACTTTCCAGAACATTTTCCTCAACATGACGTAATTCCGGCGCCCGATTTCGAACGTGCCGTTCTCATCGTTGATGTTCGCGCCACCCACGACCTTCACGATCAAATCAGACTTTCTGCAGGAAAATCCGTACATTTTCTCGAACAGCAGTGGCACTCCAGTATCCGCGAACATCGCCGGTCGGGCCAGCGCCTTCTCCGGGGTGACTGACGAATGCGGGAGCATGTAGTGGATCATCCCGCCGGCTCGACGGACGTGGTCGTACACAACGACAGCGATACAAGAGCCAAGCGCATACGTCACGAGCGACGCGTTGGGATCCGCACTCACCTGCAGATCACCCATCCCCACCGTAATTTGGGTCACCGTCAGCCTGCCTTTCGATAGACCGAAGGCTTCAGCATACCGAGCCCCGTCCGTACGCCATTCAGCGTTTCGGAGTGCGCAATCACCAAGAGACCGCCCGGCTTCAACAGGCGTTCGATCTCTCCTACCAGGTGCTGACGAGTCGATAGGTCAAAGTAGATCATCACGTTGCGGCAAAAGACGACATCCAGCGGGCCACACAAGGGGAAGGGGAGCGAAGAAAGGTTGAGGCGTTTGAACACGATCTTGCTCCGCAGGGCCTCGTTCACGCGTAGAATATTCGGGCCTCCCGCAGGATCGGCTTCTTCGTGAAAGTACTTCTCGCGCAAAGGGCGCGGCACCCGTGCCAACTTACTGGCTTCGTAGCTGCCTTGCGACGCGGTTTGCAGCACGCTCATAGAAATGTCGGTGGCTAGCAGCCGCCAGTTATCCACCTTGCTGCCCAGCGTTTCCGCCAGCGTCATCGCGAGGGTGTAGGGTTCTTCTCCTGTGGACGCGGCGGCACACCAAACGCGAACACGTTTGGTGCCGTGCGCGGCGCACGACAAGAGCTCCTCTCGGAATACTTCGAAGTGATCGTCTTCACGATAGAAGCTAGTGAAGTTGGTCGAGATCACGTCGAGAAAACTGATGAGCTCTTCGCCGCTCTTGTCGTTCCGTAGGTATTCTAGGTACTGATGTTCACTCCCAAGCCCTAAGCTCCTAACCCGTTTAGCTATCCGGGAAGAAACCAGAGCTTCCTTGTTTTCGCGTAGCGCAATACCAGCGTGCTGGTACGCGAGGTCGCGAAAGCCCTGAAAAACCTGGCGATCCATGATTTCCCCGGATCCGATTAGAAGTCTCGAAAGTCTGCATCGTTCTCAATCGGAATCAGGGCTCTGGCGTGGGCGTTGCCGTTGCCTTTGCCATTCGCGAAGTGGCCAGCGTTCGTTCTTGGCATGGGAGGAGGCACCCGACGTGACGGGATGGCGCGCGATGGTTTGCGCGCAGCACGGATAGCCGTGCCAAGTTGAAATTCACCGACAAGGCCTGTGAGCTCTCGCGCCTGCCCGGCCAGCTCTTCCGCAGCGCTTGAGGTTTCTTCCGAATTGGCAGCAGCTTGTTGGGTAGCCTGATCCATTTGAGTCATCGCGCGCTGCGATTGCTCAATGCCTTCTGCCTGCTCTTGGCTGGCGCGGGCAATGTGCGAGACGATTTCGCTCACCTTTCCTACGGAGCCAACGATTTCACCTAACGTAATGTTGACACGCCCGCTGATCTCTTCGCCATGCTTGGTCAGCGACATGGATTCGCCAATCAATTGTTCGGTCTTCTTGGCCGCCTCTTTGCTTCTTAGAGCCAGATTGCGCACTTCCTCTGCCACCACCGCGAAGCCTCGCCCCGCCTCCCCGGCTCGGGCTGCTTCAACCGCAGCGTTGAGGGCGAGTAGATTCGTTTGAAACGCGATGTCGTTGATATCGCGAATGATCGCGGCGGTGCCTTCTGTCGAAACTCGGATCTTGCTCATGGCGTCAGTCATCTGCAGCATGGCAGCACTGCCATTAGTCGAGGCCTGCCGTGCGCCTTCCGCGAGTAAATTGGCCTGTACGGCGCTGTCCGCGTTGCGTTTGGTGGCCGCCGACATTTCGATCAGCGCCGCCGAGGTTTCTTCGAGGGCGCTGGCCTGTTCGGACGCACCTTGTGCCACGGATTGGCTGCTCGACGCGATCTCTGAGGAAGCGGTGGCAACCTGTTCCGAGGTTGCGGCGACCTGTAACAGGCTAGTTTGTAGGTTTTCCGCAGCTTTGTTCAAGGAGCTGGTCATGCGGCGGTATTCACCTTGAAAGTCTTCGCGGCCACGAGCCGTGAGATCGCTCGCAGCAAGGCGCTCAAGGACGCGGTTTGTCTCCTCAAGTGGCTCGGATACCGCCTCAAGCACGCGGTTCATGCCGGTGAGAAGCTCGGCATAGCCCCCCTGGTACTTGGAAGCATCGGCGCGCTTTGAGAGATCACCCGATTGGGCTGCACTGATTAACACCTTAACTTCGGCAACAAGCCCGCGGAGCACGTTTGTCGCCTGGGCCATGTTTTGGAAAGCAGATCCGCGTCAGATTTCGGCTGAATTTCCATGCTGAGGTTGCCGCTGCCGAGCGCTGACGCTACTTCGGCGATGCCTCCTATGTAGCTCACCAGCGAACGGAACGAATCGGCCAGCGCCCCTATTTCGTCCTTACCTTGATGCTCGATTTTCTGGTTAATATCACCTTGGGCGATGCGCAACGCGGCTTGCTTCAGCCTCTCAACGGGGCGAGTAATACTAAGGGTGAGCCAGATCCCCAGGCCCAGCGCACTGAGTACTCCCAGGATCATGATCGCCCAGACCTGCTTGCTGGCCGCAGCCACCGCTGCTTCTCCATCCGTGGTGCTCTGGTCAAGTCGCTTGCGCTCTATCTCAACCATGATGTCGACGGCTTCAAGGAACGTATCCCGCCCTGCGGCATTGCTGTCGACGGTCTGAACGGCAGCCTTGGGGTCCCCCGCATCAAGCTGCTGCCAGATTTGGTCGTTCACCTGTCGATAAGCGCGCAAGCGTGACATGACGTCGCGCCACGGCCCCACTTCCGGGGGTGTGATGGGGATGGCGTCAAATGCTGCCACGGCTTTATCGATGTCGCCGAAGGCCTTATCGCGAGCTTGGCGGCTGGCTCGAGCTCGTTCTGGGCGTCCGTTGCCTACGGCTATAATCCCCCTGCCTGTTTCCCAGAGTGCCCGGAAAAACGCTCCCCGAATCTCCGTAGTGTAGACCCAGGATGGGCCGGTATCCCTGGTAGCCGTGATGAGCTGCGTATTGACGTTATGCACCCCCTGCAACCCGAAGTAACCAACTAGAGCTGTAGCGACTGCCCCAATTGCAAACGCTGACAACAACTTGGATTTAAGTGAACCAAACATGATCTTGACCCTTTATTTAGTGAACAGTTAGCCGGCGGTTTCGGCAACGCGAATCGCTTCGGGCGCGGTGAGCACGCGATCGATATCCAGCAAGAAAATAATGCGTTTGTCGGCTTTGCCAACGCCGAGGATGAAATCTGCGACGGCTTGGCTTTGAAAGTTTGGCGGGGGCTCCACTTCCGTGTCCGCGATCGCCCGGACTTCAAGCACCTCATCAACTAGGATGCCCATCGTGAGCCCAACGCCGACAGCACCTATCTGAACGACGATGATCACGCTTTGGCTAGTCGTCATCGCCGTTTCCATGCCGAATTTCACGCGCAAATCTACGACGGGGATCACTTTGCCCCGCAGGTTGATGACACCCCGAATGAAATCAGGCGCCCGCGGCACGCGTGTGATCTCAAGCAAACCGATCAGCTCGCGCACTTTTTGAATCTCGATTCCGTACTCCTCCGCAGCCAGCTTGAAGGTCATGTACTTGTCGGCCGCACCGAGCGGCTTGCCTGTCTTCTCGGTTACATCTTGTCCTGAACTCATGCTGCTACCTCTCCTGAATCGCTATTGGCTCGACGCCGCCGGCCAGAATGGCCACCGAGTCGATCGACATTTAGAATTAGGCCCACTCGCCCGTCGGGAAGGATGGCGGCGCCCGCGAGGAGTTCTAGATTGCCCAGCCCCTCGCCGAGCGGCTTGATGACCACTTGCTGTTGCGTCAGGATCTCGTCCACCAAGAGGCCAAGCTTTCGGCCCGCACTCTCCAAAATCACACAGCGCACCTGCTCGGCAGGCAACGGAGTTGCCTGAATATTGAAGAGCGTTCCTAGCCGAAGCAGCGGCAGTATCTCTCCGCGCACACGCAAGAGCTCCGTGCCATCGCCGAGCGCGTGGACCATCTCTCGAGTTGGCTGCAACGACTCAACGATCGACAGACTCGGAATGATGTAGCGTTCGTCGCCTGCGGATACCAACATGCCATCAATGATCGCCAGTGTCAGCGGCAAGATGAGCTTGAAGCTCGTGAACTTGCCGAAGGTTGAGTCGACTAACACGCGGCCGCGCATATCCTCCACGCTGCGCTTGACCACATCCATCCCTACTCCTCGGCCCGAGATTTCCGTTACCTGACTCGCGGTGGAAAAACCCGGCACGAAGATCAGTGCAAAAACGTCCTGATCGCTGAGTAGATCGCCGGAATCGTGAATCAGACCGCGCTCGCGGGCTTTCTTCAGAATTCGGTCGCGGGGGAGCCCTCTGCCGTCATCGGTGAGCTCAATTGCCACGCTGCCGCCCTCATGCGACGCTGATAAATGCAGTGTGGCGGTGGCGGATTTGTTGAGTGCGCGGCGCTCATCCGGAGTCTCTACTGCGTGATCAATAGCGTTGCGGATCATGTGCACCAGAGGATCCTCAATGCGCTCTACCATGCTGCGATCCATCTCGGTTGTTTCGCCGCTCTGCACCATCTGCACCATCTTGCCAGTCTTGCGAGACAAATCGCGCACCAGGCGTGCCATCTTTCGGAACACTCCGCTCACTGGAACCATGCGCATGCGCATCGTGGCGTTTTGCAGGTCACGACTGATCTTGGTCATCTGGCTCAGGTAATTTCTGAGTTTCGCCGTAGAAACGTCAGCTAACTCGGGAGCGTTCACCACCATCGATTCGACGATGATCAGCTCTCCAACCAGCTCCACGATGCTATCAACGCGTTCGAGATCGACCTTCACGGTGTCACGAATACGCGTTGCGCTGGTCTCGACGTGAATTGCAGGGGTTGCTGTTTGGGTGTCGGAGTTTGCCGCGCCCGCACTACGGTAGTTTTTGGCGGTGTTGCTCGAAACGCTGTCGGGCGGAGCCTCTGTTTTAGGCTTGGCTTGCTGCCCCGCGGCTGCACTTCTCTCTGAATCTAGGTTAACGTCGTCCTTCGCCGGGCTGACGGCCTGTTGGGCGCTGGCGCGTTCGAGGCGAGCGATCAGCGCTGGCAAAGTCGGGTTGCTCGGATCGGGTAAGCCCTGAGCCACTGTAACGCGCAGAGCCTCCAGGGTTCTGCGCATGCTGGCTGAAGCGTCGAAAACGGCATCGAGTGCTTCACCGGTCAGCTCCAGCTTCTCCAGACGCACCTGATCCAGGAGCGCCTCGGTCACGTGAGCCAGCCAGGTGACTTCTGCAACACTTAAAAAACCCGAGACACCTTTGATACTGTGGAAGACGCGAAATAGAGCATTGACCTGCTCGCTATCCGTAGCTGCTTGCTCCGCAGCCAGCAGAATGGCCTCTGCACGGTCGAGCCCTTCGAGGCTCTCTGCGACGAAGTCCGCGAACAGCTCCACCATTTCTTGGTCGCGAGCGGCAGGTGGCTGGGATAGAGAACCCACGCGGGGCAGTTCCGCTAATGGATGTAGGCTAACCGCTCGATGTGCAGGCTCCACGTTGCGTTTCATCGGCGGCGCAGCTTCAACATCAGCGCCGTGCGTACGACCGCCGGGCGTACGAGTTAGCTCAGTTTCCAATTGATCGAGCAGCTCGCCCACGCGGGTCAAGCCGGCAACCTCCTCGGGCGATCCCTCGGCGCCCAAGCTTTCCAGTGCGTCAGCTGCCTGGCGCTTGAGTGCTGCGTCCTCCAGTACATCTACAAGCGAGGTGAGGCCCGCACGAACCTTCGTCGCCGTGTCCGGATCCTCCGCAGAGCCTAAGACGCAGTCGAGGGCCAGTTGACGTAGGAGCTCTGCAGCGACGATCTGAGGCGGTCTGGATTTCGCTTTGCGGGGCATAATTCCGGATCTTAGGGCAGCTTACCCAGTACGAATGTGAGGGGGCCATTCCAACAAACGGCGCTTCAAAGCCCCGAATAAGGCCTGCGTGCATTTTCTAGGCAGCCATCACTTCTCGACGCGTTGCCCTCGCTCTGAGTTGGCGGCGCTCCAACTTTCAGACCTCGAAGAAGTACTCGCAGGCTCGCCAACGGCCTATTCAAACTCTGCACGTTCGCGGTCTAAGCGTTCGCGGCGGACGAGCCCCATAGCCACGAGAAGTTCTCCCAATTGTGGTGTTTCCCGCATTTAAATTTTGAGGCCGGCTGTCGCGTAGGAGTGTTACTTCGCGCGCGTTCATGGCTCTAGGGCGGTGTGTCTGCGGACGTGCGCTGAGGTGGGAGTCAAGTAGTCCACGAGCCGCGCTAGCCGGATGGGTAGCAGATCACTTGCCGCGCTGCGGGGACAGGGTCGTTCAGGCGCCAGTCGGCGAGCGGCGACGGTGTGGTGGATAGCGTCTTCGGCGAAGCTTGCGCCGATACGAAAACGCCGGAGGTTACGGGAAGTGTGCACCAGAATGCCGTCCGGGCGAATTCTGCGGCGATGGCAAAGTGAACGGCGCCGAGCAGTGCGACGACGGAAATCGAAGTGCCAACGATGGTTGCACCGCGGCGTGCACCAGCGGCCTGCGCTAAACGGCACGTCCCGGCAAGTTAACGCAGCAGCGGGGCATGATCCAAAAAGAGGGTCGCCGAGCCAAAGTGTTGGCTGACAGGCGCTCTTGTGCCTGTCATTCTTGGGGGACTGAAACAGTGCGCGCGATTGCCGCACACAAAAGGACATATCTCATGGCCCGAGTACTCGAGTTCGTGCTGGTGCGCGGTTGTTTTTTGGCATTTTCTGTGGCTCTTATCGGATGAAATAGCTCGGCGGGTGCACCTCCCCGAAAAGATCCCAGCACGAGTGGTTTGGGCGCCAATGGCGAGGTTCTAGGCGCGACTGGGGGTGCCAACGGAACAGGTCCGGATGGCTCTGGAGTTGGAGGCACTGGAACTGGGTTCGGAACTGGCGGTGGCGGTTCAGGCATGGTCGGTGCGTGTACCACCCCCGGCGTCACGTCGCCGGGAGCCTCGCCGCTACGCCGACTGACGCACACAGAGTACGACAATACCGTAGAGAGCCTGTTAAGCGTTGCGACCAAGCCTGCCCGGGCGTTCCCGCTTGAAGAACGGGCCTACAATTTCGACAACAACGCTACCGTTCGCAGCGTGAGTCAGATCCTCGCGGAACAGTACGAAGCTGCAGCCACCACGATTGGCAGCGCGCAAATCGCTAGCCTGGCCCCGCTCCTGGGCTGCGATCCCGTGGCTGCGGGTGAAGATACGTGCGCGGCTCAGTTCTTTGAGGTCTTCGGGTTGCGCGCGTTCCGACGTCCGTTGAACGCGGCGGAAAAGGCACGATTGACGGCTTTTTATCAGACGTCAAAGACTGCCAACGGATTTGCCAATGCCATCCAAATGGTCGTGTCTGCAGTCTTGCAAACACCGCAGTTCTTGTATCGGATGGAGACCGCGGACACAGCTGGTGCACCCGCAACGGCAAGTCCGGGCTTGCTCGAAGCGGGGCCGTATGAGCGTGCCAGCCGTTTATCCTATCTCTTGACTCAGAGCATGCCGGATCCCGAGCTCCTTGCAGCTGCGGGGCGCGGTGAGCTGGCGACGAAAGAGCAAGTCGCGGCCCAAGCTCAGCGTCTTCTTGCAACCACCAAAGCCAGGAGCAACGTGGTGAGTTTTCACTCCCAATGGCTGGATTTTGGCGCGATGGGGCAACTCACCAAGGACGCGAACCTATTCCCGAACTTCACGCCAACCATTGCCGCTGCCATGCGTGATGAAGCCGATGCTTTCGTCGAGCACACGGTGTTTGACGGCGCTGGAGACATGGCCGCACTGCTCAAGTCTTCCCAATCGTATATGAACGACGCGTTGGCAGGCTTTTATGGGGTGACGGCACCGGGCTCAGCCGCTGCGCCGGCCCCCGTATTGCTCCCCGCCGCGCAACGTTCAGGATTGCTCACGGTTGCGGGGCTGCTGGCGGGTCACTCCAATCCTACTCAGGGATCACCTGTGGTGCGAGGCTTCTTCATTCGCGATAGCTTGCTTTGCCAGAAGCCACCGCCTCCGCCGCCGGGTGCTAACATCACGGTGCCGGTATTCGATCCAACGCTGACAACCCGCGAGCGCTTCGCGGCACATAGCGCTAATCCTACCTGCAAGACGTGCCATCAGTTGATGGATCCGATTGGTCTCGGCTTTGAACACTACGATGCCGTCGGGATGTGGCGGGCTGACGAAGCCGGCAAACCGGTGGATGCCAAGGGCGAGCTCACGATGACGGACGTCGATGGTCCGTTCGATGGTGCCGTTGAGCTGGGGCAAAAGCTTGGAGCGAGCAAGGTGGTCAGTGATTGCGCGACCAGCCAGTGGTTTCGTTTCGCGTATGGGCGGCTGGAATCTGGGGAGGACTCGTGCACCCTGGATCGGCTGAAAACGGCTTTCACAGGGTCGAGCGGGAGCGTGAAAGATTTGCTGGTGCAACTCACGCAGACGGACGCGTTCCTGTATCGAAAAGCCCCTTGAGATTGGAGAAAACAGATGACTCATCCTCTTTCATCCACAACACGACGCAGGTTTCTCAAGGCAGCGGGCGGGATCGCCGTGGGTTTGCCCTTCCTGGAGGCGTTGACTCCCAGGAACGCCCGTGCGGCTACGCCGGAGTCGCGTTTTATCGTCATCTACACACCGAATGGTTCCAACAACCTTGCTCTGTTCCAACCGCAGGGCCTCGGCGCCAACTTCACGTTGGGCACAGAATCTGAGCCCGTGCTGCCCTACAAGAGCAAGCTCTTGGCACTCACCGGCGTGGATATGCAAAGCGCCACAGCGGGCGACGTGGGTGACCAGTATGCGGTTGGCATGGGCCACATGTTAACCGCACGCAGTTACACGGTGGATCCAACGCTTGCCACGGCTGAAGGCGATAAGGACTACCCGGTGGGCTTCGCCAACGGCATCTCGGTGGATCAGGAGATCGCCAACGCGATCGGGGTCAATAGTCGTTATAAATCGCTCCAATTTGGCGTGCAAACGAGTGTGCGTTACGGCAATCATCCGTTTAGCCGCATGAATTATGCAGGCCCTGCGCAACCGGTATCGCCCGAAGATAGCCCACTCGCTGCCTACAATCGCCTCTTCAGTAGCGTCTCGACTCCCCCCGGTATGCTGGATGCGGGGCTAGCCCGGCGACGTAGCGTGCTCGACTACGTGCTGAAAGAGTTTGAAGCCGTCAATTCTTCGGTGCCCGCTGCCGACAAAGTACGGCTCGATCAGCATCTGAGTATGATCCGCGAAGTGGAGCGAGGGCTCCAAGCTGGGGGCGTAGGGGGCCCCGTGTCTTGTGACCAAGCAGCCGGCATAACGCCAATCGCTGGTCACAATCTGCACGCAAATTTCCCGGCCGTTGCCAAACAGCAGGCGGATCTGCTTGTGCTCGCACTGGCCTGCGGGCTCACACGTGTGGCGTCACTCCAATATTCCTATGCGCGTTCCCTCGAGCGCCTGGAGTGGGTGAGCACGCAAAGTTGCGCGCCTTGTGGCACCATTACCGAGGATCATCACTCGATTTCGCACCAGGGCGGCGATGCAAAATCGGACGCGCAGATGGCGGTGATCAATCGTTGGTATGCGGAGCAGGTTGCCTATCTGGTTGGAAGGTTGGATGCCGTCAACGAGGGGAGCGCCACGTTGCTCGACAACTCCCTGGCATTCTGGTGTTCGGAGGTCTCGTACGCGGCAAATCATTCGTACGCAGGCATTCGAGCGTTCTTGTTTGGTACGGCTGGTGGCAAGATCAAGACTGGGCAACATCTCGCCTTTGAGGGAGTAGCGCACAATTTGCTGCACGTGACCTTCCTAAATGCCATGGGAGTGCCAGCTACTAGCTTTGGCGATTCTGGATTCGGCAACGGACCTTTGCCGGGGATTCTCGTCTAAACGGACCTTTGCCAGGGATTTTCGTCTAAGTCGACGGCCGCTCCTGTCCCGCCGCTGCTTGCACCGCAAACGCGAGAAACACTTAGGTCACGCGTTGGCCAATGTGCTTGCAAATTCGCCAAATGGTGGCGACAAATTCGCCATGAAATGGCGAATTTGCGAGCTCCATTGGCGTTTTTAAACCCGTTTCCTGGCCGGTTGTTAGCGAGCAGGTGGTTTGGACACCCTCGCGCGCCTCTGGCATATTCGGGGTGCATGAAGGCTTCGCTCGCGTCAGTTGCCATCGCCTGCGTGTGCGTGGCCACATTTCTGACGGCAGTCGGGTTCTCGCGGGGCAAGCCGCGCGCCAACGAGGCTTTTGCTCCCAGCGTTCAATGCGTGCGCCCGTTGGGGGCCACGGTGCACAAGAAATACCGGGGAAGAAGTGACGTCGAAGCTCGCCTGAAAGCTGGTGTTGCGGTGCGTGTGATGGGGCAACGTTCGGACTGGCGGAAGATCACTTATCCGAACGCGGGTCGCGGTGCTTTCGGCTGGGTTGAGGCGCGTCAGCTGGGTGCCTGTGGCAAGCCGAGCGGCACGGATATTCCTGTGCCGAAAGCGTCGACACCACTCCCAGCCGAATCGCAAAATTGCCTGTTCGGATGCCCCCGCGGAACCTCGCCTGCGAACTTTCGAATCGATCGCCCGATCTATTCGTTGAGCGCCAACCCAACCACGAAATTTGCAGATTGGGCTGCGTATCGAGTGCGGACGAGCAACTTTGGGCCACGCCGAGATCGCGATTGGCGCGCCGACCCAGATTTACCGGCGGCCGCGACCTTAGAGAAGCCGGACTACGCAGATGCCCCTCGGCTCTTGCACATTGATAGGGGCCACCAAGTACCGCTCGCTGCCTTTGAAGGCTCGCCCTTTTGGCGCACGGTGAATTACCTTTCCAATATCACGCCGCAGGCACGTGAACTCAATCAGGGTGCCTGGATGCACGTTGAGGAGCTGGAGCGGCATTGGGCGCCGACAGCGAACGTGTACGTACTCACGGGGCCGTTGTACGAAAGAGCGATGTCGCCGCTGCCCAAGGCGGACGAGCCGCACCGTGTCCCGAGCGGCTATTGGAAGGTGATCGCCTCGTTGGACAACCAGCTTCTGGAAACGCTGAGCGTGGCATTCGACCAAACAACCGACAAATACGCTGATTTCTGCGACCACCAAGTCACGATCGACACGATTGAGCGTCGGAGCGGGCTTGAGCTCTTCCCAGATTTGGGGGAGCCCGTTCAGGCTCGGATTGAGTCCGAGCCTGGAACCTTACGAAACAAAGCTCGCTGCAATTAGACCGCGCCGCGGCGGGGGAGATTGGTTGGGCGTGCTTGCGCGCGGCCTTTGGCGGCTAGCGAGGAACCCGATTGATTTTGTTTTTTTGCTAAGGCCTTGGTGGTGGCATCGCTGGTGGTGCCGTCGGCTTCAGCTTTTGCGTTCTCTTCCTCAAGCGCAACTTTGGCAGCTTCTTCGCGCTTCTTCGCTTCAGTGCTGATCACCGTTTCGTCCTCGGCCCAATGGCATTTCTTGTACTTCTTGCCGGAGCCACAGGGACACGCATCGTTGCGGTTGGCGGTTTTGTGGCGCTTTTCAGATTCTTCGAAGCTCATAGGGGGTTCCAGATTTGGGCGATTTCTAGCATAGAACGCGGCGGGGAAGCGAACTCAACGGCTAATAAGACGCGCAACGGGCGTTAAAACGTCGCTATTTTCGCAGGTGAGCTTGAGCAACATGAGCAGCGGGACTGCGACAATTGCTCCCGCAACACCCCAAAGCCAGCCCCAAAATACTAGCCAGACGAAGATTACTAATGGATTGAGGCGGAAGGCCCGCCCCAGGACGTAAGGCGTTACAAAATTCCCCTCAATGAAGGTGAGTCCAAAATAGGCCAAGGGCGGGAGTAGCGCTTCGGAAAGAGTGGGGAAGGTGAAGAGCGACACGAGCCCGATCACAATCGTGCCCACGAGTGCACCCAGGTAGGGAATGAAGGTGGCAACTGCGCAAAAGGCGCCCCAGAGTACCGGGTTTGGAACCTGTAGCCAATGCATGGCACCGGCCACGGCCGAGCCCAAGCCGAAATTAATTACAAACACCGTGCCAATGTATTGCGACATGCGCTGATGGATCGTCTCGAGCACGAGCGAGGTGCGCGCGCGATCGTGAGACGCCAGCACATGGCCCAGGATACGTTCCAGCAATACATCCCCCCAAATCAGCAAAAAATAGAGCGAAATCAACATCACCACGGACGCCGAGAGAAGATTCAGCGTTGTGATGAGCGCGCTGCTCAGAAAGCTTTCCCGTTCTAGAGTCACGGCTTGAGTCTTCACGCGCGGTGCGACGTCGGTGATGTGTTCGACACGTTCGGCAAGCTCGGTGACACTTTGAACGGGTTGGCGCAGTGGCCGCACTTTGCCTTCAACAGCATGGAGTACTTCTGGAAAGCGCGAGGCCCACGCGGCCGCAGGTCCAGAAACGGCGATGATGGCATACGTTGCGGCGAACAACAGTGCCCCGACTACCACCGCCGCGCCTAAGATGCGCGGCAACCCCACGCGTTTCAGGCTGGTGACGAGCGGGCTCAAAACAAACGAGAGCATCAGTGCCAGCGTCAGCGGGATCAGGATTTCGCGGGTGATGTGCAAGACGCCGAAAAGGGCGATCACAAACAGGCCCCAAGTTGCCATGGACCGAGCACCGCGAGTCTCAGCTGCGGCCTTCAGTTGGTTCACGAGCGAGGGTCGGTCGCCGAAAGCCTCTTCAGGTTCCTGGATAAGCGTGGCTATTTTAGTGTCCCGCGCTGCAAGTGGCTGGGGGGAAGAAACGGGTGGGCTTTCAGGCCCTTCAGACTCGGACATAGGCGAAGGAGGGAAACTTAGCCTAATCGCCGCCGCCCAGGAACCCGAGCGCGTCTTTCACTTGGCTTGGCGTCACGCTGTGGCCTCCACTGGCTACGGCGAGGCGATGCTTCCAACCCAGCCGCTTCAGCATCAACGCGAGCGACATGGCATCCTTACGGGCGAGGTCAAGCTTTCCGACGCCGACGAACACCCGTGGACGCAGGGCTGCGCGTTTGCCGTCTTTCTCCAGGTAGGAGGCCGCCGAGCCCCCACCAAACACCGCGTAGCCTTGGATTTTAAGTCTCGCGCGAGCCAGCAGTGAAGTTGAGTAGTAGGCGCCATTTGAGAAACCGAACACGTAAGTTCGTTCGAATTTTGCACCGCGTTGCTGTTCGAAGCTCGTTTGAGCTGTCCGCCAAGTCTTTAGAACAGCATCCTCATGCGCCGCTCGCATCTTCTCGGACGTTGGCCAGGCTAGAATTTGTGGATTCCGACCTGGACCGATTCCCGGGCGGCCGTGCGGCACGAGCAGCGCGAAGCCGTGCTGCTTTGCCATCGAGTGCACATAAAGTTGCCAGTCGTGACGCGCCTCCGGGGTATTCGACATGAGGCCATGTAGGAAGATGACCAGAACGTTTGGCTTAGCGGCTTTCTTGGCCGGTGCAGGCTCGAAGGCACACACCTCCCCGGGAAGTTCAGCGAGCGCTGGGGCACAGAGCACAGTCCTCGGAACTTCTGAGCTTGGCGCGCTCTCTGCGACGGCCCGACGCGTGGGGGCCAGAAGTGCGGCTCCGCTGAGCAGCAAGGCGGAGAGCAGGAGGAGCGGGTGGTATCTGGCTTTCATGCGCATCGCGAAGGTTGGGCCCGAATCCCGTGTGGCCCGCTCAATCCTCCCCTCTCTGGCCTCGCCTAGACAAGGCCTCACGGGAGTTCTATGTTTTTTGCCACTTTGACGAGAGTTCTTGAACAGAGCGCAGGGCGAGTGGACGTTTGACGCTGTTTGCGCGAACCGTGCTGGCCGTCGCGATCGTCTGCTTGGCGGGCGCTTTGGCCTGGCATTGGGGGCTTCGGCGGCTGATCCAGCCGTTGGTAATACCTGCAGCTAGCGGAAACCAGGGGAGATAGCAGCGCGTGTCGGATCTCAAGCCCCAGCCAGGATACGTGTCTGAGATGCTCAAGCATCCGTACAGCGTGCTTGGCGCGTTGGGCGCGTTGTTGACGAGTGGGCTTTTGGCGTTCCGCTACGACTGGGGCATCTCGGTGCTTCCGCTCTTGGGATATGCCACGTCCACCTCTGTGGCTGCACTGTTTGTGCCGTTCAGCGGCTCGTTCCGGGAGCGCATTGATCGTCGGCGCAAGAAAGAAAAGCGTTCCAAGCTGCGGGGCTATTTGCTCGAAGAGATCACGCGCAGGAGTCACAGTGGTACGCAGTGGGGTGCGTATCAGCGCATGTGCCAGCGCGTCGATTCACTGCGGAAAGTGGCCGAGAATCGGGATACCGCGTTGATGGCTGCGGATGTCGAGCGCTTGGAGGACGCGACGCTCGATTTTCTTGGGCTCTGGATGGCACTCCTGGCGATGGAAGAACGCGAACGCGCTTTCAACCCGGAGGCGGTGCTCTACAAGATCCGCGAGGTTGAGGCTGAACTCGCTAGACCGCACGCCGCTGAGGAGCGCAGGCGACTCGAGCAGGCGAAGGTCGATTTTGTAGGGGTGCTAGAGAGTCGGGCGCATCTGCGGCCGCGCCAAGCGTCGGCTGAGGCGTCGATGTTGGCGTTAGCGGATACCTTTGAAGAGGTTTATCAGGCGGTGATGACGAATCCGAAGTCCACCGAGCTGAGCCGCCAGTTCCAGGAAGCGGTGGATCGGGTCCGGCTGCAAGGTCAGGATGCCGAGGTCTTTGACGAAGATTTGGCCAAATTTCTGCCAGAAACGCTGGTGCGCTCCGAGCGCCAGGTCAAGGTATCGGGCTCTTAGTGTAGGATGTTTTTGGAAGGATTCTGGGTATGGCATCGAGTAACTTTTTCGGGCGGCTTTCTAATCTTTGGTCAGGCTTTGTTTCACTTTGGGTCTCCGATGTTGAGAAGAAGCACCCAGAAATCGCCTATGAGAACGCGATCAACGGCTTGGTCAGCAAGTACGCCAAGTTGAAGAGCGCAACGGCGTCGATCATCCGTCGTCGAGAAGACATCACCGAGCGCATGACGCGTGAACGCACGGAGTTCGAGCAGGTGAAGGCCGATCTCGAAGCTGCGCTCCAGGGCGGCCAAGATGATCTTGCGATTGTGCTGATTGAGAAGAAGAACGCGATGGCCAAGGAGCTGGAGGGCTTAGATGGAGAACTCCAGCAGGCCAAGGTCGACGCGGAGGATGCGAAGAATTCACTCATGGCGGTGAAGACAGAGATCGGCAAGTTAAAGGCCGAGAAGGATAGGATGCTAGCCAAGATGCAAAGCGCCCAGGCGCGCATTCAGATCCAAAGCCAGATCGAAGGGCTCTCAGTGGATGCTGAGGTCAAAGCCCTCGACACGGTGCGAGACCACATCAAAAATACCGTCGCCGAGGCTAACTTGGGCAAGGAACTGCACCACAGCGACCTGGATACACGCCTCTCCGAGCTGCGCCAGAAATCCGGTAGTGTGTCGGCGAAGGCCGAATTGGAGAGCCTGAAGAACGCGCGAGCGGCGCAGGCCCAAGCTCAGAAGAAGATGTAAATGCCGAACGAGCGCAGCCTTCCGAATTGGGCCGAACGAGTCCGGCGTAAGTACGTCGGAGGCGAGGCCTCCATGTTCTTGTTGCACACGAACGTGTTTGATAAGGTCTTGTTCGGGGATCGCTACTACTCGGTCACGGATTTTCTTGCCAAGATCTTGCTCTGGGAAAATAAGCAGAATATTTTGGTCTATGATCCGGCACTTGGCGTCACCTGCTTGAAAGCTTCGCCGGCTATCACCAAAATCGATGACCTGCGCCTGCGCCGTTCCCCGAAGGATATCTTGCCGCTCTTGGAGGCCATTCTCTTCTCGTCGGATTCAACGGCCTTGATCATGCCGTATGTCGGTGCGGTGGCACCCGACGGTGAGTTCAATCTCTTGAGTGAGCAGGATCGCAACAGTCTGATCACGCTGCATCGTTGGTCGTTGAGTACGGAGCTGCGCGAGAAAGATAACGTCGTTTTCCTGCTGTCTGAGGCCCCTTCTGAGGTGAATCAGCGCCTGGTTTCTAATCCGGTGATCGCGGCGGTTGAGATCCCGATGCCGAATCTCGAAGAGCGCCGTGCCGTGGTCGAGAAGAGTGATCCCAGCATTGATGCGGTTCACGTGCGGCTGCTGAGCGAGCAAACTTCCGGGCTGCGCGCCGTGCAAATTGCAGCACTGCTGACGCCGCAGAAGACGGATAGTCTCGACGATGCAGAACGCCAGGCCTTCATTCTCTCGCTGCTTGGGCAGAGCGCCGATGCCAACGTTCGGGCCGAAAAGCTCGGAGCTCTTACGCGCGGTATGGATGTCGAACAGATCCGCCACTTGTTGAATCCCAGCCATCCCATTGCCGAAACGCAACGCTCTGATACCTATTCCGAGGTCCTAGCGCTCGTGTGGCAGCGGAAGCGCGAGCTCATCGAGAAGGAGTGCTACGGCCTGATCGAGTTCATCGA
>CAZSUA010000034.1:0-3236 GCA_964609655.1 uncultured Polyangiaceae bacterium | reverse complement strand
CTGGTGATCGACGAAGGCGATCGAGCCTTTGGCAGTCAGGGCGACGAAGACGGCGGCACCTCGTCGCGCGTCATGGCGCGGATGAAAGAATTCATGAGTGACCCTGAGAATCGGGGTCAGGTGCTCTTCATCTTGATGACGAATCGCCCGGATAAGCTGGACATTGATATCAAGCGGGCAGGCAGGCTCGATCGAAAGATTCCGTTCTTCTACGCGGATTGTGCTCCAGATGTGGAAAGCGTGCTGAGCGCACTCCTTCAGCGCTATAAAGTCGAGCACGAGCTGGTGTGGGAGCGGGATCGGGCGGCGACGTCGGCGCGCCTAATTGGCTATTCTAACGCCGATCTGGAAGCTGTGGTGCTACTGGCCAACGACTCGGCCCGCTCGCAATCCGTCAAGCTCACGAGCGATCTGTTCGCTTCAGCCATTGCTGACTACCTCCCGAGCGGTGATCAACGCATGCTCGAGTACATGGAGTTGTTGGCGGTATTTGAAACCTCCCGGCGTGCGCTCTTGCCCGAACGCTTCCGCAATCTGCCCGCCGAGGAGTTGGGCGCACGTCTGGCGGGGCTGCGTACGGAACTGGGTATTCGTTTGGGATTTTAGGATTTTGGAAGGATTGTTTATGCAAGATTCATCAAATTCAGTGGAGCTCGGGTTAGACCACGTGCAAGCGATTGTCCGCGGCATGCACGCGGTGGCGAAGGCCGATGGTGTGCACCAGGTGGAGCTAGTGTTGCTGCGCGAGTTCTATGAGAACTGTCGGCAGGAAGTAGCTGGCCTTTCGGGATTTGAAGATTTGATCGGCGCCGAATTTGACTTGGCGCACGCCAAGGACGTGCTGACGACACCCGACCTCAAGGACATGTTCATCCGCTCGTGCGTCTTCCTCGGCTATGCCGATGGGCTTTACTCACAAGCCGAACGCGCATTGGTGGCGAGGTTCGCCACGGGTCTCGGGCTCGCTGAGGGTGCTCTTCAAGAAATCGAACAACAGGTGGGTGGAGAGCTGGTGCAGAGCGTCGCCCGCATAAAAAATGTGGATGCCCTGAAGGCAGTGGTTTCAAGCTTGAGCGACAAATAGCGGCGTGCTGGCGCGTCCCCGTCCGCAACCTCTCTCTCCAGAGTTGAACACAAGGTAGTAAGCATGCTTACTACCTAACAAGGAACGAAAAGGGCAGCTTCCTTGGCACGGCTGCGGTGCGGCCTGCTTGTCATTGGATCACAGCATTGACGCGTCAGCGTAGGTTGAGCGGATAGCCGGGCTCGGTGTGGCGTTTGCCATCGATCGTGATGGCTCGCACAGAACCGTCCAGTTGGTCCGCAGTGAGGTAACCCATGGCGCCTTTGAGCTGCGCCACAACACGCCGCATGAGGGCCACCGAAGGCACGGTTCGCGGCGGGCCCGATTGGCCGCGGATCCGTCGATTGATCCAATAGCGAGCGATGTCGTCCGGTGAAAGGCCAAGGACGATTCGATCAAACGTCGAGCGTTCGGCCGTTTGCACGGCCTGGTTGAACGGGATCACGCGTTGGCCATCGCGACCTGAGATCTGATCGCCACCGAAGATGCGCTGCAGCGTGCTCATCCCTAGATCCGAGGTTGCACTCGAAACAGCGACGACAACGACGATCGGTTGCCCTGCGGCTGAGGCGTTACCTTTCAGGAACAGGCTCGCACCAGCGAGCAGCAGCGAGCGACGCTGAATCAATTGACCGACTGCCCGCGTTGCCATCTTCAGAAGCTCCAAGCTGCCTGCAGCTCAAGGAAACTGATCGAATCGCGGCCGAATCCGAGACTTCCTAAACCATCGAAGGTTCCGTGAGTATACTGAGCTTTGAGCGTGACGCGTGGGATCGGCCGAATGTTGAGCCCCAAATACGTACCGTACGCAGCTGGAACCTCGGGACGATTGCTGAAGTTGTAATACTCAACGATCACGTAGGGCATCACCGGGAGCCACGGCAATTGGTAGGCAACCAGGCCATAAACTCCCCAGCGCCTAAAGTCTGCCGTCAAGAACGGCCCCACCAAACTCGGCTTTTGCTCGCGCACATCGTACGCGACTTCATTCATGATGAGTTCGCTTTGGACCTGCAACTTCTGCCATTCCCACTTGGCGTCACCCGCCAGGCTGAGCTCGTGATATTGGCTGGTGATGGGCCGGGTGATGGAGAGAACTGCCTCCCCCGACGAAGAATCGACAGCGTTGATCTCAGCACGATCGGTGTAAAGGCCTTTGTAGAACGAGGTTCCCACGGTGAGCGTTCCAGGGATCGCTCGAGTCTCTACAAACAGCCGGCCACCCACGGCCTTGTTGCGATCGAAATCGTGGTACGAATCCACGGGACCGCGACCATTGGAAAGCGTCAGATGGTAACCCAGCTTGGTCGCTTTGAGGCTGTAGGCACCGTGGAGTTCCAAGCCTGTTTGGCGCTCCGGGAACAGCGCCTCGCCGACAGTAAAGGGGCGATGCGTGCCGATGAGCGTGGGGGAGCCATGATCAACGTTCCAGATGCCGTAGGGAGTGAGCCACTGTCCGCCTCGGAACGTGGCGTAATCGTTCAAGGCGTACTCAAGCCAGGCTCGTTCGATAATAACTCCACCCACCGGGATCGGCCGCTCAAACTCTGCGTAGTCCGTGGCGCGGGTGTCAACTTTCTTGGTGACACCGTCCACGACCGGCTCGTTGCCGTGAGGCAGGTAAGTAAAACGAACTTCGCTGAGGGCGCGCCAGCTTGGGCCTAGCTCGGATGAAAGGTACAGGTTGAGGTTCCCTACCGCAAAGCTGGGGTAGGGGTGATAGATTTGCGCCCAGCGATTTTGTTGGCTGATGAGAAGCGCGCTGTACGTAAAATCTGCATAGCCGTACACCTGGAGGCTCGGAGCGTCATCGGTTAACGATGACGGTAGTACTTCTCCTGCTAGAGATTGGAGCTCTTCCGCGGAGAGTGCCGCGGAGAGTGCCGCGGGGGGAACAGGGGGGGGAACAGGGGTGCCGACCCCAGGCGCTGTTGTGACGGGTGCTGCGTCGCCTCCTTGAGCCCACACGGTTGCGGTGCGACTGATGGCGAGTGCCAAGAAGCAGAAAGCTGTCCAATGACGCTGACTCATTGGCTGCCTCCCGCCTGAGCGCAGCCACCTGGTGGCAAGCAGAGCGACTTCTTAAGAGGTGCGATAGTGCAGCATTCCTGACCCGGGAAACAGCTATTGGGCGTCGATGTGCAGCTTGCAC
>CAZSUA010000033.1:14098-26929 GCA_964609655.1 uncultured Polyangiaceae bacterium | reverse complement strand
ATTTGGGAGCAGGCTTAGCGAGCTTGGCGGTCTTCTTGGATTTGGGAGCGGGCTTAGCAAGCTTGGCAGACTTGGTGGTCTTCTTGGATTTGGGAGCGGGCTTAGCAATTGACTGAGCAGGCTCTTTTGCTTTGGCAACAGGTTTCGAGGCTTTGGCAGCTTTCGTTGGTTCAGCGGGCTTGGCGACAGGTTTCACGCGGTTGGCTGCAGCCTTGCCAGGTTTCTCAGCGGACTTTGCTGGGGCTTTCGTAGCCTTTGGAGCGGCTTTTTTGGAGCTTTTTATGGGTTGCACAAACGGCGGCGCACTCGTGATGAAACTGAGCTCAGTCTGTGCAGCTGCCTTCCGTTGTCGGGGGCCACGCTTGGAGCCTTTCGCTTTGGCAAGCCCGGGACCTGAAGCGGGGCCGGCGTCTTCATTTTCGTCATCGAAGTCTGCGCGGCCGAGTGCTCCCTCACGCCGACGAGCGAGCGTGTCTTCGATTTTTCGATCAAGATCTTTGAATTCAAAAGGTTTGTCGACGTAGGCATCCGCGCCATAAAGCGGTGATGTCATCTCGTTCAATGTATCGCCGATACCCGTCAGCATGATAACGCCAGCATGCGCGAGCGAAACGGCTTCGCGGATCTTGCGGCAAACTTCCCAGCCGCTCATTCCCGGCATCATCACGTCGAGCACAATCAGGTCGGGCAAGTGCTCGTGCGCCAGCTCCCAAGCTTGATCTCCGTCTATGGCCTCGAGCACTCGATAGCCCTTGGTCCGCAAGTGCGCCGAAACCATGGCGAGCGTGCTGGGCTCGTCGTCTGCAACCAAAACCACCGTCTTTGAATCAGGCATCTTTCCTCGCTCTTACAAATTCGCTCAATTGCCCTGAAACTACCGCCATCTGGCCGTGCTTGGGAGAGGCAAACGACATTTTCGGAATGGGTGATGGGTCAGCGGCGGAAGGTCGCGCTAGCATGGGCCAAGTCCCTCCCGCCCCGCGTGTCAGCTTAAGGTTCGCTTCGGTTCGGGCGGCCCGTTTTCTTGGAGCCAGCAAAGCATTGGGAAAAAGCCTCCAGCAAATTTCACTTCTACGCGTAAAAGCCCGAAACGCGGAGGCCCGGGCGCGCCTCAATCGGCTCTTTGCGACCGCCTTTCGTTGGGCTCCGGGTCCGCTTGGGTATGCGGCGATCGGCCTGACGTACGTCAAAGTTGTGCATCCTTCAGATGGGTCAAGTGGGTGGCTCTTACTCGGTGGCGGTTTGTTGGTGGGTGCTTGGCTCGGTATCTCGGCCTGGGCGTGGCTCCGCCGGGCGGGGCAGAGCGAGGGCGGGCTTTTGCTAGATCACTTTCACGAGCTAAAAGGGCGAGTTGGCAACGCCCTCAGTTTTGCCGAGCTCCCGCTTTCTGAACGCACGCCGTTCATGGAGGCGGCGATCCTGGATGCCGTTCGTGTGGGTCCAGAGTTGTCGCCGAGCCGTGCTGTGCCCTGGCTCATTCCGCGCGAGACGCCGCTCGTGGTGGTGTTGTTTTTCGGTCTGCTGGGCCTAAGCCTGCTTGAAGTGCGTGTGGTGCGGGAAGCGGAGCGGGCAGCGCCCAAAGCCAGCCAAGCGCTCGTTCTCGCCACTGACGATGTTGAGTATTTTAAGGAGATTTCTGCACGGCTTGCCGAAGCTCCGCACGCGGCGGATGTGAATCAGGCGATCCAACGCTTCAATCAGCTGGTGTTGGATATTGGGAGCGAGCGATTAACTCGCGATGAAGTCTTTCGGCGACTCGACGCGCTGGAGCGTGATCTGGCAGATGCCTCGGATGCGGAGAAAGCGGCATTTGAGCAAGCGCTGAAAGACCGCGCGTCCGCGCTGAAATCGAGCCAGCAGAGCCGAGCCTTGGGGGAAGCGCTCGAACGGCATGATATGGCGAATGCCGAAAAAGAACTCAAGAAACTGGCTGAAAAAGTTCGCCAACAAAAGCAGCCCCTCAATCGACCGGACCTCGAACGCCTCAAGAAAGCGCTTGAAGCGGCGAGCCAACAAACTCAGAAACGCTTAGAACGCATCGAAGCGAGACGCCAAGAGTTGTCGAGTCAAGCTCGGGGTTTGCTAAATAAGAAGAAAGATCAGAAGCCGCTCTCAGCTCAAGAGGCCAAGGAACAAAAGGAAGCCGAGAGAAAGCTCGAGCGTTTGGATCGCGAGAAGCGAGAAGCTACAGCCGCTGGAAAGGGCCTGGCGGGGCTCGACAAGGAGCTCGCCGAAGCGGCGCAAAAGTTGATGAAAGAGGCCGGGCTCTCGGCAAAGGATCTGGAGCAAGGCGCCGAGCAGATGAATCGCACAGCGCAAAGTGAATCCTCGCAGCAAGAGAAGCAGCAGCTAAAGAAGCGCCTGGAGGAGCTCCGAGAACTGCTTCGGCAGCAGGGTCAAGCCGGCAAAGAGCAGATGAAGCGCCTGCTCCGCTTTGGGCAGCGTGCTCGCGGTGGGAAGGGTGCTCCCGGTGAAGGGGGTGAGCCCGGTGAAGCCAACGGCAAGGGGCAAAAGGGCCCGATCACGCTCAGTCGCGGTGGGCCCGGTGAGGGAATAGATATCCCCGGTGGGCCGGGTAAGCCAGGCTCTCCGGGAGGGCAAAAACCAGGTCAAAGTCAGGGCGAAGGCAGCCAAGGTGCCGAATACGGTACAGGCCATGCGGACGGTCTCCGGGGGGATTCGACCCAGCTCGACGGCAAGTTCAAAGATGTTTCAGTCGTGGGAGCAGATACCGGCGAAGGTGCGGCGTCCGCCGAAGTGATCCACGGCGCCGCGCAACGTGGTTTCACCGGACGCGGCTACAGTAAAGTTTACACAGATTATCGAACCGTCGCCGAGAGTGTGATCAGTAAGGATGAAGTTCCCGCTGGCTACCGGTTCTATATTCGGCGCTATTTCCAGCTAATTCGCCCCCGAGAATGAAAGACGAAAGCATCATGAGCGAGAATCAGAGTGTGACCCAAGAGGTTCTGGACTTTCAAACGAAGGTGGCCGTTCTCCGGCAGGAAATTGGACGTGTGATTGTCGGACAGAAGGAGGTGGTGGATGGGGTTATCGCCTGCCTCCTGGCGGGCTCGCACGCACTCTTGGAGGGCGTTCCTGGGCTTGGGAAGACGATGCTGGTGCGCACGTTGGCACAAGCCGTGCGTCTTGATTTTTCGCGCATCCAGTTCACTCCCGATCTCATGCCCGCGGATATCATTGGCACCACCGTGATCGATGAATCCGCGAATGCAGGAAAAGTTTTTGAGTTTCGCAAAGGGCCCATTTTCTCGCACATTGTCTTGGCGGATGAGGTGAATCGTGCCACCCCCAAAACCCAGAGTGCACTCCTCGAAGCGATGCAAGAACACCGCGTCACGGTGGGACGCACAACGTACACGATCGAGGAGCCCTATCTGGTGATGGCAACACAGAATCCCCTCGAAATGGAGGGCACCTATCCCTTGCCTGAGGCGCAGTTGGACCGCTTTTTCTACAAGCTTGCAGTGACGTTTCCCTCTCGAGAAGAGTTGCACAGCATTGTGGATCGCACGACGACTCTCCACGAAGCTGAGGTGAAGGCCGTGCTGGAGCGACAGGAAATTCTTGGGATGCAGAAGCTGGTGCGACGAGTGGCCGTAGCGCGGCACGTTCAAGACTACGCAGTGCGGCTGCTGCAAGCCACGCATGTTCAGACCGGGAAAGCCTTCGACAAAGTTCAACGCTTCGTGCGGACGGGTGCCTCCCCGCGTGGGCTGCAAGCCATGTTGCTCGGGGCCAAGATCCAAGCGCTCTTTGACGGCCGTTTCGCTCCAGGTATCGAGGACATCCGAAGCGTTGCGCCGCTCGCGCTACGGCACCGGATTTTGCTCAACTTCGAGGGTGAAGCAGAAGGCGTCACCACGGACGCCGTGATAGAACAAATTCTTAGCCAGTTACCTGAAAGCGCCTAAGATCGATGGGCTTGTTTGAGCTTTTCCGGAGGCCGAAAAGTGGCGAAGCTGCGCGCACCAACGTGGCCGCAATTGGGCTATTTGACGATCAATTCCAGCGCAAGTTAGAAATGCTGGCGCTGGTCAGTCGGCGTGTTTTTGCTGGCCGCCAACGTGCAGAACGGCGCAGCAAAAAGCAGGGCAGCGGCATCGAGTTCGCGGATCATCGTGAGTACACGGTCGGTGATGATTTTCGCACCGTGGATTGGAATGCCTATCGACGGTTTGGACGCCTGCTCGTGCGTTTGTACGAGGAAGAGGAAGATCTGAGCATCTACTTGTTGGTGGATTGTTCAAGCTCCATGGGCTTTCGCGACGAGCGGAAGTTCGATCAGGCGCGGCGACTGTGCGCAGCGTTGGCCTATGTGGGCCTGGCAAACCTCGATCGGGTCACGATTGTGGGTGTGAGCGATGAGATCAAGAGCACGCTCCCCACCACGCGCGGCAAAGGCCGCATCTTGCAAGTGTTTCGCTTCTTGAGCCAACTTCAGCCGAGTGGGGTCACCGATCTTGAGGCTTGCCTCACCAAATTCGTAGCTCAGCATAAGCGGCGTGGGTTGGCGGTGCTGATCAGCGATCTCTACGATCCTGCAGGTTTCGAGCGCGGCATCAACGTTCTCCGCTTCAACAAATTTGAACCGTACGTGCTGCATTTGGTCGATCCACGGGATGCTGTTTCAGACTTGAGGGGTGACGTGCGCATTTACGACTGCGAGACAGGAGAAGAGCGCGACGTGACGATAACCGATGGCCTGTTGCGTAAAGTCGCTGAAGCGGTCACTCACTATCAGTCGGCGATTGAGCGCTTCTGTGCGAGCCGCACCGTCCCGTACTTCGCCGCCAATATTGATGTGCCCTTTGATGAACTGGTGCTGCGCGTGTTTCGCCGCGGAGGATTTCTGCGCTGATGTTCTTGGCTGGGCTGCCCCTCACCACGCTGCTACTCGTTGGCGGTGGCGTCGCGCTGGCGACAGTTGTGCTCTACATTCTGAAGCTGCGCCGGAGGCCTGTGGCGGTGCCGTTCGCGAGCCTGTGGGAACGGGTGCTCAAAGATCGGGAAGCTTCAACGCTCTTCTCGCAGTTGAAGCGCTGGCTCTCGCTCCTTTTGCAATTGGCCATGTTGGCCGCGCTCGTTCTGGCGCTCGGGGACCCAAGGCCGGAAGCCAGTGCGCTGGCAGCACGCAACTTGGTGGTGCTTTTGGATTCAAGTGCTTCGATGGCCGCTACCGATGTGGACAAGAATCGGTTGGCATTGGCTAAAAAGAAGCTGTTGGAGCTGATTTCAGGTCTCAAGAGCGAAGACCGCATGCTCCTCGCCAAACTCGATGCCAACGTGCGCGCGCTGTCGCCGCTCACTTCGGAGACTGGTGTGTTGCGTCAAGCTGTCGAAAGGGTGCGCTGGACGGACACTGCACTTGACCTTCAGCAAGGCCTCACCTTCGCGCGAGATGTCCTTAGGGGTCTGCCGAACGCGGAAGTGATTGTCATCTCGGATGGCGCGTTCGTTGCCCCGGCGCCGCTCAGGGAGCCGCTCGGTGCGAAGCTCAGCTTCGTCGGAGTGGGAAAGGAATCGGACAATCTGGCGATCACCGAGCTTTCTGCGCGGCGTTATCCTCTGGATAAATCGCGTTACGAAGTCTTGCTCGCGCTAGAGAATACCGGAAAGAAGGCCGCGCTGGTGGAGCTTTCGCTCTTTGGCGATGGACAGGTGATTGATGTGAGTCAATTGCGAGTCGAACCCGGCGAACGAGTGCCGCGTTTCTATACGGATCTCGCGGGTGCTAGCCAGCAGCTTGAGGCGCGGATTCGTGTGCTGGAAGGCAAGGATTATCTTCCGAATGATAATCGCGCGTTTGCGCGGATGCCGGAGCGAAGGCGCGCAAAGATTCTGGTCGTCACAACCGGAAATACGTACCTCGAAGCGGCGTTGTTGCTGGATGAGTACCTGGACGTGACGCAAGTGGAGCCCTCGGCATACCCGCCCAAGGGTAGTTTTGACGTCACGATCTTGGATGGCGTCGCGCCGCCGGTGGCGCTCAGCACTGGTGCTCGGCTGTATTTGAATCCGCCCGCGACGGGTTCTCCACTCAAACGTGGACCAAAGCTTGAGGATTTCGGATTCGACACTTGGGATCGTAAGAGCCCCGTGCTGCGCTTTATGGATCTATTGGATGTTCAAGTGGCCATTGGTTATGCATTCAAGCCTGAGCCGGGAGATCTCGTGCTCGGTGCGAGTGAGCTCGGCCCCATCCTAGTGAGTGGCACCCGCGCTCGTCAGCTTTTTCTTGCGCTCGGGTTCGACCCGAGGGACAGCGATTTGGTTTTGCGCGTGGCTTGGCCGCTCTTGATTTTGAACGCCATCAACACGTTCGTCGAACAGGATGCCGAGTACCAGTCTGCGTATCGGACTGGAGATACTTGGCGGTTGCGAGTCCCTGCCGGTCTCGAAACCGCCGACCTCCGGCGACCTGATGGCTCGCGAGAGTCGATCCCCGTGCGTGAAGCCCGAGCGGAGCATTTCGGTGAGTATGCGGGCTTCTACCAGCTCAGCTGGGTGGGCGCTCAGGCTCCGTTCAGCTTTGCGGCCAACCTGCAAGACTCGGCGGAAAGCCGGATCGGGCCGCAATCTGAACTCGTGGTGGCGGGCGCCAAAGCCCAGACCGTGAGCGGTTTTGAATCCGGCTTACGGCAGCGATATTGGGGCTATTTGTTGATAGCGGTGGCGCTTGTCAGCACACTTGAGTGGTTCACCTACCACAGGCGGCTAACGGTGTGAGACAGCGTTCATTCGCATGGCCTGGGCTGGTTGCGAGCCTGCTTCTTCTTCTGGTTCTAGGCGGGCTCTATCTCGGTTGGGTATGGCCGCTTCGAACGGCCGGATGGCAGGGAGTGCTCGGAGGCGTTAACTACGAGGCAAAGTTCCCCGCGGCCCTCGGCCTGATCTTGGTGGCGCCACTCTTGATATGGGTTCTAAGCCATTCGTTGGCTGCTTTGCCGTGGCCGCAGCGAATCCTCTCGGTGGTGTTCAGATCACTATTTTTCCTGGCGTTGGGCTGCGCACTTTCTCAGCCGTCGAAGACATCGAAAACCAACAAGATTTGCACGGTGCTGTTGATCGACGTGAGCGATTCGGTACCCGACGCCGCTTTGGAGGATGCTCGGTTAACCATTTCGGAATTGTTAGCGGCCAAACGCCCCGACGATCGCGTCAAGGTCATCACCTTTGCGGCGCGTCCTAGAGTGCTTGAACTGAGTGGCGGGAAGGCGCTTCCGTCGGCGCTCGCACTTCGACACCGAATGGGAGTTGTTGCTGGGAACACGCCTGAGAGGGGCGTGGCCCAGGGCGTCGACACGGGAGGCAGTGCGAGCAATCTTCAGGCGGCGTTCCGGCTCGGTTTGGCGGTATTTCCAGAAGGCTACCTGAAGCGGCTCCTGCTCTTGAGTGACGGGCTTGAGACCGAGGGCGAGCTTCTCGCGGAGATCCCAAGCGCTCGGGCCGCCGGCGTTAGAGTGTCGACCAAGGTTTTCAATCGGCCGCTGCCCCCGGAGGTTGCAATCACCGAGTTGGAGTTGCCGGCGAAGGTGGATATCGGGCAGCCCTTTGAGATTGTTGCTTCGGTTTTCGCAACCCAAGAGGGGGTCGCGCGCGCCAGCCTCTACCAGGGTGAAACGCTCAACGGCCTCGACGCGGTACGTCGGCTGGAGCTTCGGCCCGGCAAGAACGAGCTGAAATTTCAGAGCGTCGTTCGGGTTGGTGGACAGGTCACCTACGAGCTTCGCTTAGACCAAGTGTCTAAGGATCAATTCTCCGAGAACAACCGTTTTCAGGCAACGCTTGAGGTGCCAGGTCGCGCTAGTGTGCTTTATGTTGAGGGCCAGGACGGCCGAGCAGGTTATTTCTCGGGCGCGCTCTCCGCCCAGCAGTTCGATGTGGATGTTCGCTCTCCCGGCGGATTCCCGACAACGTTGGCCGAGCTACAACGTTTCGCGTTCGTCGTTCTCTCCGATGTCCCAAAGGAGCAATTCTCGGAGGCGTCGGAGTTGCTCGTGGAGCGCTATGTTCAGGACCTGGGTGGAGGATTCTTGTTTGCGGGCGGAGAAGCGGGCTTTGGCCTAGGCGGGTGGGGCGGCAGCACGTTGGAACGTTTGCTCCCTGTGCGTATGGATTCGGACAACCGAAAGGAGAATCCGAGCGTTGCGCTGGTGCTCGTGATCGATCGTTCGGGGTCGATGTCGGGATTGCCGATAGAGATGGCCAAAGCGGCGTGCGCCGCCACGGTTTCGACGCTGGAGCCCAACGATTTGATCGAGGTAATAGCCTTCGATTCTCAACCCGAAAGATATGTGCGCATGCAGCCTGCGCGTTACCGCTCGCGCATCGAAAGCGACATTTCACGGATCCAGCCGGGTGGAGGCACCGAGATTTTTCGCAGCCTCGACATGGCCTATCAGGATATTTCGGTGGTCCAAGCGCGACGCAAGCACGTGATCCTGTTAACCGACGGGGCTGCCCCCACCGAAGGCATCACGGAGCTGGCCCAAGCGATGCTGGCGGAGTCGATCACGGTCACCACCGTGGGCTTGGGAGAACAGGCGAACAACGAATTGTTGAAGCAGATCGCTGACGCCGGGGGCGGCCGCTATCATGCGGTGCCCGACGCGAATAGCCTGCCGCGCGTGTTCGCTCGGGAGGCGGAGTTTGTGGCGCGCCAATCGGCGGTCGAAGAATGGTTCCAGCCCCAGTTAACCGGATCCGCTGATTTTCTAAAAGGGATCGCGGTCGGATCGTTACCCAATCTCCACGGTTACGTGGCAACGAGTATGAAGCCAGCGCCTGCGCAGCAGATTTTCGCCAGTGATCGCGACGAGCCCATTTTGGCACGCGGGCGTGTTGGTCTCGGCTGGGCACTCGCCTGGACGAGCGACCTAAAGAATCTGTGGGCGATCGATTGGTTGCGTTGGCCAGGCTACAGCCAATTTTGGGGTCAGCTCGCGCGCGAACACATGCGAGATAGCCGAACACGCGAGTTGCCCATGCAAACAGAGGTTATCGGCGGGAACGTGCGTGCCACGGTGGATGCCTTTGACGGTGACGAGCGTTTTGACAACAACCTCCGCTCCACGCTAACAGTCGCGTCGAGCGCTAATCCCGGAAAGATCTCCACGCATCCGCTCGTGCAGAGTGCACCTGGGCGCTATGAGGCGCGCTTCAAGCTCGATGGTTACGGAACGTTTGCGCTCCACGCGAAGCACACCCGTGTGGGTCGCGACGGCGTGGAGAGCGCGGTCGCCGAGAGTTTTGGCCACGTGAGCCAGCCGTATCCGGCTGAGTATTCGGAAGTCCGGCCCGACACCGAGCGCTTGGCGCGGGCCGCACTGATTGGTGGAGGCCTCGTGAACCCGGCAGCCGCCCAGTTGTTTCTGCCCGGCTCCGAACAGATCGCTTTTCACGAGGAGATTTGGCAGAGCTTCGTGTTCTTAGCGCTAGCCTGCTTTCTTCTGGATCTCCTGCTGCGCCGAGTCCGGCTGTTCGATCGCAAATCGCTACCCGTACGGTCGTCCTCCGGGCTATCTTTAAAAGCAGCGCGCTGAGGATGAACAATTTTTCCCGCATTTCGTCTCGCCTGGATTCAGGTCGTCCCCTCGTAGTCGATTCTGACAGCGCCGCCTCCCTCCGTGCTCGCGGACTTGGACTCGACACGCCGGGAGCGCTCGGCCGTTTGCTGCGGGAGCAGCCAGAGGTGGTGCGCAACCATTACGCTGCGGAGGTAGCCAGCTGCGTGGACGTGTTGAGTGCGCTCACTGCGGACACGACGCCGCGCGCATTGGCCGAAGTTGGGATGGAGCATCGCTCTGCACTCCTGACCGGGATTGCGGTAGATCTTGCACTCGAAGAGGCCGCCACCTCGAACAAGCCGATCGCGGTAGCGGGCGTTCTAGGGTCCGAAATGGTGAGCCCCCTTTCGGCCGGAAGACTCGTCGTTGAATTCGAGGAGCATGCGGCCCGGCTCGCATCCGCTGGGTGTGAGCTTATCATTGCCAGAGGCCAGGGCTCGCGCTTGGGGCTCATGTCGGCTGTTGTTGCGGGATCCGCTACCGGACTGCCGACGTGGGCGGTGATCCAGTTGCTCAACGACAAAGGTCTGGAAGGTGATGTGGTCGAGCTCCTGGAAGCACTCACGCAGGCTGGGGCATCCTCAGTAGTGCTCGAAGTTTCTAGCACTTCTGCTTATCTCCCTGAGCTTCGCCGGCTTCAAACGGCGAACGCTGTGAGATTGGGTGTTCTTTTGGCCGCGAGCCCGGAAAGCGTGCGCGGCTTTGCCGATTCGTTAGTGGACATCGAGGCTTGGGCAGCGCTCGCACTTTCGCTCGATTCTGGCGCTTGTCGGATCATCGGCGGCGGCGCCGGCACCACCGAAGCGCACACGCGGAGTTTGGCCGTGGCCCTGGGGTCGATGCCTCCCGTGGTGCTGAGTCCACCCAGGGCATGAAGCCCAGGGCATGAAGCCTAGGGCATGAAGAAGAGCGAGCCCGTGACAGCGCCAGGCCTGCGCCCTATAGCGAGTTCCGCCTTATGATTTCGACCTCTCCCCTATCCTCCGCCGCGCTGGATCGTCCGATTGAAGACGCTGAAGAGCTCCTTCAACCGTTTCTCCAAGCTGAGAAGCCGCGTGAGCAGTTTCGTGTCGGATTGGAAATGGAGCGGTTTGGCGTCCAGGGGAGCGAGTGCCGTGCGCTCCAGTACGAGGGCCAGGAGGGTTTGCTTGCGATTTTTCATCGCCTCATTGAAGAGCGTGGTTGGGAGCCAAGCCAGGAGTACGAAAACGGACCCATCATTGCTCTCACCAAGGAGAATGCTGCCGTAACGCTCGAGCCAGGTGGTCAATTGGAGTTTAGTGGGTCGCCACTTTCAGATCTGCATCAAGTTCAAGCGGAGCTCAGCCAACACCTGCGCGAAGTGGCCGAACTTTCGGAGCGTTTCGGAGTGTCTTGGTTGAATACAGGCTTTCATCCGTTCGCGAAGCAAGCTGATCTGCCCTGGGTTCCGAAGGCCCGCTACTCCATCATGAAAGCTTATTTGCCAGGGCAAGGCAGTGGTGCTTGGGATATGATGCAGCGTACCTCCACGGTGCAGCTCAATCTCGACTACTGCGACGAAGAGGACGCCATGGACAAGCTCCTGGTCGGGCTCAAGATGGCCCCCCTGGCCAACGCTCTCCTAGCGAATTCTCCCTTCCGAGAAGGAGAATTTACCAGTTATAAGAGCCTGCGCGGGCAAGTTTGGCTCAACATGGACCCGCGTCGCTCGGGGTTGCTCGGGCACCTTTGGTCCAAGGACAAGCTCTCTTATGGAGACTACGTGGAGTGGGCACTCGACGCTGGGATGTTTCTCATCAAGCGTCACGCTGAAGTGATCCCGAACACCGGTCAGTCCTTCCGAGATTTTCTCAAGAACGGATACCAAGGGCAGCGAGCTACTCTGGCGGATTGGCGACTGCACCTGAACACGCTCTTTCCAGAAGCTCGACTCAAGAGCACGCTTGAGCTTCGTCCTTGCGATTCGCTCCCGCTTGCGCTTGCGGGTGCGTCGTCTGCGCTCTGGCTGGGCGTCTTGGCGGATGCGGCGTCGGTGGCGGAAGCGAAGCGTTACCTTGAACAGTTCTCGTTTCGAGACATCTCTAGCGCGCGCGCCCGCCTGGCAGAACACGGCCTTTCCGCGAAGGTCGGAGATGTTCAAGGCCACGCGATTGCAGCCGATCTGGTGAAAATTGCCGTAGGTGGCTTGGCGCGTCGGGGCCGCCAAAATGCCAAGAATCAGGATGAGAGTGTTTTTTTGGCGCCGCTCCAAGAATTCGTGCAAAGTGGCCTGAGTCCAGCAGATTTTGCCGGGCGGGGCCTCGCGCCTGGCCCGATTTCACGCGATTTGTTGTTGGAACGCACGCTGTTGCGTTTGGATTAGTCGCGACTTAGGCTCCCGCCCGCGAGTCGAGTCTCACTGTAAGAGCTCGACCGAAGACGCACCTCTTGTGTGGAGGTGTTCCACGCTTAGGAGTCTAAATATGAAAAAGCAATGGATGAGTTTGGTTGTAACGTCGGCACTCGCAAGCAGCTTGGCGCTCGGCGTTGCGGCAACAGCGTTTGCCGTTGAGAACAAGCCCGCGGCAGCAAAGCCTGCGGTTGCTCCAGAGGGAAAGTCTGTAGCTGCGAAGTCTGTAGTTGCCGTCGAGAGCAAGCCTGCGATGGCCAAGGGAGCTTTCGAGTCCGCCAACAAGCAGGCGAAGTCCTCGCCCGCTGAGAAATCGGCTTCCGCCGTGGCCAAGAAAAAGGAACGCCAGGAAGCCGACGAGGATAAAGATACCCCAAGCCGTCACGCTGCTCTTGAGAAAGCAGGAGTGACCGGAGAGCGTTTGGCAAAGGTGCTTGCGGCGCTTGAAAAGGTTGACGGCGAGCGCAAAGAAGCGCGCACTGTTTTCGAAAGCAAGAAGGAGGCGCTGGTTGCGCTGACGAAGGAGGGCACGGACGGTGCACTTGTGAAAGCGCTCGGCGAATTGCAAGTAGCTCAAGCCAAGCTCGCCCGGGTCCGCGACAAAGAGTGGACCGCGATAGCGAAGCTCATCAAGCCTGTTGAGCAAGCTTGGTTCCGCGCTGCTCGTATCTCGGATGATGTCGGATCCCGTCCGTCTCCCGTGGCGCCTGCGCCCAAGGGCGAGCCAGTCGCTAAGACGAGCGAGAAGCCAGCGGAGAAGTCGAAGACCGCAGCGGCAACGGCAGCACCTGCTTCGGAGAAAGCAAAGACAGTGGCAGCTCCCACAGAGAAGTCCAAAACAGTAGGAGCAGCTCCTGCTGTAGCAGCTCC
>CAZSUA010000033.1:0-13998 GCA_964609655.1 uncultured Polyangiaceae bacterium | reverse complement strand
AGCAGCTCCTGCTGTAGCAGCTCCGGCCAAGCCCGCAGCGAAGTAATCCCCACCCTCACGAGTGGTCTGGGCTGCGGCCTTTTGCAGCGCGCCCAGACTGCTCTTGATTTCAAGCAGCGCACGCGAGAGAGAGCTTCTCGGTTTGACCCGATCGGTAGAAGCGCCGTAGCTGCCGTTTGACGGGTTCACTACCGAGATCAGTGTTCAGACGGGCGACGAAGCGCGCAGCTAGCGAATTCGCCGTTCGGTAGCGGTCACCTAACTCGCTGCCTGCAGGGTGGAGATAGCGAACCTGTTCGTAAAGGTGATCGCACAGCCGTCTGGGAGCCCGTTCAGGTTCGGGATCGCCGAGCGCTAGGAAGACGAACTTGTCGACTTCCGCCTGCAGCTCCAGCTCAAGCTGTGTCACCGGCAGCTCAGTGCGAACTCGTTCCACAATGTACAGGAAATGGCTCACGCCCTCGATGAACTGAAGGCCCGAGTCACTGTGCAGGTCACGGTGCGTGAGGCCTGCATCGCTGAGGTTTGGCAATACCAGACTAACTTCAATGGCATCTTCACCTTCACGCACCAAGAGCGTTTCACGTTCACCGTCGAAACGCACGTAGTCGCGCACGTCCGGGCCCTGCTCCAGGCCGTAATAGCTTTGGAGTCTATATTGGATTTGCCCCAGGATTTCGTTTGTGCTCATCTCAATGCACAGACTTGTCGCCGCGCAAAGGCGAGAGACCGCGGCGCATCAGATCTTCCGCTATCACGTTCGACCCTGAGCGAAGCCAGCGCTCATAGAGTTCGAGCGTGCCTCGGTTTGACAGCGAGCTCGCGCAAAGTACGCGTTCTGCAACTCGCTCAAGTGTCACCACGAATGAGCCGAACTTGCTGGCGAGCTCCACGAACAGAGTGTCCGTACCGCTGCTGTTCCGTGAATCAACAAAAACGGGCGACGGCAAGAAAGCACCCGCGGCGCTCAGGTAAGCGCGGGCCCCCAAAGCCTTAACGTACCCGATGTGCACGCCGCGTCGCGTCAGATGAGCCGCAAAGAAGCTACTGGCATACAAAACCGAATCCCCAAAGCGTCGGAGCTGGTCAAAGCGGTCGGCAGCTTGCGATGCAAGTGCGCGCTCCAGTGCGAAAGTAAAAGGTTCGTCGAAGCTTGTTTCCAGTGCGCAGCGGGGATCGGCAAAATCCGCCATCATCGCGATCAAGTAGGATTTGGCGGCGTCGCTCGTTTTCACGTCGACTTCAACGAGAGCTGTTTCCAAGGCATTGCCAAAGAAATCTCGAACGTTGCCACTCAGATCCAGATCGACTTCGGAGCTCGGTGTTATGCTTGACATTGGCACCTCTCTGCCAATGAGTATAAAGCCTGCTCATTGGACTCGCCAGAAGTCTCGAACGTTCGCGCGGCTCTGAGTGCGCTTTGATAGCACTCCCAACGGTCGACTGCTAACTCCGCCAATTGTCTGCCACACACACGCCCCTCGGTATCGCATCTCGACTCACCTCAGACTTGGTGCGGAAACACTTGGGACAGAGGAAATTTTGAAGGCAAGTGTGCAGCGAATGCGAGGTGTGCATTCGCGTTCAGCTGGGCTCTTCGAGCTTTCCATCAGCATGTTTGGCAAAGCGCGCCTGCTCGCGCGGGTGCACAGGCGCCACACTTTCCCAAGGCCAGCCCCCAAATTGGGTGCGCTGATAGTTTGAAAAAGCTTCGCGAATTTCAGCCTGTGTGTTCATCACGAAGGGGCCATGCTGGGCGACAGATTCACCGATCGGGCGCCCCTGGAGCAGGAGCAGCTCGCTCCCTTCGCTGCCATTTTCGAGTTCGAGGAGCACTTCAGCCCGCACTTCGACAGCCGCATGGGAGTTGAGAATCTCACCGCCAATTCTAAGGTTCGCGCCGCGAAAGAAATAGAGCGTGCGACGTGTGCCGAGCTGCGCCGCTGGCAACTCAAGCCGCGCGTGGGGCGCTAGCTTCAGAGTCCAAATTGCTAAATCGGATTCAAGGCGCGCTGCCCAAGAATTGGGAGGCGGTGGTGGTGCGATAGCCGAGCCAAACTGACCTGCCACGATGCGCACTTCAGACGATCGCCCGTCAGCATCTTGCACGCGGCACGTAGGGATCTTCGTGTCCCACAGCATGGTGAAATGCGGCTCCACCATCTTGCTCGCAGCTGGTAGATTCAGCCAAATTTGGAACAGCTCTAATGGATTCGGTGCGTCGCGATCGCGCAACGGAAACATCTCTGAATGCACGATGCCGCGCCCTGCGGTCATCCATTGCGTGTCGCCCTGCCCAAAGCGAGCGGTTGCACCGAGTGAATCCGCGTGGTCGATATAGCCCCGGCGCGCGATGGTGACTGTCTCAAAGCCACGGTGCGGGTGCGAAGGAAAGCCAGGGATCTCTTGGCCGTGGTACATGCGCCAGGCATTCTTCGGATCAAAATCCATCCCGAGCTCACGCTCCTTGAGCGAAGCGTTCGGACCCATCTGCTCGTTACCTTCGGGATATGCGTCGAGGTGATAGACGCAGAATAGGAATGGGTCCTCGGTCTTCCAAGGGAAGCCGAGTGCTTGGATAGAGAGAATAGGGTTCATGGGTCTAATCTGGGTTATTCGGTCGTGAAGCCAATATTAGCATGCGTTCCATCGCAATAGGGCTTGTTGGAGGATTGCCCACAACGACAGAAGTGGCTCTTGATGACGCGATTCACGGTCCGCCCCGTGCCCGAGACCACCTCTAGATTGCCCTCCATACGGAGCGGTCCGTTCTTGAGTGGTGTTATCTTGAGTTGGCCTTGGCGTGATTCCAGCGGTTGAGAGTCTGCAGGTGCGGGTTCGCCAGTAGCTTGGAAGCCCCCGGCGATGTGGCTTGAGTCGCAGAAGGGCTTGTTCTTCGAGAGGCCACAGCGGCAGAGCGTGGCTCGCAACAGGGCTCCTTGACCTTCAACTGACATCTCAGCGTGCACCGCGAGCGGCCCGTTCTCCCGGACGCGCACCAAGTTAACCAGCGGAGGCGCTTCATTCGCACCGCCATCCAAGCGCTCATACGTGATAGCACCGGAGGGGCAATTTTGGGCGAGTGCCGTAATCTCCTCAGGCGTTGCCCGATCGGGGTGGATCCATTCGCCTTCGATGTTGGGAACAAACACATCTGGCCTGCCGAGCACACATTGCCGCGAGTGAATGCACCTCTTTGCCTCGAACCTAAGAAGACTTACTTTACCCCGAACTTCTTCAATACCGCTCATGCGTTCCCATCCTTCGGTAGCCACCAGATTAGCCGTGGCTTGTGTCCTAGGGCCAACGTTCGGATACCGCCAGCTAGGTGCTGCTCATTCGCTGCCAGTTCCTGTAGATGTCGGCGGGGCCGGTTCCTCGCCCCCGGGGGCCTCCGCATCTTGCGCGACGGGCTCGCCTTTGGGCAGCTTGGCGTCTTCAGACTTTCCCCTGGGCGCTTCTCTCTCAGGTTTCGTGTTTTCCACCTTATCGGGGTTCAATGGATCGAAGCCGCGCTGGACGACTTCCTCTTGACCCTCGCGAATGGCCAGAATCGCCAACCGCCGGTTTTCCGGCGCAAAGCGATCTTTCACGTTGATCGGATTGGAATCTGCGTGCGCGAAAACTCCGACCATTTGGGAGCTCGGGATGCCGGTTTCAGCGAGAACTTTGCGAGCGTTGTCGGCGCGTTCAAACGAGAGCTGCCAGTTATCCCGCACTGAGCCCGAGGCGAAAAGGCGAGAATCGGTGTGGCCGTGGATCTGCAGTTTGTTGGGCAATTGTCCGAGAATCGGAGCAAGCTGTTTCAAGAGCTCGATCACGGGTGGTTTCAACGCGGCTGAGGAACGATCGAAAAGGGTGCCTTGTCCGCCATCGAGGATCTGGATCAAGAGGCCATCTTTGGTGATGTCCACGCGAACATTCTGGCTGAGCATCGCCATGCTTTGCGTCATCGAACGCACCGCGCCCTTCACATTCTTACTCGCCAGCTCGAAGCCGACGCGCTCCGTCTTCTGCACACCTTGGCCTGCGGTGTCGAGATTAGCCTTGTCAGAAACGCCGGAGCCACCCATCACGAGCGCTGGTGCACCCGAGAAGACACCAGTCCTAAAGAACGCGGAAAGCTCCTGCTTGGTCTCGCTATCAGTCTGCGAGACTAACCAAAGCACCATGAAGAAGGCCATCATGGCTGTCACGAAGTCGGCGTAAGCCACCTTCCACGCTCCGCCATGATGGGCAGCGTGGCCCTTCTTCTTAATGATGATAATCCGTGGCCGCTCGGCCTGCTTGCCGGCGCTCATTTGTCTTTGATCGCCTTGATCGCTTCTTCCAGCTGTTTCAGGCTGGGGCGCTCATCGGGGAAAATGGTGCGGCGAGCGAACTCGAGTGCCACCGAGGCGTTGGAGCCGCGTGCAGCAGCAACCAGGCCGGCCTTGATGCAATTCAAGTAGCGGCCTTCGGCTCCAGCTTGCACATCAAGACTGGCGGCGAGTGGAGCCACGAAGCCGTAGCAGAGCAAGATGCCCAAAAAGGTTCCCACGAGCGCGGCGGCAACGTGATGGCCGATCTCTTTAGGGCCGCCGTCCAGGTGGGCCATCGTGATAATAATGCCAAGCACGGCTGCCACAATGCCAAGGCCGGGAAGGGCGTCGCCAGTGGTGCGCAATAGGCTAATCGAGGCCAGCTCTTCTTCGTGGATAGTTTCGATGTCGGTTTCGAGCATCGAGCCAACATCATCCGGCGGGCAACCGTCGACCAGCTGTTTGACGCCTTCAAGCAGGAACGTTAATGCGTGGTGGTGGTGGAGCACGCTCGGGTGCTTTGAAAAGAGACTGCTCTTGTGCGGGTCGCCAAGGTGATTTTCCATCGCCAACACGCCGTCTCGGCGCATCAGCTGGAACATCCGATGCATCAGCACCAAAAGATCCAGGTAGTCCGAGGATTTTGGAATTTTGGGCAGGAAGGCCTTCTTGAGTGCTCCGAGCACCCGAATCAGCAAGCGGCCAGGCGCCGATACGATGGCCGTACCCACAGCGGCGCCACCGATTATGATGAGCTCGTTCGGTTGCCAGAGCACCGCCAGCGGGCCATGGGAGAGGACGTAGCCTCCAATCACGGACCCAAACACGACGATCAAACCAATGATGCTGTTCACGTTCCCAATGGACGACACGTCCCGAGGTGAGCAAAAGGGGTAACTCAGGCAAATCGATAACGGGTGCCTGCGCAAAAGCGTCAGAATTTCGACGCTTTTTCCCCAATTACGCTAAGCTTCGCACGAAAACCAGGGATGGTCTGCTTGGGGATGATCGAATCGGCAGGCTAATCTACGCGCCCCTTAGCCTGAACAATGTTTCCTACACTCTGGTTGAGCCCGCCGTCGTCGGAACCTTCACATACCACTGAGGTTTTGTCTGTCGTGAAGGCAGGCGCGGGCTGTCCGGACGCTGAAGCGTTAGGCAAGCGCGTTGCTGCGCTCACGGGGGCTTCTGAGGCGCGGGTCGGGAATTCGAAGAAGCGGGCACAGATCAGCTATTTAAGAACCAGGAACGGTTGGAACGTGGAGGTCACAGTTCTGGATGCTGCGAAAGCTGTGGCCGGCGTTCGTCGATTGGCTTCCACCTCTCCTGAATGCTCCTCGTTGGCGGAACCACTCAGCCTGATCCTTTCCTTACTATTGCAAGAGCAGGCAGCGAGCGCTGAGCCAACACGTGTTCCCGATGCACCAGTCGCGTTTCAGGCGCCGTCAGATTCTTGGCACCTGGAGACGGGTCTTACGTTCGGCATGGCCTTCGGGTCCCAACCGTCGGTCAGTTGGGGGCCCAGCCTGGGCGTCTGGATGCACGCGCCCCGTATGTTCTCCGTTGTGGCTCGGGGGAGTTGGTTCCTGGAACAACATCAACAAACCGAGGGAAAAGGCTTTGCAGTGGGTTACGCCAGTCTGTTTGTGGGAGCGTGTGCCGGCTGGGAAACACACCGAATTACGATGCCTTTTTGCATCGGGCCCGAGGTAGCCCGCGTGCATGCCCGCGGCTTTGGCTACAGCCAGAGCCTAGAAAGCACCAAGTACCTGAGCGGACTCGGTGCAAGCGTGGGCGCACATTGGCAAGAGAGCGAGTGGTTGAGCTTCGGCGGTGACCTGCTGGCTGGGCTGCCCTTTCAGCGCTACCAGTTGGCGTCCGAGCCTGCTTCTACCCAGGCGCGTCTGCTCTATCAGCGGAAAATGCTGAGCGCGTCGGCTTTCTTGGGCCTTAGTGTATCCTGGTTTTGAAAATCCCATGAGGCTCACTCGTCTAATAGTTCCCTTCGCGTTGGCCGCCGGGATCTGTATTCCCGTTGCGTGCGGGCGCGGGCGGCCCGCGAACTACGCGCGGGCGCCGTCAATGCTGTCCCCGCGCGAGGCGCACATTGCCTGGACGAACGCGCGCAGCGTCTTCGAAAAACGGTGCGTGGTCTGCCACGGCTGTTACGACGCACCGTGCCAGCTGAAGCTCGGCACTTTTGAGGGCATCGATCGCGGGGCAACAGAAGCTAAGGTGTACGACGGCTCGCGCCTCTTTTCGGCCGCTCCGACGCGACTCGGAATCGACGCGCACGATACGCAAGGCTGGCGGGAGAAGGACTTTCACCCGGTGCTTCCAGAAGGCGTCCAGAGCGATCCGCGAGCAAGCTTGCTCATGCGCATGCTCGACCTCAAGCGCTTGCATCCGGTTCCTCGGGCGAGCGACATCGCGAGGACCTTTACCCTCGAGCTTGATCGAAAGGAGACGTGCACCGATGCCGAGCACTTCGACGACTACGCAAAGTCGCACCCTTATTGGGGGATGCCGTACGCGTTGCCCGGCCTCGAACCGAAGGAAGAAGCAGCGCTGGTCTTTTGGGTGGGTGCCGGCGCGCCCCGTGATGAGCCTCCACCGCTCGCGCCGCAGATCGCTGAATCCATCGCATCTTGGGAATCGTTTCTGAACGGGCCGTCTTTCAAGAACCGCCTGACGAGTCGCTACATTTACGAGCACTTGTTTCTGGCGAGCCTCTATTTCAAGGGCATCGACAATCATACGTATTTTCGCCTGGTGCGCACGGCGTCACCGACAGGTGCCATCGAGGAGATCCCCACACGGCGCCCGTTCGACGATCCGGAGGTAGACCGGGTCTACTACCGTTTCGTGCGGCGCTTGGAGCGGCCCCTCGAAAAGACGCACATGCCGTATCCTCTGAGTGCAGCGCGCCTTCACCGGGTTCGCGAGCTTTTCATTGATGCGGCCTACGCTGTCGATCACCTGCCGAGCTACGAGCCCGAAGTCGGCGCCAATCCGTTTCGCGCATTTCAGGCGATTCCTGCGGAGTCGCGTTATCGGTTCATGTTGGAAGAAGCCGAGTTCACGATGATGGGCTTCATCAAGGGCCCCGTTTGCCGAGGGCAGGTCGCGCTCAACGTGATCGAAGATCGCTTCTGGATCACGTTCATGAATCCGGCGCTGCCATTGATCAAGGAGGAGACCGCGTTTCTCGCAGGTGTGAAGCAGGACCTGGACATGCCCGCTGAGGGCGGAAGCTCGGCTCTTCTGACACTATGGCTCGGATATGGGCGCGACCACGAGCGCTATCTAAAGAAGAAGAACGAGTTCTTGCAGAAGGCGCTCGCGGAGGGCAAAGGTTCGAAGGGTGGCGGGCCGAACCTACACATGGTGTGGGATGGAGATGGGAAAAACTCCAACGCGGCGCTGACCGTGTTTCGTCACTTCGACAGCGCATCCGTGGTTAAAGGTTTGGTGGGTGCCCCTCCGAAGACGGCATGGGTTGTTGGATATCCGCTTCTTGAGCGCATTCACTACCTTCTTGTGGCGGGCTTCGATGTCTTCGGCAACGTGAGCCATCAGCTGTCGACACGTCTCTACATGGATTTTCTCCGCATGGAAGGCGAAGCCAATTTTCTGATGCTTCTGCCGCCAGCACGGCGGCAAGAGCTGATCAGCATGTGGTACCGCGGAGTGAACGGTGACGCGAAAGATCGCGTCTTTCACGATCTGACAGCGTTCGAGGGACCGCCGAATATTCACTATCAGGACCGCGCAGCCGAACAGGAGCTTTTCCCCATGCTCAAGAGCCACGTTCGAGGCGTTCTCAACAACGATTTCGATCTGAAGCACATCGAAGATGCATCGCTGCGAGCCGCGCTCGTGCGTCTCGGTAAAGTGAAGGGACAGCCGGCCTCGTGGCTCCCGGAGTTGTCCTTCGTCACCGTGCGAAACAAAGATGGGGTCGGCGCGAGAACGAACTTCACGATCGCGCGGGACAGCGCGCACACGAACGTGACGAACCTCTTTCACGAGGAGGATCGACGCATTAAGAATGAGGACGAGCTCTCGGTGGTTCGCGGCTTCTTGGGTGCCTACCCGAACGCCCTCTTCGACGTACCGCGCTCGGACGTCGATGCATTTGTCGAGACTGTCTCGAAGCTTGATAGCGACGCCGCCTACAAAGCGTTGCGCACGCGATTCGGAATGCTGCGCTCCAGCGATCAATTCTGGGAGTTCAGTGATCGCATTCACGAAGATCACGTCAGGGTGCACTCGGGCTCGTCGGGCTCGTCGGGCTCGTCGATCTCGTCTGGGTTGTTCGACTACAATCGGCTGGAAGCGTACTAGTCTGAATCAGATCCAACCGCGCCGAAGAAGCCACATCTTCGCCGCCTGCGTCAGAGTCACGTAGCCCACTAGCGCAACGGCCAAGAGCGGCCAGTAGAGCGCCGGCAACGCCGAAAAGCCGAGGTAATCACGCAAGGGTGAGAATGGGAGCACCACGCCAACCGCCATGATAACGACGCTCGTTGCGACCATAAACGTGGACGGGCGACTCTCGATGAACGGTAGCTTGTTCGTTCGGATGATATGAATGATGAGCGTTTGCGTGAGTAAACTCTCGACGAACCAGCCGGTCTGAAAGAGGCTCTGGCTGTGCGCGGCAATCGCCGGCGTGGAAACGTCCCAGCACCCGAAGACGTAGAGCATCCCCAAAAACGTCACCCCGTCAAAGATCGATGAGCATGGGCCAATGAAGAGGATGAAACGCGTCAGCTCCTTGATGTCCCATGACCTCGGTTTCTGGATCCGATCCAGATCCACGTTATCCGTCGGAATCGCGGTCTGACCAATGTCATAGAGCATGTTGTTGGCGAGGATTTGCAAGGGGAGCATCGGCAGAAACGGGATGAAGAGGCTCGCGCCGAGGACGCTGAACATGTTGCCGAAGTTGCTGGATGCGCCCATGCGCACGTACTTGATGATGTTGGAAAAGACCTTTCTGCCCTCGAGCACTCCTTCGTCCAGCACGAGGAGTGACCGCTCGAGAAGGATCATGTCTGCAGAGGCTTTGGCAACATCCACGGCTGTGTCGACGCTGATGCCAACGTCTGCGGCGTGAAGCGCGGGCGCATCGTTGATGCCATCACCCAAAAAGCCCACCACGTGTCCACCCGACTGGAGCGCCAGAATGATCCGCTCCTTGTGCGCCGGCGATACGCGCGCGAAAAGTGTCGTCTTCTCGGCGGCAGCCGTGAGCTCGGCATCGGTCAACTTTTCGACCTCGTCGCCGAGCAGCACCAGATCCGTCGCAAGCCCGACCTCTTGGCAGATCTTGCGGGCAACGAGGTCGTTGTCGCCTGTGACAACCTTAACCGAAACACCGTGCTCACCGAGGGCCTTGAGCGCCGCGATCGCAGACTCTTTCGGCGGGTCGAGAAACGCGGCGTAGCCATCGAGGACGAGATCGCACTCGTCGTTTTTGCCGTACGGCGTGACGCCAGGAGCGCCTTTGGCCCGAGGTTCGCACTCTTTGCTCGCAACCGCGAGAACACGGAATCCGTCGGCGCTGAGGCGCTCGTATTCCTTCTTCAGGTTCTCGATGTGTTCGTGATCCATCGCGTGATGCTCGCCGGCCAGGACGAAGCTTCCACACCTTGAAAAGATCGCTTCAGGCGCGCCTTTTGAGATGATCCGATCCTTCCCTTCGGGCGTTCGAACGACCACAGACATGATGCGTCGTGCAAAATCGAAGGGGATCTCGTCGATCTTCACGTATTCAGGAATGCGAGCGTGAGCGTGGCTCTCCTCGTGCGCCAAGATCGCGCGGTCAAGAACGCTCTTGAGCCCGGTCTGAAAGTGGCTGTTCATGTACGTGAGCCCCAGCACTCGCTCATCCTCCTGAAGCCGCACGTCGCAGTGGCGCTCCAGAGTGACCTTGTCCATCGTCAGTGTGCCCGTTTTGTCGGTGCACAGCACATCCATCGCTCCCAGGTTTTGGATGGCGTGAATGCGTTTGACGATGACCTTCCGTTTTCCCATCGCGACGGCGCCCTTCGACAGACACACGGTCACGATCATCGGCAGCATTTCGGGTGTGAGGCCCACGGCCACGGCGAGCGCGAAGAAGAACGCCTCCGTCCAGCTATGCTTCGTCAGACCGTTGATGACGAAAACGAGCGGCACCATGATCGCCATGAACCGAAGCATGAGCCACGTGAAACGCGAGATCCCTCGGTCGAACGCCGTCGGCGGCGCTGCCTCGCTGATACTTTCCGCCAGGCCTCCGAGATAGGTTTCCTTGCCAGTTGCGAGCACAACCGCTTTCGCAGATCCGCTCTCGACGCTCGTCCCTTGGAACGCGATACTGGTCAGTTCGAACGGGGATGTCGTGGGGATGGACGCGGTGGTCGTCGTCGCGGTCGGGTGCGTTTCTAGGTCGTACTTCTCGACGGGGAGGCTCTCGCCCGTGAGCGTGCCTTGATTCACGAAGAGGTCTTTCGCGTGAAGGATGCGCACATCGCCTGGGATCATGTCTCCTGCTGCCAGCGTCACCACGTCACCGGGGACGAGATGTGACACCGGAATCTCGTGCGGCGCGCCGTCCCGGAGCCCCAGCGCATTTACCGAGATCATCGCCTTAAGCTTTGCAGCCGCGCTTTCGGCCTTGCTCTCTTGGAACAGCTTCAAACCCAGGCTGAGGGAGATCATCGCAACCATCACCACCGCAGATCTCCGGTCTCCGCTTATTGCGGATATCGTCGCAAGCACGGCGAGCAAGATGACGAGCGGATTGAGTGAGGCACGCCACAAGAGCTTCGCAAACACGGGTCGACGATCTTGTTCGAGCACATTGTGACCGTGTTCGAGCAGCCGGGCCTCGGCTTCCGTCGTGGTGAGCCCTTCGGCTCGCGTTGCAAGTCGCACATACACCGCCGCGGCGTCGAGCGTTGCGGCCTCGATAACGATCGGCGAAACGCGAAACGATCGCTTCCGGTGCTTACTTGCGGCGAACAGCTTCTTCGGCAAGTGGGCGGTGGGAACGCTCACGCGGGCCGTGGAAGGCGAGGATTCGTTGGTGGCCAGCATGGATGGGCGAGACGCATTCGCACATCATGCAAGGTTCGTTGCGGGTTGGCTATAAAGCCTCTCATTGGAGTCCGAAGCTCCTTCTGCCGTGGCGCGTCTCCTCTATCAGCGGAAAATGCTGAGCGCGTCGGCTTTCTTGGGATTCGGTGTATCCTGGTTCTGATAATTTGGCTTCCCAGGCTCCACATACTCTAGACGATGCAGCGAATGAGGCAGCCTCAGGAAGCTGTGTCGTACCGAGCGCGGATGCCCTCACGACCTCTCAGCTATTCGAAGAGTACGCCGCTTTTGCCTTGCGCGCGCTGTTGCACCTCGGTGTCCGCGATGCGGACGTGGAAGATGTGTGCCAGGAGGTGTTCGTCGTCGTTCACCGGAAATTGTCTGATTTTGAGGGCCGCTCTTCGGTGCGCACCTGGCTTTTTGGGATCTGCGTGCGAGTCGCCAAAGACCACCGCCAGCGCGCCCATCGGCGCTACGAAGAGCCGTGCGTGGCGCCTCCGAGTGGCAGCTGTGCACCCACGCAAGAGGTCACGCTCCAACGGGCTCGCGCCCTTCGGGCCTTTGAACAGGCCTTGGACCAGCTGGATGATGCCAAGCGCGAGGTCTTCGTGCTGTTCGAAATTGAGGGCCTCAGCATGAAGGAAGTCGCCGAGGCACTCGATTGCCCTTTGCAGACGGCCTATTCGCGCTTGCATGCGGCGCGCGAAATCATTCTCGGCGCGATGCAGCGGTTTCACGGGGGCGCTTTGTGAGCCACGAGCAAGATCCGCCGCGCTGGGGTGCAGCGACGAATGGCCTGCCCGAAAGCTTGGTGACGGGACTGGAGGAGGCGCGGGGTGTCCTGCCCGGAGCAGATCGTTTAGCAAGAATGCGCGCGGGGCTAGCTCCGCTGTTAACTGTAGGTGCTGCGGCGAGCCTGGGAGCCGTTGTGGAGGGCTCCACAGCCGCGCAAGCGGCGATTTCTGGCTCGGGCACTATCTTTGGAAAGACTGCAGTTTCCGGGGCCGCAGGGCTGAGCAGCAAGCTTTTGGTGCCATGGGTGCTGTTGGGTGGGGTCGTGGCGGCCACAGTCGTCGGGGTTGTGGGTATTCGTTCCGCACAGGTTTCGGAAAGTCCTAGCGCGTCGCGGGCGCGCAGCGTGATGCCTTCGAGCGCGATGCCTTCGAGCGTGATGCCTTCGAGCGCCACGCCTTCGAGCGTGATGCCTTCGAGCGCCACGCCTTCGAGCGCGTCGGGTCCGGAGTTAACCCAAGAGCGCACTCCTGAGGTCGTTGTGCCAAAGCTTCCACCCGTGCACCCGTCTTCAGCTTCAGCGATCGCTGAGCCCGTGCGTGAAGCAGGAAGCTTGCACTCCGAAGCGCGCTTGCTCGCCCAGGCGCGCGCGCAACTTACCAGCGATCCTCGTGCGACGTTGCGTGCCTGCGAACAACATCAACGAGAATTTTCGCGAGGTGTGCTCAGCCAAGAGCGCGAAGTGTTGGCGGTGGAAGCCTTGGTACGCCTCGGGCGAAGTGCGGAAGCTCAGGCGCGGGTGGCACGCTTTCGAGCTAAATTTTCGGGCTCACCTCACTTGCCCAGGTTGGAGGCGCTCGTGTCCACGCAGCAGCCGCTCAAGCAATAGCTTCCGCCGGGGCAACTCAGTTCGCCAGGCTGACCACAGCCGGCTTGGCCTTGGGTACACCGGGATTGGGTGCCGGTGCAGCCAACGGTTGGAGCACCGCTGCCAAAACAAACCTCACACCCCTCACAAAGATTGAGGCAACTTGAAACCTGTGTGCAAGGCCGGCACAGGTTGGGATCGGCGAGGTTGGCGGCGTTGCAGGTTGGGTTCCCGTTCGCATCTTCGGAGCCGATCCACACGGCGTGGTCGAGATGGGGCGACTTGCAGCAGCCAAAACAATCACAACCGTTCGGCGTAATGGCCAGGCAAGTTTGAATACACTGTGGCGTTTGCGCCGTTTGCAGGGCGGTGCAGCTCTGCGAAGTGCCTTCCACCTTCAGGATGAAAGCCGGATCGTAGCCGCACTTCCCCTGAGAATTGAGCGGATCGCGCAGCGGATCGCATTGCAGGGCGTAGTTGCAGCCATCGTTGCCCGGGCCCAAATCGCCGTCAAAATAGCAATCCTCCGTACAGCGATTGGCTTGCATCGATTTGGCATCCAAAAAAGCCGCTTCGGAATCATGGCAGGGCCCCAAACAATCCGGATCCTGAGCGTCCACCAGGCCGTCCGCGTCGTTGTCGGTACAATCGCCGCACACCAACACGGAAGTTCCGCACAGCCTGAGCTGACACGCCGCATTGGCATCCGTGCCCCCCGCGCTTCCCTCGTGGTCGCGCCCCACTAACAGCCGAGACTTGCAGGCCGGTGCCGAAGCCAGCAGTAGCGCGAGATGTAGCAACGAACTCAGCTTCAGCAGCGCTTTCAATATTTCGACACGGTAGCTCATAATTTCGAAGAGGGCCCCCCACTCACGCAGTAGGCCTCATCAACACAGGGCAAGTGCCGTTGTCAGAATTCCAGGTTTCAAGGGCGTTCGGGCAACGGTGCAGAGCTTCCAAAAGGTGCTTTTTTAGATGAAAATCTCTCATATTTTGGTGGCTATTGGC
>CAZSUA010000032.1:0-27191 GCA_964609655.1 uncultured Polyangiaceae bacterium | reverse complement strand
ACTGGAAACCTTCAAGCTAGTGCGCGCCGCCGAGGTCCCCGATATTCGAACCATCCGTGACGACGTGAGCGCGGATGTCCAGGCTGTGCTGGCCAAAGCGCTCGCGAAAGAACCGGAAGAACGTTTCCAGACTGCGGATGACTACGCCGCGGCACTGATGTCCGCGTTGGTTCGCCTGGGGCGGCCTGCCTCTTACCAAGACTTGGCGAAAATCGTGAAGGACACAGCAGCTGCGCGAAAGCCCGCAAAGAAAGCCGAAAAAGCGGATGCTAGCGCGTTTATCGGCGATGTGATCATTGAGGCGCTGCACTCCTTCTCGGATGGGCACGTTGAACGGGTCGCCTCTCGCCTGCCCTCCCGAGCCGTCCGCTCCCGGGCAGCCGGTGCGTTCGAGAATCCGGCAGACTGGAACCTGGACGAAATGCTGGGAGATTTCGGCGCTGACCCAGCGCAAGCGGCTGTGAAGCAAAGCCCCATGGAGCCTGTACAGCAGCCGCTGGTTGCTGCACCCAGCCCCGCCGCCATGGCGCCTCCTCCGCCGCCGACTCGGACGGCGGGATTGCCAAGCATGAAAGCTTCGCATGAGCCCGTTCCCAATAAAGTAGGGACCATAGGATCCCCCGCGGCTGCACCACCCAAGGCACCGGGAGCAGAAAAGACTGGTGCGTGGTGGAAGCGTTGGTGGGACGCCTAGCCAAACTGTTAGAAAGCCGCACCCTGCTGGCTGATCCCGGCGAATGAGATAGGTGCGCCATGTTCTCCTGGTTTGAAAGTCGTTTAGATCCTTTTCCTCCGGCAGAACCGACCCAGCCGCCGAAGACACTGCTGGCATTTTGTCGTCACTACACGGCAGGCGCTTGGCGGCACATTGCCGTGATGGCGGCGCTCACGTCCCTCATCGCGGTCTTCGAAGTTTCGATGTTTTCCTTCCTCGGCAACATCGTCGATTGGCTGGGAAAATACCGACAGGCCACGTTCTTCACCGAAGCACGCACGGAGCTCCTGTTGATGGCGGCGGTGGTGCTGATTGCGCTGCCGCTGACCGTCTATGTTCATTCGAGCATCATTCACCAAACGCTGCTCGGCAATTATCCGATGCGGATCCGCTGGGCAGTGCATCGCTATTTGCTCCGACAGTCGATGAGCTTCTTTCAACATGAGTTCTCGGGGCGTGTCGCTACCAAGCTCATGCAAACGGCCCTCGCTGTGCGCGAAAGCGTGATGAAGCTGTTGGACGTTTTGAACTACGTGGCCGTCTATTTTCTGGGGGCCTTGGTGATTGCCGCTCGCGCTGATTGGCGGCTGATGTTGCCGTTTTTGGTGTGGTTGGTGGGCTATGTGGGCCTGCTACGCTTCTTCGTACCTCGGCTGCAAAAAGTGGCAGAAGAGCAAGCCAATGCCCGCTCTGTAATGACGGGGCGCATCGTGGACAGTTACACCAACATAGCGACCGTGAAGCTGTTCTCGCATACCAAGCGCGAGGAAGCCTACGCTAAGGAGGGGATGCAGGAATTCTTGGGCTCCGTGCACCGCCAGATGCGCCTGGTAACCATGCTTTACATTGCGCTCTACCTACTCAATGCTTTGCTCTTGTTCAGTGCCGGTTGGCTGGCGCTCGGGCTCTGGTCGAAAGGGGCGGTCACGATCGGGGCGGTGGCCGTTGCGATTGGGCTGATTCTGCGCCTGAGTGGCATGTCCCAATGGATCATGTGGGAGGCGTCTGGCTTGTTTGAGAACATCGGCACGGTGGAGGACGGAATCAGCTCTATTTCCCTGCCACGAGTGGTTGAGGACCCACCCGATGCGCCCTTGCTCAAGGTGAGCGAGGGGCGAATTGAGGTGCGTGATGTGCACTTCCATTACGGCAAGGGCAGTGGTGTTTTGGACGGCGTGAGCTTGCAGGTGAAGCCGGGCGAACGCGTTGGAATTGTGGGTCGCTCGGGCGCCGGCAAATCAACGCTCGTAAACCTGCTGTTGCGATTTTATGACGTCGAGGGCGGACAGATCCTGATCGATGGTCAGGATATTTCGAAAGTCTCACAAGATTCGCTGCGGGCCAATATCGGCATGGTGACGCAGGACACCTCGCTCCTGCATCGCTCGGTGCGCGAAAATATCCTCTATGGGCGCCCCGACGCGACGCCTGAAATGCTGAAAGAAGCCTCCGATCGAGCCGAAGCCTCGGCCTTTATCGAACACCTTTCGGACCCGAAGGGCCGGCATGGTTACGATGCGCATGTGGGCGAACGGGGAGTCACGCTTTCGGGTGGGCAGCGTCAGCGCGTCGCGATTGCGCGGGTCATGCTCAAGGACGCGCCCATTCTGATCCTTGATGAAGCCACCTCGGCTCTGGATTCAGAGGTGGAAGCGGCTATCCAACAGAATCTCGAAAAGCTGATGGCGGGCAAGACGGTGATCGCAATCGCGCACCGGCTCTCCACCATCGCTGCGCTCGATCGTTTGATCGTGATCGACCAAGGCAAAGTTGCCGAAGAGGGGACGCACCAGGAACTGGTCGCGAACGGTGGCCTCTACGCTCAGCTGTGGGCTCGCCAATCCGGCGGATTTTTAGGAGCCGACAAAGCTGACCCCACGGTGGACGCGGCCGAGTAGCCGCGCAGCGCTCGCTCAGAATACGAGTAGCGCACGCAGATCATCGGGGGTGGCCTTGTCGAGCACTTCGATGGCCTTCGCGATTTCCTTCTCATCTCCGACAGGCAGCCGGATCTGAAAGCGCACATAGAGATCGCCGACCTTCTCACCGCGCTTCACACCCCGCTCTTTTAAGCGCAGCACCTGACCGCTCTGTGCCTTTTCCGGCACGGTGAGCGTCACGTCCCCGGAGGGAGTTGGCACCCGCACTTTAGCTCCGCGATAGGCTTCCCCGACAGATATGGGCAAATCTAAGTACAAATCGAGACCATCTCGGTCGAAATAAGGGTGAGGCTTCACGCGAATCGTGAGCACCAGATCGCCAGGTGGGCCACCATGCGGACTCGGGGCGCCGTGACCACGGAGACGAACCTTGTCGCCGTCGGCCGCACCGGGTGGGATGCGAACGGTGAGCTCATCTCCCGCATCCTGCACTCGCAACTTGAGGTTAACTCCAATTAGGGCTGCCGCAAAATCGACCGTCACTTCGCTCGTGACATCCGAGCCTTTCGGAGCTGCGCGTGGACCCCCTTGCTGTGCTGCCCGCGCTCGCCCGCCAAACAGATCCCCAAAAAGGTCCCCGATGTTGGCGCCGCCGCCGCCAAACATATCCTCAACGTTGCCCGTTTCATTCCCGCGCCGAAAGCGCACTCGTCCACCCCCGGCACTCCTATAGGCTCGCGCAGCATCGGCATCGAAACCTTCGCGCAAGCCATCCTCGCCAAAATCGTCGTAGAGCTTGCGTTTGGCCTCATCGCCCAGGATCTGGTTGGCGCGATTGATCGCCTTGAACTTGGTTTCTGCTGTCTTGTCGTCCGGGCGCTTGTCGGGATGAAATTTGGCCGCGAGCTTCCGATACGCCTTGCGGATATCATCGTGCGTCGCGGTCTTAGGAACTCCCAGTTCTGCGTAGTAATCGGCCGCCATCTGTCGAGGCTCAAGCTAAGGCGGCGCCTAGGGCTGAGCAACGGGCTTTGCGCGCTTCCGCCCCGAAGTAGGCCGGATGCGACAGTGAACCACCAGTGAATCCACCCAGCTGAGCCAGCCTTGCTCCGCAAAATCAGGGCAATAGGCGCTGATCTCAAAGCCGTTGTAGTGGAGCAAGGCCTCCATCTCTTGGGGAAAAAACTGGCGATGAGTGAGCGGCACATCCCAGGCCTCGCCCGTTTCAGGTTCGTATTCTGACCAGACGAGCAGGGTTTGCCGGAAGCGCTCGTAGAAAAAACGCTCGGAACTGCGGATCTTCAGCTTCGTCACCGGATCCACGAAGTCTGGAACGCGATAGCTGCGATTGGGATCGCGACCGAGGTCGGCCGGCTGCGGCAGCGAGTAGTCGAAAACGAATTCGCCCTTGGGCGTGAGGTGTTCTTTCACCCGTGCCAGAAAGGCCTCCACGTCGGGCCGATCGTACAGGTGTAACATCACGTTGAAGGGCGCGATCACCAGCGGGAATCGCCGCTTCAACTTAACCTTTCGCATGTCCCCACGCCTCGCTGAAACAAGGCGCGCCACGGAAGGCTCCTCAAGCTTCAGCTTTTCCCTCAAATCTGCCAGCATCGGAGCCGAAAGGTCGATACCGGTGATGGCGACGCCCTGGCGCGCGATTGGCAAGGCTACACGCCCGTTACCGACACCGTATTCGAGCACGGGGCCTTTCGAGCGCCGAGCTAGCTCCACGTAATAGCCGACGTCTTGTAACCGACGCCGATAGGCCCTGGTATAATACGCAGGGTTTTCGTAGTGGGCGAGCGAGCCGAGTCCATCGGGGCGCGCAAGCGCCTCCAGGCTTCGGGGATGTGGCGCTCTCCGCGAAACGTCAGTACCCGGCGAGCGCTTGAGTCTCGTTGATGAACTCGCGCAGGACTTCTTCGGTATCGCGGTGGAAGCGCACCTTGCCCGCTGCGATTTCGCGCAGGGCAGTGACTGCACACTTATTACGAGATTGGACCAGCGTGGGCGTGCCCTTCATGAGGGTGCGAGCTCGGTGGGCCGCCAGCACAACCAGTGCAAAGCGATTTTCCTCGTGCTCCAGACAATCTTCAACAGTAACGCGTGCCATGTGGGGGAGCGAAGCTAGTCGACGGCCCTGGCTATCGCAAGCGCCTTGGGCGCTTGCAGGGCTTCAAGTGCCGGATGCTTGGGTGCAATCAGACGGAGCTTCTCGGCAAACAGACTCGCCGCGTGGAAGTCTTGCAGCGAGAAGAGCATGAGCGCATGTTCAGCTAGTTGCTCTTGGAGAACCCGGAGGGTCCCCGCGTCGCGGGACCCAGGTTGCTCTGCCAGAGTCACCACCCGGCTGAAGGCCTGATCGGATGCGAGCGCGGCACCCTCACGATCGGAGCGGCCCAAAGCGTGTGGCGAAAATCCAACCCAAAAGCCGTGCGGCACCAGGTGCTCCCGCAATCTCGGGTCCCAGGTGGCATCGAACTGAACGAACAGTGGCCGCTCCTCCGCGAGTGAGGACAGTGCGAACTCAGTAGGGCGCCGGCTGAGCCGCAGATCGCGGACCACAGGACCGAGCGCGGGCTCCGAACGCACGAGATCCTGGCTGCCGCTCCAACGCTCCAAGGCTCGGAGCGGTGCGATGATCAAATCTGGGCGTTGTCCCCCGATTTCGCGGGCGGCCCACAGGTGCCAAGCCAACTCTGAGTTATTCAAAAGCAGCACACTCCCAGGCGGAAGATCGCTCAGCGCCTCATCGGTCCAAGCCTCACTCGCGACGTGGTCGCGACGTCCCGCCACGTGGCTTGAACGCTCGAAACCGAGCAGCGCCAACACGAACAGGGTCGTCACGAATAGCCCAACACTCTGACGCGCCAAAGGGACACGCCAACGCGCGAGCGTGGAGGCAGAAGCCGCTCCAACACCGGCGAAAATACCCACCGCGCTCAAGCCTAAGAGCGCAAACGGCGCAAACGGATCGACGAGCAGGTCGTCCCCCGCTTGGCTAAAAACCCATCCCAGAAGACACCAAACCCCGAGTGCCAGAGCCAGCGCGCGCGTCTGCGAGGCGAGCAGCGTGGCACACGTGCCTAAGGCTGCGATCCCGAGAGCCAAAAGCGTAAAATTCTCGTCGACTAAGGCGAGAGCCTGGTTTGGCAACCGGGTTCGACCCGCTTCACCCGCGAACGCGACGCCCAAGTCGGACCAATGCCCGCCCGAGCGGACGAGCTGACCAAGAACCAAACCGACTGCGATTAAGCCAAACAGCCCCGCCGACAGGGCCACCGTTTGCCGGGACCAAGGTAAAGCGGCTCGGCGAACGCTCAGCCGAACAGCGAGCGCCGTTGCCAAGGCAGCAGCCGCCGCCCAATTTTCCGCGAGCGCAGCTCCCAGCACCAGCGCCAGCGCGAACGGGACCCAAGCAGCCTCAGCTTCTCGGCTCAACCAAACTCCCAACAAACACAGCGAAACCGCCACCGTGAGCCCGCCGCCCACGGTCGCTTCGAGTTGCCAGCTTGGCCCGAGTGTCACGAGCCATGCGGCGCCGAGTCCCGCCGCGCTCGCCGCCAAGGGCGAGACGCCCAAACGCACCGCCAGATAGCGGGTGAGACTAAAGATCAGGAAACCGCACAGGCTGAGCGCCACGACCGAGACGAGCGCCGCGCGGAGCCACTTGCCGCCAACCGGCAGCTCGAGCGCGATGCTGGCTAGAAGGGCCGAGAGGGCTCCTTGGATTGCCGGCGGCCCCTGCCCCACCGCAGCCAACAGCGCCTGATCGTCACGCCATTGGCTGCCAAAACTGGCACGCCAGATGCCGATCACCAGCGGCGCCGCCGGCGCCAGGTAACTGAGAGCCTCCGCGAGAGGGGTCGGGGGTTTCGGCGCCATCGTGGGTCAGGACAAATGCGCAGAATTGGCGAACTTGGCCCACTTTGTGTCGACATTTGTGGGTACGTTCAGCGCGGAATTGAGCCATGCGCATTTCGGCGCTAAAAGGCGCGCCCGCTCACCCAACGCAATCTTCCGCAATCTGAGGCAGTTTCTGTGGCCCGCTTTATCGATGAACTGAAACGCACCCATCACTGCGCGGCGATCCGCGCGGCAGACATTGGCAAAGAAGTGGTCCTCTTCGGCTGGGTTGCCAATCGCCGAGACCACGGCGCGCTGATTTTCGTCGATCTGCGGGACCGCGAGGGCATCACGCAGATCGTGTTTGACCCGGATGCTTCAAAAGAAGCCCACGAGCTAGCCAACACACTGCGCAGCGAATGGGTGGTGGGCGTGCGTGGCAAAGTTCGAAGCCGAGGGGAACAGTTCAGCAAGAAGGAAGGGCGCATGTTGAGCGCGGCCAATCCCAACTTGCCGACCGGCGAAGTGGAGCTGGAGGTGCTCGAGGCGACCGTCTTCAACCGCAGCGAGACGCCGCCCTTTGAGATTGAAGCCCGAACCGAAACTCGCGAAGAAGTACGTCTAGAATATCGGTATTTAGACTTGCGCCGCGCCCCGTTGCAGGAAGCCTTGAAGCAACGCCACCGCATGAATCAGGCTACGCGCAACTACCTGACTGAGAACGGCTGTCTGGAACTCGAGACTCCCGTCTTGGTGAAATACACGCCCGGCGGAGCGAGAAACTTTCTGGTTCCCTCCCGCCTGCACGGCGGCAAATTCTACGCGCTGGCGGAGAGTCCACAGCTTTTCAAGCAGCTTTTCATGGTGGCGGGGTTCGACCGCTACTTCCAAATTGTGCGCTGCTTTCGCGACGAAGATCTACGCATCGACCGGCAGCCGGAATTCACGCAGATCGACATCGAGCTGAGCTTCGTCAATCAAGACGACGTCTTCAGCTTGGTCGAAGGCCTGATCTTCAAAATTTGGAGCGCCGCGTTGGGCGTCGATTTGAAGGAAAAATACCCGAGCGGGCACTTCCCACATTTGAAGTTCGACGACGCGATGCGCGACTACGGCAACGATAAGCCGGATCTTCGCTTCGACATGAAGCACGTCGACCTCACCGAGCTTGTGGTGGAACACTCTGGCGGCGGGATTGGCTTCTTTCAGCCCATCGCCGAAAAGTTCAAAAACGGTACCTATCGCCGTGAACTGCCGGCAGAAATCGTCAAGGCGATGGTGGTGCCGGCATCCGCTAACCTCACCCGCACCGACGGCGATAAGTTGGAACAAACTGCGAAGGGCATGGGCGCGGCCGGCTTAGCACGGGCAAAAATTGGCCCGAACGGTGAATGGTTGCAATCACCGCTTTCAAAGACGGTCACGGATGAATTCCGGACTGCGGTGAACCAAGCGCTCGGGGTGAAAGAGAACGACGTCGTCTTGTTCCAGTTCGGTCGAGCGGCAATGGTGCACATGGTGCTGGCCAATTTGCGCGTGATCCAGGCCAAGAAAATGGGCCTGATCCCCGAAGTGGGGCACGGCAATACGTTCCAATTTTCTTGGGTGGTCGATCCGCCACTCTTTGAGTACGACGACCAAGCGAAGCATTGGGCCGCAGCCCACCACGCTTTCACGCGCCCACATGATGAGCACGTTGAGTTCTTGGGAACAGATCCCGGCAAGGTGCTCTGCTACCGCTACGATTTGGTGCTGAACGGTTTCGAGATTGCGGGCGGCTCCATCCGTTTGCACGATCCATTGGTCCAGTCGAAAGTCTTTTCTGCTCTGGGCATCGACGCCAAAGAAGCTGAGGACAAATTCGGATTCCTGCTGAAGGCACTGCGTTACGGTGCTCCACCTCACGGTGGGATCGCGCTCGGTATGGATCGCATCGCGATGCTGCTCGGGGGCACCGAAAGCATCCGGGACGTGATTGCTTTCCCGAAGACGCAAAAAGGGACGGACGTGATGACCGAGGCGCCAGGCCTGGTTTCTCCCGGGCAATTGGCTGAACTCAAGATCCGGTCGATCGCTGAGTAGAATCGCCCGCGCAATCGGCTAGCATCTTCGGCTTCATTCCCGGCCGCCGAGAATGGTGCTGCAAATGAACGCGAAGATCCTAGTCGTTGACGATAGCCCGACCATTCGCAAAGTCGTCGCGTCCATCTTAGCGGCCCACGACTACGAGGTCTTGCTTGCGGGGGATGGGCGCGATGCGCTGGATGTGCTCGAGCATTTTCCCGTAGACCTCGTGATGCTTGATTTCGTGATGCCGCGTATGAACGGTTTTCAGTTCTGTCGGGAGATCCGCGGGAGCGACACCCTGCGTGAGTTGCCGGTGGTGTTGATGAGCGCCAAGGGCGACAAGATCCGAGGCCAATTCGTGCGGCAAACCGGCGCCATCGATTCGATCACGAAGCCCTTTGATGCGCGCGCGCTGATCGCCGTCGTCGAAGGGGCACTCAAGAAAAAAACCGAAGGTCGCACTCGCTCCACGGTGCGGCCAGAAGACGAAGGTCCCTTCGAATCGTCGCCAAGCGGGCTGCATCCGAGCGCCGATCCGGGGACGCGCCGTGCCCATGCCGTACGCGAATTTGCGGCTGAATTGGCCCGCCAGCTCACCCCCTCCATGGCGAAATTCCCGGCATTTGTACGAATTAGCCCGGAGCAGATTTCGGTGGCCGTGCGCGATTCTGTGACGCTCGACACCGTTTCTCAGCTCGCTGGTCTGTTGCAATCGGTGGAGTTCGGCGAGAAAGACCCTCACGTCCTCTCGGGGGATCTCAGCGTCGTCTCCGTCGCGGAGATTTTGCAGCTACTCACTCTTCAGCGCAAAAGCGGAGCGCTTCGAGTCTTCAATCAGAAGGCTGAAGTTGTTCTTTTCTTGAGGCAAGGCGATCTCGATTATGCCTCTTGGCGAGGCCTGACCGCAGAATTCCTGATCGGTCGCTACGTGGTTGAGGAAGGCTTGCTCTCGCGGGCGGAGCTCCAGACGGTGCTCGACAATCGTGCGGGCTCCAAGCGTCTCTTGGGGGAAACATTGGTGATTTTGGGCTTCGCCGAGGAGCCGCAGATCCGAAAAGCGCTGGAGCGACAAACCTCAGAATTGGTCTACGAAATCGTGCGTTGGATGCACGGGCGCTTCGTTTTTCACGTCGACATCGAGAACCCCATCGCCGAAAAAACGAGGCTTTCGCTCCCCACCAGCGGACTCGTGATGGAGGGTTTCCGCAGGGTGGACGAATGGCGCGTGATCGAAGGCTCGTTTGATTTCGATGAAGTGCTGTATTGCGATCAGATCGGCCTCGAACAGCTCGGCGATGCTTCGCAGCTCACTGCCATGGAGCGGCGTGTCCTCGCAACTATTGACGGCGAAAACACGGTTCGCGAAATCGTGAGCGAGATGGGTGGCAGTTCGTTCGAAGTCTGCAAGATCCTTTACCAATTCTTGAATTCGCGCCTGGTGCGGCGCCGAGCGCTCTAATTCCTTGGCGACCGTTTGGCTTTGCTCCCGCCTGAACACCGCAGCCACGGCTGACGAGGTTGATTGGGTGCAGCAGCTGTTCGACAGCACAGGCTCGGCCTTCACCATCGCCGAAGAGCTTCAACGTAGTTACGCCGCACTTTGGACTGTGAGCGAGGGGCCGGAAGGCCCCAAAGTGGGGGCGCTACTGGCCTGGATCGCGGTCGATGAAATGCAGATTTTGCATGTTGCAACCGACCCCGACCACCGGCAGCAAGGTGTGGGTAGAGCGCTCCTGCAAAGTGCCTTTGGCGAAGCGCTGGCACGCAGCTGCCGACTGATCTTGCTCGAAACGCGGCGCTCAAACCGTGCCGCGCTCGCCCTTTACAAACGCTTTGGATTTGAAACAGTCCGCGAGCGCAAGCACTACTACTCAAACCCGACCGAGGATGGCCTGGAGATGGCGGCAAGCCCAAAGATCCCAAAGCAGCAAAAGCGCCTGCAGCTCCTGCGCAGGACCGCTATCGGTGATGCGTACCATGTGCTCACCTTCTCGGACCCCGAAGGCACGGCAGCCGAGCCTGGCCAATTCATGATGGTTCGCGGCGAGGACTGGGGCGAGGCACCCCTCTTGGCGCGCCCGATGAGCTACCTCACCGCCGGCCATGAGCCTTCAATCCTGATCAAAGTTATCGGCAAAGGCACATTAGCTATGGCCCGCGCCGAAGCCGGCGCTTGGTTCACGCTCATGGGCCCGCTTGGCACCCAGTGGAGCGAACCCAAGAAAGATCGAAAAGTGATCCTCGTGGGTGGCGGTGTCGGCATCGCGCCTTTGATCTTTTTCGCAGAAAAGCTGAGCACGGCGGGCATCCGGGCCACCACCGTTTATGGCGGACGGAGCGCGAAAGATTTACCCCTGCTCGCGGAGCTTCAGGCGCTAAGCGAGGTGATTGTCACCACCGAAGACGGCTCGCTTGGTGCGCACGGGCGAGTGCCCGTTGTGCTCGACGCGCTGCTCAAGGAGCACGCACAAGTCTACACGTGCGGCCCCGATCGAATGATGGCAAAGGTGGCGGAGATGTGCGCGGCTGCTCAGGTTGCGTGCGAAGTTTCTCTGGAGACACCCATGGCTTGCGGCTACGGCGTGTGTCTCGGCTGCCCGGTGCCAACGCACGAAGGTAAGTACCTCTACGCCTGCGTCGAAGGCCCGTGCATGGATGCGCGAAGAGTGGATTTTTCAAAAGCTGAGCATGCCCCGGTGCGCAAAGCGGGGATGCCCGCATGACGGAGCTTTCGGTCAAAATAGGCCAGTTAACACTCAAGAACCCAATCCTCACAGCCTCGGGCTGCTTCGGCTACGGGCTCGAATACGACGATTTCTACGACGTCGCGGAGCTCGGCGGCATCTGCACCAAGGGCTTGAGCCTGCACCCTCGCGCTGGAAATCCTCCCGAGCGCATTTGCGAAACGTCCGCCGGCATGCTGAACGCGATCGGCTTGGCCAACGTGGGCGTTGAGGCCTTCTGCACCGAGAAGCTGCCCAAGCTGCGCGCACGCGGCGTGAGCGTGATAGCCAACATCTTCGCCAGTAGCGTGGAGGATTTCGTGACCATCGCCCGTCGGCTGGACCGTGAGACTGGCGTGCATGCGATCGAGTTGAACGTGTCTTGCCCCAACGTGACGCATGGGGGCATCGAGTTTGGTCGGGATGCGGGGCTTGCCTCCGAGGTCACGCGCCGCGTGCGGGATGCCACTCGCCTCCCGATTTGGGTGAAAATGAGCCCAGAAGCAGGGGATTTGGTGGGCGTGGGCTCGGCCTGCCAAGCGGCCGGCGCGGATGCCCTAACGGCCATCAACACCGTTCGCGGCATGTCGATCGATGTGCACACCAAACGGCTGCGCCTGGCTAACCGCACTGGAGGCATGAGTGGGCCCGCGCTGAAGCCGATCGCGATCCGCATGGTGTGGGAGCTGGCACGCGCCGTTTCAATTCCGATTATCGGCATCGGCGGTGCCGCCACCGCGGAAGACGTGATCGAATTCATGTTGGCCGGAGCCAGCGCGGTGCAGCTTGGCACCGTGAATTTTTATGATCCGTGCGCGGCGATCAAAGCTGTGCGTGGCCTCGCCGAATATTGCAAGAAAGAGCAATTGAGCGCGCAAGAGCTGATAGGTCGTGCAGAATGACTCGTCCCGCGTGGAGCTGGCTGTGCCTTGGCAGCATGGCTCTCTTTGCTTGCGAGCCCGAACAGCCGGCACCCCTCCAGAACAATGAGCGCAGCCCCAACGCAGGGATTCAACCGGCACCTCTAGCGTCGCCCAAGGCGCTCAACGCCGAGGCTGGCTCCGCCGGCGGTCCTGGGCGCCTGCGCGACGCACTCCCTGCAGCACCCACCGTTCCGCGCGCCATTCGAGAAGATGAACCGATCGCGGCCGCCTCGGCTGAGGCTCTTCTGCCTGAATCACTCGAATTAAGAGCCCGTTTTCAGTGGGCCGATCTGCCAGCGACCGGTCAGGTTCGAGAGCTCCAAGACGCGTCTCTCGAACGGATCCAGCGCCGCACCGTGCTCAGCATGGGACTCACCCTGAGGCACGCAGGGCAAATGCTGCTCCGTTTTGACTCTGCTGGCTTCATGTTTCCGGACCAAAGCGAGATCCGCGCCCGTCAGGACCTGTTGGGTCACATCTTGGTTTGGCCCAAAGGCAGCGCGTATCGGACCTTGCCGTTGGGTTCGCTGCGCGCGGTCTTTCTTGAGCGCCGAGTCGACGTAACGCCTCTCATGCCCCCCGAGCTACGGAAAATGGGGCAAAGCCGGCTGCTTGAGCACGAGGTGGAGGAGGTCGAGCTCGGTACGAGCCAGGGCAAGCTCGCACTCAGCCTGGCGGCGTTTCCTGGCTTCGAAGCATCGGCCACGCTGCTCTGCCGTTTCCTCGTGGAGCTGATCGCTGCCGATCCGGAGAACGCAGTCTGCCAAAGAGGTAGCCTGCCTTTGCGGGCTGAGTTTCGTTGGGCGGGGGGTGGGCAATTGGCTTTTCTCGTCGAGAAGCTAAAGCGGCAATCTGATGTGGGGGCCGCGCCATTCCAAGTACCGCCCAGCGAGGCGCGTTTCTTGCTCGGAGATTGGCCACCCCAAGATCCCCTGCTCGCCGATGCCGAAGCCCTCGCTTCACTCCGAGCCACCAACAACACACACGCCAAGGACAATGGCCTCACCGTCTTCAACAACACCGATCTTCTGCGCTACGTGCTGATCGACGCCACACCCGTGGCCTGGGTCTTACCGGGGGCTTCACTCCGGATCCGGCTTCCGGAGGGGCGCTACCCGATCGCGTTGCGTGATTTTTTGGGGCAAAGCGTCCTGCCCGCTCGCATCGTTTCGGTACCCACCCGGCTCGTGGCGATTCCGGAAGCGAACGCAGGGGCGGACCCGGAATCAAAGCGCTCGGGCGACTAGTTCACGCCAAAGCCAAATTCCGCAGCGTAATCCGCCTCACCAAATTCAACATCCTGGTAGCCCTGGGCACTCATTCTCAGTCGCAGCGTCTCCACGGCAATTTCGAGCGCTTCAAGCCGAGTGGTGAGCAAATAGAACTCAGAATCTGGCACAGGCGGCGCCTGTGAAAGCCGAACATTGAGCGCCTCGCGATCTTCGGCTGCTACTCGCAAGTGCGAGCGCGGGCCGTCGTGCTCGGTCGTGTTGAACAACGCATCGTAGGCGACGCCGATCGGGTTGAACCAAAGAAAGACCGTGCGCAGCCCGACTTGCCAATCGTGCACGTTTCGTGGCTCCGCCCGCCAGATCCCAAAATAAGTCTTCCTGACGACTTCTCCAAAGTACGCGCCCACGACCCGCGCCACGAGCGGCCCGAGCTCGGGCTTCTGGCTGAGCTCCGCCCGCACTCCGGATAGGTAGTGGTCGACCAACGACAGCGTGTCCGGGGTGAAATCAAGCGGGACTCGCAACGAACGCCAGACATACTGCACGCATGATCCGCATAGCTCGGCCACATTTTCGGGCACATCGATCAGCGTGATGGGTGCTGGGAGGTCCTCATCCGTATCGTCAGGGGAACGCGAGTCTTGAAAGTCATCGTCAGAAGGGGGTGCCACGCACGGGAGCATAGCGGAAAACTAGGCGGTATCTGCTCGGGGAAGCAGCACCCGGCTGCTTGCATCGTCATTTTTGACCCGCCAGACTTCCGGAAGTCCTCCACGTAACAGTCTGGCTTTAAACTAAAAGCGTCTGACCAGAGCACGCGAAAGCGGGCACAAAATTGCTGAGCACTCCGGAGGGGGCTTGGATCTGACGCGAGCGTGTTATTGTTTGTCCCCTTATGCGCATCGGCATCCTCAGCGACATCCACGCCAACTACGAGGCGCTGAGTGCCGTCACTGAGGCCTTCAAAGATGAGCGCATCGACCAGTATTATTGCCTGGGCGACACCGTCGGTTACGGCGGCTCACCGAACGAGTGCGCCGATATCGTGCGCGGCCTCGTTGAAGGGACGATTTTAGGCAACCACGATGCGGCTGTCGCAAGCCGCATGGATTACTCCTATTACTACGAAGCCGCCCGGCATGCGCTCGACACCCACGCGCGCATGATCTCGAAAGAGAACATGGAGTGGCTGAAGACCCTGCCTTACCAGATCCGCTTGGATGCCATCAACGTGCTCCTGTGCCACGGCTCGCCGGTGCGGCTGGAGGAGTTCGAATACATTTTCGCCCCAGAGCAGGCCCGCGAATGCTTGCCCATCTACGAAACACTTGGGCACATCACGCTCATCGGGCATTCGCACCTGTGCAAGGTTTTTGAGCTCAAGGGCAATTCCGTCGAAGAGCTTCCGCCCATCGACTTCGAGCTAGAACCCGACCGAAAATACATTGTGAGCGTTGGCAGCGTGGGTCAGCCGCGCGACTACGATAATCGCGCGAGCTACACCGTTTACGACTCAGACGCTCGACGCTTTGAGTTCAAACGCATCGAGTACGATATCGAGACGGCCGCCGATAAGGTGCTGCGTGCCAAGCTGGAGCGTACCTTTGCGCACCGGCTTTTTATCGGCGTTTAGCCGCGCGCCACACGCCGAGCTAAGCGCGCAGCACGCCGACCGACCAGCTCGTGCCTTCGGGTGAATCTTGAAGCTCAATGCCCAAGCTTTGTAGCTCATTCCTCAGCTCATCCGCTCGTGCAAAGTCTTTCGCATCGCGGGCAGCAATCCGCGCGGCTACTTTCTCATCCACCGCTGCCTCGCTGAACCCGCGCAGCGAGCAGCGCAGTTTTCGGGTACGTGCGCGATAGGCAGCAGGCTCGGCTTGCATCAACCCGAGCGTGCTCGTGGTGTGAAGGATGGCTCCCAAGAGCTCCTTCCCGAGCGCGGCAGCACCTGCCAAAAATGCGGCATCTTTTCGGCGTTTCTTGGCCAAATCGCACAGCTCATTGCTCTGCTTCGCGAGCTCCCCGATCGCCGCCAAGCTGAGCGGCGCGTTGAGATCATCGTCGAGCCCCGCGCTATATTGTATCAGCGCTTCACGCAGGCTTTTCTGAAAGCTGTTAAGCTCTGGTGGCAACTTGGCACTGCCCGCCGACGCGCTGAGCGTCGAAAGCCGCGCCACCGTCTCGTAGAGATAATCAATGCGCGCTTCCGCTTCTTCAATGCCAGGGAACACCACGCGCCCGTCCTCAAAACGGTGCGACTCGAATTGCAGCGGGCCCCGGTAATGCACAGCCAGGAGGAACCAGCGAAACGCCTCGGGATCATTGCGCTCAAAAATATCGCGCATTGTCACGAAATTCCCGAGCGATTTGCTCATTTTTTCTTTATCAATATTCAAAAAACCATTGTGCAGCCACACCTTCGCCAAGGGCCCGCAGCCAGGGCACGCGGCTTCGCTCTGCGCAATTTCGTTCTCATGGTGAGGAAAAATCAGATCCATTCCGCCGGTGTGAATGTCGAAGCCATGCCCCAAATACTGCGTGCTCATTGCTGAGCACTCGATGTGCCAGCCCGGCCTGCCAAAGCCAAACGGACTCTCCCAGCCCATTTGATCGAGCGGAGCGCCCTTCCACAACGCGAAGTCCAGCGGATCCTTCTTGCTTTCATCCGCTGCCACGCGCGCCCCAACGCGCAGATCTTCGATCCGGCGTCGGCTGAGCTTTCCATAGTCGGCGAAGCTGCGCACGGCGAAGTAAACGTCTGTGGTGCCCGCGGGCATCACCACGCGGTAGGCACTGCCTTCGGCGATCAGCTTTTCAATCAGGCTCACAATGGCCGGAATGTGCTCGCTCACTTTCGGTTCCTGATCGGGCGAGAGACAGCCCAAAAGCGACATTTCTTCTTGGTAAATGCGGGCCATACGAGCGGACAGCTCAAGCGGGGGTTCAGAGTTCGCAGCGGCGCGATTCAGGATCTTATCGTCCACGTCCGTGAGGTTGCGCACGTAGGTGACCGCCAGGCCTTTGGTTCTCAACCAACGCACCAGGATGTCCGGCATGAGAGCGGCACGGGCATGGCCAGCGTGAGGCACATCATAAACAGTCGGGCCACAACAGTAGACGCCGACTTGGCCCTCGATACGCGGAGCGAGTGTGTCAGTGGTGCGAGTGAGCGTGTTGTAGAATTGGGGCAGCGTGGTCATGCGTCGGTGCGCGGCACGCTAGCCCCAAGCTCGGCAACGGTCGAGCATTCAACGCCAGGGGTCGCTCGGCGGTGGGCGTTTCGGGGGCGGCTTCCAGCCACTCCAGCTTTCAGCAGTGGGGCGCTTGCGCTGTCCAATCAGCGGGCGCACCAACAAAAGCCCCGCTACAAAACCGCCAATATGGGAAAAGAAGGCCACGCCGCCAGTTTTATCGGGCCCAAGTGATCCCAGCCCCAAGAACAAATTCCAAAGGAACCACTGCCCCACCACGATCCAGGCTGGAAACACCAAGAACAGGAACCCAAAGAAGACCGTGATCGGCGCGCGCGGAAATAGGATCAGATAGCCACCGAGCACACCGGCGATGGCCCCCGAAGCGCCAACAATTGGAGCCTGACTGCCGGGATCGATCGCGATTTGAGCGGCAGCCGCAACCATGCCGCTGAGCAAGTAGAACAGCAGGTAGCGTGCGTGCCCGAGCGAATCTTCGAGATTGTCTCCGAAGATGTAGAGGAACAATAAGTTCCCGCCGATATGTGCCAGCCCACCGTGCATGAACATGCTGGTGAAGACGGTGAACAGCTCGCCACCGACGTCGCTTAAGAACCTTGCGGGCACGACGCCGTAGCTGCCCGTCAACAGGCTTTCCGGGACGCCAGCCGTGTACTCCCAGGCGAACATGAGCACATTGGCAACGAGCAACCCATAGTTGACCCAGGGGCGCAGGGTGGTTGGGTTCTGGTCGCCGATGGGAAACAAGGAAGGCCGAACCCGGAGCCTAGTAAAAGCGTGCGTTCGGTCAAAGGGGGATCTGCTAGGTTCGGAGCCTTGATGTCGCGTCGACTGACCCGCTTCGCCCTAGGGCTTTTTCCTCTGGCTTTGAGCTGCGCTGCAACGAGCTTCGATGGCAAGGTCTATCATGGCGGAGATGTCTCGTTTCAGGTTGGGCCGATTCCAGCGTCGTGGCGGACGATTGAGGCGGACGGTACGCTCCTGGCTTTTCGCGACACTGAGCAGAAGGCCACGATCGCTTTGGGTGCGCGTTGCGGACAGGACGGCGATGACGTTCCGTTAACCGCTTTGACTCAGCACCTTTTTTTGCAATTCACCGACCGTGAACCCGGCGAGCAGAAAGAGATCACGCTGGATGGGCGCGCCGCACTCCGCAGCACACTTTCAGCAACGCTCGATGGCGTCCCTAAAATGTTTGTTGTGTACGTGCTCAAGAAGAATCTCTGCGTTTACGATTTTCTTTGGATCAAGGATCACGCAGTTGCCAGTGATTCAGCCGAATTTGATAGCTTTGTCCAAGGTTTTCAGGCCCTGGAGACCCGATGAGCGAAACCCTGGATAAGCAGGCTCCCGAGTCCAGCCCGTTGAGTCGGGAGAGCCTGGCGCCCCCCCCCACCGAAACACGCGCTCAACTCCTGACGAACCGCGCACTGGTTTTTTTTGAACACCTGGGGATGGTATCGACCATGTTCGTTGGCGTTCTGAAGGCGGCCACCCGGCGTCCGTTTGAGGGCAAAGCGATCCTCAAGCAGCTGGATTCACTCGGCGTGGCGTCGATGGGCATCGTCATCGTGACGAGCCTCTTCATCGGCATGGTGATGGCTGTGCAATTTGCGTTCGGCCTACAGAAGTTTGGCGGCATGGAATACACAGGTCGCGTGATCGCCCTGAGCTTCACGCGCGAACTCGCCCCCACGCTCACGGCGGTGATTGTGGGGGGCAGAATCGGCTCGGGAATGGCGGCCGAAGTGGGTTCCATGGCGGTTACCGAGCAAATCGACGCGGTGCGAGCTCTCGGCGCTGATCCGTTGAAGAAGCTGGTCTGGCCACGGCTCATCGCCAGTATCTTGGTGATGCCGTTCCTCAGCACCTTCGCGCTCGTACTCGGATTTTTGGGAGCCATGTTGATAACTGATATTCAGTTCCAGGTCCCCGCTGGCTTCTTTCTGCGCAGCGCGCTCGGCACCGTCACCTTGAGGGATTTCTGGAGCGGAATGTTTAAGACGCCTTTTTTTGGGGCGATCATCGCGCTCGTGGGTTGTCACTTTGGAATGATCACGCGCGGCGGCACCGCGGGGGTGGGCAACAGCACCACACGCACCGTTGTCGTGATCTCGATCAGTATTCTGATCGCAGATTTATTCCTCACGCGGCTCTCTATGTTGGTCTGGCCCGCAGCCTGATCGAGCGGCGGCAGGCCCCCCCGCCTTGACCGATCGTAGATTGCTTCTTACCTTAACTGCGCACCATGCCTGAAGATTCGCCCAAGCTCGATGCCCAGCCGGGCTCAGCCAATCGCCGTGGTGACGGTAGGCTAACCACAGGGGACATGGCGAGGCTGGCGTCGAGCACGCTACGCACGGTGCGCTTCTACGAAGAGGCCGGCATCCTTGAGCCGCTCGAGCGTACCGAAGGGGGTCATCGCCTGTTTGCGGAAACGGAAATGCAGAGGCTTCGGCTTGCCTTGGATCTGCGCCACGCCGATCTGTCGCTTGAGGACGTCCGAGCGCTTTTTGGTTCCAAAGGCGAACACGCCTCGGGTGCTGCAGCAGCTCGGGCCATCACAGAAAAGCTCGACGCTCAATTGGAGCTGGTAGGCGCACAGCTGGAGCAGCTCCAAGCGCTCGCGGCTGAGCTCAAGGCCACGCAAGAAGCCCTGAAGGGTTGCCTGGCTTGCGAAAAAAGTGAGTTTTTTCCAGGGAACTGCGGAGATTGCAGCGTGATGCGAGTTCAAAAATCTCTTCCCAACGCGCTCAAGGTGCTATGGCGCGTTCAAACATGAGCGACAGGATCTTTTCGGTTGAAGAAGCAGACGCGCTCGTAGGGCCACTTTCCGAAATTGTGGCGGCACAGCTGCTGCTGCGCAGCGAGATCGAGCACGGCTTAGCTGAGCTCACGCGGGTCTCCGGCGAGGCGCCTCGCTACCTCAACGATGGCGCCACAGACACTCCGGAAGCGCTACGCTTGAAGCAGAAGATCCGCGAACAGGTGAAGCGCTACGACGCGGGCTGGCGAGCGGTTGAAGGAATGGGCGCAGCTGTGAAGGATCCCTCGATCGGCCTCGTAGATTTTCTGGGGCAGGTCGATGGCAAGTTGGTCTGGCTTTGCTGGAAATACGGCGAAGAGAGTGTGAGCCACTTCCACTCCTTGGACGCGGGCTACTCCGGCCGCCGTCCCCTCAACGACGAAATTCGCGCGCGCCTTTTGAATTAGCATGGGCCGCGATCTCGGGCGTGCCGAGCACGCGGTGCTCGATTTCCTGGAAGCGTTAGGCTTCGATCCCAACAACGATAGTGAGCTTCGAGACACGCCTGCCCGCGTGGTGGCGGCTTTCGCGAATGAGCTGTTGCGAGGCTACGAGGTTGATCTGGAGACATTGTTCTCGGAGGCCTCGGTCACCTCTGGCGAAAGCCCGCTCACCGCAAACAAGGCCACAACCGAGAGCGTTGCCCCGGCTGCCAGGAGTGACCAATGGGTGCTCCTCCGCGAACTCAATCTCGCTACCGTTTGCCCGCATCATCTGCTGCCCGCGCTCGGTGTAGCCACCGTGGGCTATGTAGCGGGTGAGCGGCTTTTTGGCCTTGGAACGCTCGCTTCGTTGGTGGACGCGCTCAGCCGACGTTTGGCGCTGCAGGAAGGGATTGGGCAAGGCGTGGTCGATGCGTTGATGCAACACGGTGGGGCTCAGGCGGCGTATTGCGAAATCACACTCACTCACAGCTGTTTGAGTGCGCGCACTCCAGGACGAGAGCTCGCAAAGGTAACAACCTTCGCTACCTCCGCTTCGCTCTCGGCTGAATTGATGGCAAGCCTCAGTTTGGCGCTCGGACGGAGCTCAACTCTCGGCGTATGATGTTTGTGGTCATCACAGGTGCGAGTCGCGGGATCGGGCGCGCCACGGCGCTCAGGCTGGGGCGGAGGGGCGTGCGCTTGGCCCTGCTCGGGCGCGCTTCTGCAAAGCTGGCGGAGACGACCGAGGAGCTTTCAAGATCAGGCGTGGCGTTCCTCAAGATCGAGTGCGATCTCGCGCAACCTGCGGAAATTCTAGCCGCCGCCACCCAAATCTTAGACTTTGGTGGAGCTCCGGACGCCGTCATTCACAATGCCGGTGTCTTGCGCCGAGGCTTGGTGGAGCAACTCCCACTCGCGGCGTGGGAAGAACAATTCGCCGTGAATTTGCGCGCGCCGTTTCTCCTCACGCAAGCACTGTTGCCGAGCATGTTGGCGCGCAAGAGTGGGCGCTTCGTGTTCGTCTCCAGTATCTCGGCCACGCTCGGGACAGCCAACGCCTCCGCCTACAACGCCAGCAAATGGGGCCTCACCGGATTTGTGAAAAGCCTGGCCGAGGAGTTACGCGATACCGGATTAACAGCCACTGCGATTCTTCCGGGCTCGGTCGCCACCGAGATGCTGAAAGGCACGGGGTTCGAGCCCAGGATGAGCGCTGAAGAGGTCGCGACGACTCTCGAACACTATGCGCTCGATGCCCCACTCGCCCACAATGGCGCGGTGATCGAGATGTTCGGGATCTGAGCGGGCCCGTCACACCCGCTTTTCTCTACCGTTGCTCCCTTCCGGGCCTGGCGGGATTCAAGCTGCGCTGTTGACGGACCCATAACAGGGGCTCAGGCGACCTTACGTATCCCATCGGAAGGGTGCTTGTCTATCCTGGTTCGCGCGAGGCCGTAGAGCGGGACTAGAGCGGCATATTTCCGTGCTTTTTCGCGGGCAGGCTTTCGCGCTTATCCTTCAAGATATCCAGCCATTGGTTCAGGCGTTGCCGAATGGCACGCGGCTGAATCACTTCATCCACAAAGCCTAGCTCGGCCGCTTTGAACGGATTGGCAAACATCTCACGGTACTCCGCTGTGTACTTCGCACGCAGAGCTTCCGGGTCGGCCGCGTTCTGCAGGGCGGTTCGGTACACGATGTTGACAGCACCATCTGGACCCATCACCGCGATCTCCGCCGTAGGGAAAGCAATGTTCACATCGGCGCGAATATGCTTGCTGCTCATCACATCGTACGCGCCGCCATACGCCTTGCGCACGATCACAGTGAGCTTAGGCACCGTAGCCTCCGAGAACGCGAACAAGAGCTTCGCCCCATGCAAAATGATGCCGCGATGCTCCTGATCTACCCCCGGCAGGAATCCCGGCACATCCACCCAGGTGATGATGGGTAGATTGAAACAATCACAAAACCTCACAAAACGCGCTGCTTTGACGCTCGCTTGGATATCCAATACCCCGGCCAAATACGCCGGCTGGTTCGCAACGATCCCCACCGGACGCCCGCCCATGCGCGCAAAGCCAACCACGATGTTGCGGGCAAACCCTGAGTGCACTTCGAAGAAGTCCGCATCATCCACCACGCGCAGCAGCAGGGTCTTGATATCGTAAGGCTTGTTGCTTTCTTCGGGCACCAACTGATCCAGCTCTGGCACTTGCCGATCCGCCGGATCCTTGCCGAGGCTGCGCGGCGGGTCCTCGGTGTTGTTCTTGGGCAAGAAGCTCAGGAGCTTGCGCACCTGGGCGAGTGCCTGGGCGTCATTCGGAGCCGAAAAATGAGCGACTCCGCTCGTCGTGGCGTGGGTGTGAGCGCCGCCCAATTCTTCCTTCGTGACTTCTTCCTGAGTCACGGTGCGGATCACATCCGGACCCGTGATGAACATGTAGCTGGTGCCTTCGACCATGAAGGTAAAATCGGTGAGTGCTGGTGAGTACACGGCGCCGCCCGCGCACGGGCCCATGATCACACTGAGCTGCGGGATAACGCCAGAAGCCCAGGTGTTCTTCAGGAAGATGTCCGCGTAGCCTCCGAGCGACTCCACGCCTTCCTGAATCCGCGCACCGCCCGAATCATTCAGGCCAATCAACGGCGCGCCCACCTTGAGCGCCAGATCCATCACTTTCACTATTTTCTTGGCGTGTGCGGCACCCAAAGATCCACCAAACACCGTAAAATCCTGAGCAAAGACAAATGCTTGGCGACCATCAACCGTGCCGGCCCCGGTGACAACTCCATCGCCCACCGCTTTCTGATCACCCATCTCAAAATCAGTGCAGCGATGCGCGACCAACCGATCCAGCTCCACGAAGCTCCCCGGATCGAGCAAGAGCTCCAAGCGTTCCCGTGCGGTGAGCTTACCCGCTGCGTGCTGCTTCTGGACGCGCTCTTCGCCACCACCCGCTAACGCCAAGGCGTTGAGGGCAGAGAGTTTGTCGAGGGCCGAAAATCGCGGAGTGTCGCTCATAGCGGAGGATCCAAATAATCAACGAGCACGCCCGTCGGGCTCAGGAAGCGTGTGCGCCCGGGGGCGCGTTCAACGATATAATCCGGATAAACAGGCACTTTACCGTGCCCATGTGGCGTATCCACAATGAACTTCGGCAGCGCAATGCCGCTCAAACGGCCCTGAAGTTGGCGCATGATCTCCACCCCCACGGCAAGCGGTGTGCGCAGGTGCGCGGTGCCCTGAACGGGATCGGCTTGCAGTAGGTAATAAGGGCGTACGCGTTCGCGAACCAGACCACGAAACAACTCCGTGAGCACGGCGGCGTTGTCGTTCACGCCCCGCAACAGCACCGTGTGGTTGTTGATGGGGAAGCCACTGTCTGCCAAGCGGTTGCACGCAGCGCGCGCTTCGGGCGTGAGCTCCTTGGGGTGATTAAAATGCGTCATCACCCAAAGTGGATGAAAAGGCCGGAGTGCGCGCAATAATTCCTCATTGATGCGCTGGGGCAGCACCACCGGGACCCGGGTCGCCAGGCGAATGGTTTCAATGCTTGGGATCTCCCGGATCGCCTTCAAGACTTGGACGATGCGGTCAGTGCTTTGCGTGAGGACGTCACCACCGCTCACAATCAGATCTTTCACCTCTGGATGCGCACGCAAATAGTCGAACGCGGCCTCGAGCTTCGCAAGTGATCGCGACCCGCCGCCATTGCCCACGATGCGGCTGCGTGTGCAAAAACGGCAATACACCGCGCAGCGATCGGTCACGAAGAGGAGCGCGCGATCGGGGTAACGCTGGATCAGCTCAGGGGCCACCTCGTGCGCCTCCTCGCCCAAGGGATCCCGAAGATCGCCGGGAGAAATGATCGATTCCTCGGCCCTTGGCACGACTTGCAAACGGATCGGACAAGCGGGATCGTGGGCATCGATGAGCGAAAGGTAATAGGGCGTGATCGCGATCGGTAAGCCCGCACGTTCCGCCGCCTGAGCGCCCTCCACTTCAGCAGGCGAGAGCGTGAGCGAACGCTCAAGATCCCGAAGGCTGCGGGTTGAGTGCTGAAGCTGCCACCGCCAATCTTCGGGCCCAGGCGCCTGGCCAGCGCCGCTCAAGGCATACAACTCGGTCACGGGCTCACTTTCGGAGCGGGGGCTGCAACGCCTTCGCGTGCAGCCGAAGCCGTGCCGACCTTCAGCCCGGCAAGCTGCGCGGCATCGATCCTTACGGGATAACGCTTTCGCAACTCTTGCTCAAAAGCGGCCTCTTCTTCCTTGATCTTGTTCTGCACCAAGGCCACCCGAATCGTGCGCTCCGCCTCGCCCAAGCTCCGTTGCCGCGCTTCGGTTTTGCCGATGAGCCGCACAATGTGGAACTGGCCCTGACTTTCGACGATCTTGGGGTACACGCCTCCCAGCTCCGAGATCTCAAAGACAGCGCGCTTGAGTTCATCGGGGACGAGTGCCGCGGCGTCCTTCTCACCTGGCAACGAAACAATTCCGAGATCGCCGCGCAGCTCCGCTGGTTCAGCGCTGCTGGAGGTTTTCTTGTCGAGCGAAAAGTCACGCACCAGCTCACCCCATTTTTCGGCGCTCGCCACCCGTGCGGCCTTCAAGACTTCTTCGGCTTTGGCGCGCGCACCGAGCTGAATGTGGGCCAGTCGTCGACGCTCTGGATCCGCGTAGTCGGCGCGATGTGCGGCATAGTAGACTTGCACCGCGGCCGGCGGAATCTCCTCGGGCTTCGGGACGGTTTTCAGTCTTTCGCGCTTGAGTTCGTCGCGCAAAGCTTGGCGCAAGCGAAGCTGCACTTCAGGATCCTTGTCGAGTCCACGGCGTTTGGCTTCCTGCGCCAAAAGCTCCACTTTAATGATCTCGTCGAGCAAGAGCTTTCGGCGATCCGGAGATTGGTAACGCAAACGCTCAAATTGATCCATGCGCGCCAAGATGGCAGCGAAGTCACCCAGTGTTATGGTGGTGTCACCGATCTGTGCCAGAACCTTTTTCTGAAGTTCCGGGGTGAGGCCGAGGCTTTCCTGCGCTGGCGCTCCGTTGGCAAGCACGGTACTCCCGGCGTCACCCGTGGGACGCTTTGCTTTGTCATCGCAGCCGCCGATGCCAAGGGCGAGAGTTATCGCCCACACGCCCACGCTGACTTGGCGACCGGAAAGCCGGGGCAGATTGGAGTTCACAGGAGGACATCGCATGTGGAACAAGGAATACTACGGCCTTGAAAGCCCGGCCAGAGCGAGCCAGCCAAACGCCCATTGCTCGATTGTGGGCGCCTAGAGTAACTGTGCCGTGTGGATCCCAAACCGACAGAAAGCCTCAAGTATCAACGCGTGGTCGTCAAGCTGAGCGGCGAGGCGCTCTGCGGGAAAGAAGGGGGCTCCGGCATCGACACAGCCACACTCAAAGCCACGGCGCTTGAGCTGAAGGAAGTGCATGCCACAGGCGTCCAGATCGGGATCGTCGTCGGAGGCGGCAATATCTTTCGTGGCTTGCGCGGAGCCAGCGAGGGCATGGACCGGGCGCAGAGCGACTACATGGGCATGTTGGCGACAGTCATCAATTCACTGGCACTCCAAGACGCTCTCGAGCGCTGCGATGTGCCCACACGCGTCATGACGGCCCTCGAGATCCGCCAGGTTGCCGAGCCTTACATTCGGCGTCGCGCCATGCGCCATTTGGCGCGCGGCAACGTGGTGATCTTTGCGGCGGGTACGGGCAATCCGTATTTCTCGACAGACACAGCCGCAGCTCTGCGTGCGATGGAGATCCGTGCCGATGGCCTGTTCAAGGCGACCAAAGTGGATGGGATCTACGATCGCGACCCTAAGCGCCACCCCGATGCGCGCCTGTTGCAGACCGTCACGTATGACCGCTTTTTGGGGGACCACCTGGGCGTGATGGACTCAACGGCCGTCGCGCTGTGTCGCGAGAACGGGCTGCCGATCCGGGTTTTCCAAATGATTCCAGGAAATATCCGCCGAGTCTGTCTTGGCGAGAACGTCGGAACGACTGTAATCAACTAGATTCCGTTCGGCACGGTCGCGTGCCAGTCAGTCGGAGCCTCGACCGCTCAGCACATTCGGCTAAGCTCCCGTCACGTTATGTGGAGCCCCCCGCAAGTTGGTTTGCCCGAACTTGGAACTTCCGTCATTTACGGGATCCTGCTGTGCGCCGCGTACACCTTTGCGGTCGCGGTCGCCGCGGGTCGGAGTAAGCCGCGACTGCTGCAAGCTGCGCGCACAGGCGCCTACGCCACAAGCGCCATGGTCGGCTTCGCCGTGATGCTCTTGGCTTACGCCTTCCTGACCCACGACTTTCGAATCCGTTACGTGCTTCGATACAGTGATCGATCGATGTCCACGCCCTACCTCATCACCGCGCTGTGGGGTGGGCAAGATGGCTCGCTCCTGTGGTGGACGGCCCTGCTCAGCGGGTACATCACGTTAACGGTCCGCTGGCTCAAAGGGCGTTATCGCGATCTGCAACCTTACGTCATCGCCACCTTGATGGTGATCGTTTCCTTCTTCACGATCGTGCTGATTTTCTCGGCAAATCCGTTCGCTACCACGATCGCCGGAAGCCCGCCCGATGGTGAAGGCTTAAATCCCCTGTTGCAAAGTTACTGGATGATCATCCATCCGCCCGCACTTTACATGGGCTTCGTCGGCTGCTCGGTACCTTTCTCGTTTGCCATCGCGGCCCTCATTACGGGTCGCTTGGACAACGAATGGATCATCGCCGTTCGCAAGTGGATGCTGTTTGCTTTTCTCTTCCTCTCGATTGGCAATTGGCTGGGGATGATGTGGGCGTACGAAGAGCTCGGGTGGGGCGGCTATTGGGCCTGGGATCCGGTGGAGAATGCGGCTTGCCTGCCCTGGTTCACAGCTGCGGCTTACGTGCATTCAACGATGATTCAAGAGCGCCGCAACATGCTCAAAGTCTGGAACATCTTCCTGATTTGCCTCACCTTCTTCATGACGATTTTTGGCACATTCCTCACCCGTTCGGGCCTGATCACGAGCGTTCATAGTTTCGCGCAGAGCAGCATCGGCAATTACTTCATAGTTTTCATGGGCCTGATTGTAGCAACGTGCGTGGGCCTGATCGTGTGGCGCCTACCGCTCCTTCGAGCCAAAACCGAGATTGAAGCGGTCACCAGCCGGGAGGCCATGTTTGTCATCAACAATTGGGCGCTCTTGGGTGCGATGTCGTTCATCGCGATCGCGACCTTGTTTCCAAAGATCAGCGAGTATCTCTGGCAGGAGAACGCCACCGTTGGCCCCCCTTTCTTCAATCGCTGGCTGGCCCCGATCGGGCTCGTCTTCTTTGCGTTGTTGGGCCTGGCAC
>CAZSUA010000031.1:0-27845 GCA_964609655.1 uncultured Polyangiaceae bacterium | reverse complement strand
CAGAAAGAGGTCCGCCTACTCGACGCACCGCTTCTGCTCAACGACGCGGCTAAAGACGAAGCCTTGGCGCGCGTCCGACGCTTTGTGAAACGCCAATTTGGCTTGAAGCTCCAAGGGGGCGAGCTGCGTGAGTTTGCCATGGGTCGATTGGGGATCGAGATCGACAAACCCCGCCTCGCACGCCTCATCCGCGATGCAAAGGATCAGACGAGTGCGCTCAACCGAAGGTTTCAGCGGCACGACCCCAAAGGCCAACTCACCTTGCCGACGGGGCTTTCGCTGAATCTTGCGGAGGCAATCCCCACGCTGCTCACGTTGAAAGACACACTGGATCGCGCTCCCGTGGACGCACGCCTCGACCTCAAGCAGAGAATCGCGCTGCCCGAGGTGGAGGGGCGGCGCTTGGATCTAGATCGGACCCTTCACAATATTCGAGAAGCCGTCGCAGAGGGGCGCCTCGCGGCAGACGCCGCGTATGAGCTCGAGGCTCCAAAGCGGCGTTCACGTGAACTTCAGGGCATCCAATTCGACCAGGTTCTCGCGCAGTTTGGCACCAACTATGATCGTTCACGACGCCTTGAGGCGCGCACCTTCAACCTGCGGCTCGCTGCCTCCAAGCTCGACGGATACGTGCTCTTTCCCGGAGAAATTTTCGATTTCAATCAAGTGGTCGGGCCACGGGACGAAGCCAATGGCTACAAAGTGGCGCATGTGATCGCGGAAGGCGAGCTGGTGGATGGCATCGGCGGAGGGACGTGCCAAATCTCCGGAACGCTGCACGGGGCGGCTTTCTTCGCCGGTCTCGAAATCGTGGAGCGGTATCCTCACACCCGGCCGAGCGCCTACATCAAGCTCGGCCTCGATGCGACAGTCGTTTACCCAACGATTAATTTTCGAATCAAGAATCCGTACCCGTTCCCGGTTGTTCTTCACGAGTCGGTGATTGATGGTCGCGTAGAAGCAGCTATCTTGGGTCCAGCACGCGCGCGCACAGTGACGCTGATTCGAAGAATCGAAGAGGTCATCCCCTACGAGCAACTCGAACGCCCCGATGAGAACCTGCCGACCAACGTCCGTGTCCTTGCGCAGCGCGGGCTGCCAGGATTCAAGTTGCGACGCTATCGTATCGTGCGCGATGGCTCCCACGCGATCCGTGAACGCTTCCGGGATACCTACCCTCCCACCACCCAGATCGTGCGGGTTGGTAGCGGCGACTCTAGAAAAATCAGCGCACCTCTCCCGAAAGATGATCCCAGCCCGGAGTACTTAACCGACGAGTTGCTCGTGATGACCCAGACAGAAGCCGAAGAGATCTCGGAGCGCCGCGAACCCGGTCCCTATTCTGAGCGTGGCTGGACCGAGAAGGCGGGAATGCCCTTGTTTGGGGCACGGATTCAGCCCGAAACTAAAAAATAAACACCATCCTTTCGTTTCAGAATTGTTGCGGTTAAGTGAAACATCCGCGCAAATCGTCCGATATATGGAGCGATGGGGGTTGACGAACCTCCCCCGACGGAAGCTAACCTGGCCAGGTTTAGAATATGTGGTTGCGCATGACTGTCAGCAGAGATGTTCCTCTTCGGGGTTTCGTGCGCCCGTATGCCCCCGCATGCCCCCCGGTGCTTGATGCTGCTTGACTCTCGAAAGAACCTGAAGCAAACAAGACACCGAGTGGAAGAAGAGGGTGCGAGCTGGGACCGCAGAAAAGTCCGTGCCAGGCGCGCTGGGCTTAGATATTGTCGTCTACCAAACGAGCTGACATGACCATGATGAACAATCTTGATACCGCAATGGCACCCGAAAAATCTGTCGAATCGAACGGAACTACCCGTCCTGTCGATTGGAACAATCCCCGTGTTGCCGCAATTCTTGCGGCGGCCGCCAAGTGCTTCGCGCGACGCGGGTTCAGCGCCACCACCCTAGCCGAGATTGGCAAAGAGCTCGGTTTAAGGAAGAGCATCGTTCATTACTACTTCGCCAGCAAAGCCGCGCTGATTCACGAAGTGCAGAGTTTCACCTATCAAAAGTACCTCGCTAAGGTGAAGGATGCCGCCTCCGGAACAGATCCCGGCGTGAGCCGTACGGTGGGCGTTGTGGGTGCACTTTGGAGCGCCATTCGAACCGATCCGACATTGTCCGAGCTCAACATTGAGGTTTGGAGTGCCGCACGGCGTGATGAGGAATTGAAACGCCGCGCGAGCGACTTGCAGCGTGAGGCCAATACCCTGATCGACGAAGCGATCGCCGATGCAGTCGGCGCGGGTGCCAAGGTGAGCAATCAACGGGCGCTCTCAACGCTCATTGGGGCAACACTGAACGGCCTTTCGGTCGCGGGTTACTTGGACGATGCGGCGGACGCCGATGGTGCGTACCAGCTCTTTCAGAAAATGCTGAGCCGCGAGCTCAGCGCAACCAGCGCTTCGTAAGTTTTTCGGCGTAGTTTCCGGAGAGTTGAGCCAGAGAATTGCACTCATGGCAACCGAGAGTCCCGCTTTCAAGCGCATTCTAGGGCAGAAGACGGCAGTTGAAACGCTCACTCGTGCTCTCGCGTCAGGCCGCATTCACCACGCGTATCGGTTCGAGGGTCCAGATGGCGTTGGCAAAGAGTTAGCCGCCCTGGCGTTTGCTCAAGCGCTCGTGTGTGAGTCTACAGTCACGCGCGGTTGCGGTGAGTGCAGTGCATGCCGCCGCGCCGTCACTCTCAATTCTTCTCCGCCGCTAGTGCCGATCCACCCAGACGTCGTGCTGGTTGGGCGGGGTGTGTATCCGAAAAGCATGCTCGGCCGCGAGGAAACAACCGGTATCAGCGTTGAGCAGGTGCGACGCGTCATTTTGGGCCGCACGTCCATGCCCCCGCATGAGGGCCGCGCACTCGTGATCATGATTCGCGACGCGCACGAGCTGGGCATCTCAGCGGCGAATGCGCTACTCAAGACACTTGAGGAGCCCCCCAAGCGAACGCAATTCATTCTCCTCACGAGTCAGCCCAATTTGCTGATCGATACGATTCGATCGCGCAGCTTGCCACTCAGATTTCGTCCGTTGAATGACGCGCTCGTTGCGCAAATTTTGGTCGAGAAAGGGCTCAACCCCGCAGTAGCACCGCTGGCTCACGGCAGCGTTTCGCTCGCCTGTGACTTGGCCACGGCAGAGAACCTCAAAGAATACGACGCTTTCGCCGATGCCGCCCTCCACTCCCTCGGAGCCAAGAGCCTGGCCCACGCGTTGGATGCCGCAGAAGATCGCCCCAATGATCGCGACCAGTTTCTCGCGCGGCTGGACTTTCTTGGTGAAAAACTCGCAAGCTTAGCTCGGGCTCACGTGGGGCAAGATATTGAGCAGGCGGAGTTGGCGGCCTCGTGCCACGCAGTCGTAATTCAGACCATGGGTCGTGTGAAAGCCAACATGCAATCGGGGCTCGCCCTGGAGTGGATGCTCGCCAAGTTGCGCGAGTGCGGTGAAGCAGAGCTTGCTAGCCAACCCAGTTAGCGCCGCGTTTGCTGGCGAATAGCGCTTGAAACTCAGCGGCGACGCGTAAACCTCCGGCGGAAGTGGCTTCACCCTCGAGCAGTGCCGAAATCACAGCGACCATGTCGGTGGATTCCGAGATCTCCAAGGTTCTGGCCAGAGTGAGCCCACCAATGGAAACGAGCGGGATCCCCTGAGCTCGGGCAGCGCCATGCGCCTCGCTCAGCGTGGCAACACCGACCACCGGATCCGGATTCTCCTTTGAAAGAGTTGGAAAGATCGGCCCTAAAGCGACGTAGTCAGGCCGCAGCAAGAGTGCATCGCTCAACTGCTGCAGGTTGTGCGTCGAAACGCCGACCCGCAGTTTCGGTGCAAAACGTCGCACTTCGTGCAGCGGCAGATCCGCTTGACCCACGTGAACACCGTCGCAATCTGCTAGGACCGCCAGATCTGGGCGATCATTCACGAACAGCCAGGTCCCGGCCGCGCGGCAACCAGGGAGAACGGCGCGAAGCACCCGCAGTGTTTCACGGGGCGGGGTGGCCTTAGCTCTGACCTGCACGATCGCCGGGCGTGCCTGGAGAAGTGCCTGGCTGAATAAGACGGGATCGAGACCCAGCCGGCTCAGCTGGTCGAGATCGACAATTGGGTAGAGCCCGCGCAGCTCCGGACCGTGAGCAGTCGGTTGATGATTCATGTGGAGGGGCGGACATGCTACGCCGACCCGCATGGCATCTGACAAGAGGCGTCGTTTTCTAGGCCTTTTTGCGTTCACACTGCTGGCCTGCGGAAAAGCCGCAGTGTCTGAGCTGCCTGAAGCTCGGGTCGCCCCTACCCTGCAGCTCCCGGCGCCTGCCGCGCCCGGTGCCCCTCCTCCCCAGGCAGCGGAGACTCTGAAGGAACAAGAGCAGCGCTCCACGGCAGAGGCTGTGGAGGAGGTACGCTCTCAGATTAACTCTTTAGCGCCGAACGGCACGGACCTTCCCGAGTTGCTCATCATCGAACACGGCCCCCTCCGGCCCTGGGTGGCGGCGATAGTGAACCGCACGGGTCGAACGTACCGCCTGTCAGCCAATCCTTCACGACTCTCGTTGCGCGTTCAGATCCCGGGCAACAAGGAGGCCGTGACCTGCGTGCTGCCGAACGCTGAAAGCTCTGCTGGAGCGGCTGCGTCAAGCGTGGACTTGCGAAACGGCGAGGCGCTGCTCTACCGCTTCGATGTTCGCTCGCTTTGTTTTCGAGAGACCAAGGATACGGTGCTCGTCCCGGGCGCCCTCGTTGAACCGCACTTTGGTTGGCCGACATTAAAAAAGACCCGTTGGAAACACGGCAAACGGGAAGAGTATACCCCGGAACAAAAGGCTCCTTTCTTGGCCACCGTCGTCCCGGAGGAAGGGCAGGAAGCCCCTAGCGCTCCCAACGTGAAAGAGCTGCTCGGCCCGGAGCTGGCGCTGAGCTTGGATTACGCTCAGGTTCTCGAGCAAGAAAAGACTCCGCCTGAACCACTCGCACTCACTCTGGAGCGCGGTTCGAGCGCTTACGCTGCGGCGGACGTGGTGGTGGCTATCGGACTTAAGAATCGTGGCACCGAGGTGCGGCGTCTCTTCTTTCGCCGAGAGCTGCTCACTTTTGATCTCGCAGGCCCGAGGGGCAAAGTGCACTGCAAACCCACACCCAACGATCGCGCACCGGATGCTAAGGCTTTCCTAACTCTGAAGCCAGGAGAGCTGGTGACGGTTCCGAGTCGGATGATCGAGCTGTGTCCCGCCGGGGCGTTCTCCGTACCTGGACTTTACCAGGTGTCTGCAACACTCAATGCCAAGGAATCCGGCGAAGCACTTGGGTTGAATGCCTTCACAGGTCAACTGAAGGCAAGCCAATCTGCGTGGGTGCGCATGCTTCGTAAGCAGGCTGTTCGGGCACCTCAAATGACGAAATTCAGCATTAGTCAAACTCCCGCAAGTGCCCCCCAAGAATAACTTCAGCTCTCAGATCGAGACACGTCCCAAACTAGGATGCCGGAACGGCGCCTGAGCGTTTCAACTTGAGAACTGTCGCGGCGTTGAGCTTGAACGATTCAGCGAACCATCCCCCTAAAGTCCGGTTTCTTGCGCGGGCTCACGGTTTGCTCACGGTTGCTCACGGTTGCTCACGGTTGGCAGAGCGCTTGCAGAACAGACTCCGATGGCTCATTCCTTCAGCTGGCGCTCCCCAACCTCTAGCCAACTCTTAGAGGTCGCTGGCCAGACTATCGTCCCTGAGAGCAAGGTTGAGCGGCGTGGGCGAGGAGGCAGTGCGTCCCCAAAACTTCTCGCGGTCGACGACGATCCGCTAGTGTTACGGACCCTACAAAGGATGCTCAAAGCGACGCGCCCAACGTGGGCCATCACCGGCGCGCCAGATGGCCAAACCGCGCTCCGATTGCTTGGGACTGAACACTTCGACGTTCTTCTCACCGATCTCGATATGCCCGGAATGCGCGGCGAGGAACTGCTCGAAGCCGCCCTGGACATTGACCCAGCACTCACCTGCGTGGTGCACAGCGGACAAATAGAAGTTCTGAAGCCTGCGTTGCGCAGCAAGCTCAGTGGCATTCTTGGGAAGCCTGCGACAATGGCAGAACTGAGCGAAGCGCTCGACAATTCCGTGGCCGCTTCACGGCGCGGCCGCTTGAAGGCTATGCCCCTCGTTTGAGGGCGTTTACGGCTTTTGGGCTTGAGTTTTCATGAGCTCGCGAAGCTCTTCCAAGTTCACCTTAGCCCGCGGATCCGTTGGATCAAGGGCCAGCGCCTGCTTGAGCGCCGCCTCCGCTTCCACGAACTTCTGTTGATGCGATAGCGCCACGCCGAGATTGATCCAGGCCGAAGCAAGCTTGGGATCCAACGCCAAAGCCTGACGATAACTAGTGATTGCTAACGGCAACTGACCCTGCAACGCCCTAGCATACCCAATATTGGAAAGGAACGTGGCTCGCTCGGGCGCTAACTGATGGGCCTTCCCTAGAAAGGCTAGTGCTTCAGCCGGTTGATTCAACGCCAGCAACGCCGTGCCCACATCACCCTGCGCTCGTGGATCCTCGGGAGCCAGCTGCGCCGCCTGACGATAGACCTGCAGCGCTTCGGTCACTTGCCCGAGCATCAGGTGCGCGGTCCCAAGGTTTCCCAAACGTGCCGCGTTGCCTGGCTCCAAGCGTGCTGCTTCCTTGAAGCCAAGAAGCGCCTCCTTCACGGCACCGGTCGCCAAGCGCGCAACGCCCATGCCCCCATAGGCTTCAGCGTTTCGTGGGAGAAGCTGCTGGGCCTTGGCAAATGACTCAATCGCGAGGCTCGCATCCCCTAAGATAAGTAGGATTCGGCCCCGTTCCAGCTGTGCCAGCCCATAGCTTGAGTCCAGAGCCAAGGCGCGATCCGCGAGAGCCAGCGCGGCCTGCGCGGCGCGATCACCGGGTGCTGCGGCGAACGCCAACGGGAGCTGCTTTTCTGCCAGACGAACCCGAGCTAGCCCCACATACGCCGCCGGATCGGCTGGTGCCTTCCGACGTGCTGCTTCGTACGCGCGCCCCGCCGAACTCCAATCCTCAACAGCAAAAGCTTGATCTCCCTGGCTCAGTTCTGGATCTGCGAGCGCCCCATCGTTCCTCGCTAATGCCTCACCGTTGATTTCAGTGACAGTTGGAGGGGCCACGCTCGCTGTGGGCTCGTGCACGTTCTTACCACCCTGAGCGCGCGTGGCTTCAGTGGCTTTCGTCGTGGGACGGAGCGCCGGGTCTTGAGCTTTTGGCTGCCCCTCGACCGTGCCCGTGAAAACCCGCGGTGGCGTGCTCTGCACTCCCACCGGCGCGCAGGCAAGGGCCGCCAGAACCCACACAACCCCAACAGCCGACACTACTTGAGCGCACGCTCGCTGAAATCGATCAACCACCTTCATTCTTTGCTGTGTGCTCCTTGCCGTCGTAGCGCAAAATTACCGACTTGGTCTCTACCTGCGTCAGCAGGCACACCGGCCGCTTCCAAAGACGCACCAGAGCAGCCAGCGTTTCCTTGGCGTAGTCCATCCGCAAATCGACTCCGCGATGTTCGTGCCGAAGCAGCAATTCGCCACGATTTTCGTAATTGGCGTTCTCCACGTGAATGACTGGATTTCCGGCGTTCGTGAGTTGAGAGAGCAACTTTTCCTTCACCTTGCGAAATTCGCGTGATTCGATCTCGAAGCGTTCGTTCCGATTCGAATAGCCAAAAGAGAAGAGCTTGTGCTCGATGCAAAACTCAGGCGTCAGGAATTCATCAATGAACGTGACGTCATTGTACATGGCGCGCACTTCGAACAGCTTCTGGCTGCCTAGCCCAAGGCGCAGGTCCCAATTCTTCTTCTCATCGAGATCATCGCACTCGTCCCACTCGCGACCGAATTGCCCCTTGTTCCAGCGCTCTTCGATGTTTCGAAATAGCTCAACCCCGAGCTTGTAGGGATTCAACTGGCCCTTGGATGTTGCCATCACGCCGGCGTTGTTGTCCGCGTAGTCAATGATCTCACTCCAATCACAGACCCGTTCGGTCATCAGCTTCGAGTGAAAATAGCTTGCCCAGCCTTCATTCATGATCTTGGTCTGCATCTGCGGCACGAAGTAGTAGGCCTCTTCGCGCATGGCCGCTAAGATCTCCGACTCCCAGCGTTCGAGCGGCGCGTTCTCCATCAAAAATAGCAGCACATCGCGTTCCGGTTGCTCCGGAAATTTCCCCTTCTTGTCGTCGCGAGCCTGCTCCAGCTTGCGCTTCTGTTCCTGCTGAAAGTCCGCGGGATTAATGAAATCATCCATGTAATCCTTGGCTCGGAGCCTGGGCACCTCAACCTCGCCGGGCTCTTCTTCTCTTGGCTCGCTGCGACGCCGAACGACGAATGGCAGCCAAGGATCGATCAGATTCTCGAGTGAGAGGCAAACATCAATCAACTCCTCTGTCTTCTCGATCCCATGACGATCGATGATCCGCCGCACCAAGGCGCCATGATTGGCCATTTTATCGATCCATTTGCGGTTCGGCTGATAGCCCTCCCCGCTGGTTGCTCGAGGCCCCACCACCTGCCCAACGGTATCCAGATCCGTGGCGCGAAAAGCAAAGTTGTTTTTGAAGAAATCGACGTGCCCATACACGTGGCACATCACCAGCTTCTGATCGGTGAGGCTGTTGCCCTCTAGCAAGTACGCGTACGAAGGATTGTTGTTGATCACGAGTTCATAGATCTTCGAAAGACCGTACTCCGTGCTCTTAGCAAGCCGCTCATACGCCATCCCGAAGCGCCAGTGCGGATAACGATTCGGGAAGCCGCCGTAAGCGGCGATTTCGTTCATCTGGTCGTAACTCAACATTTCCAGAATGACCGGGAAAAAATCCAGGCCATAATCGCGAGCCACTGCGGCGATTTTTTCTTGCTCAACCCGAAGATACTTCGGCAGAGCAGCGTGGGTTCCAAACTCCACCATGCTATTTCCCTTTACCTAAGAATTCCTTGATGCTGCCAACAATGGCATCGCGATCACGGATTTCACTGGTGATGACACGTTCGTCGCTAGCAAAATGTTCTTTCAGATCTTTGATGAATTGGCCGGAGCCATACGGGCTTTCCACTTGCCCATACGCGAACATGTTAACGCGCGAGAGCAGAGATTTTTTCAAAAGTTCGATGCAAGCCAACGTATCGTCCATCGACCAATTGTCCCCATCCGAAAAATGGAAGGGATAGATATTCCATTCCTCGAACGGATAATTCTGCTGAATGATTTGCTCGCACAAGCGGTAAGCGCTGGAAATCATGGTTCCCCCTGATTCCCGCGTTTTGAAGAAGGTATCGCGATCCACCTCACGGGCGACGGCATCGTGGATGATGTATCGGCTTTCCAAACCCTTGTAGTAGCGGCGCAGCCACGTATCGATCCAAAAGCTCTCGATGCGAACGATCTCTTTCTGCTCATCGCCCATGGAGCCGGAGACATCCATCATGTAGATGATCACGGCATTTGCAACCGGCTGAAAATCTTCCTTCCACGAACGGTAACGTCGGTCTTCGCGCTGAGGAATGATAATCGGATTATCGGGCGCGTAGGTGCCCGTCGCAATCGCGCGACGTAAGGCTTCTTTGTAGGTGCGCTTGAAGTGCCGAAGCGATTCGGGCCCTACCCGCCGAATCCCGGAATAGCGATCTTTTGCGGCAACTATCCGGCTCTTTCCCTTGTTCTCAATCGCTGGCAGTTGCAGCTCCTCACCCAATATCTCCGCCAGCTCATCGAGCGTCACGTCCACTTCGAGCATGTGCTCACCGGCGCCCTCACCCGCCTTGCCCGACCCCTCTCCTTCTTGCTCTTCCCCGTCTAAAGGTTCACCCACCTCGCCGTCTCCCTGCCCCGCACCTCCGTTTTGTTTGTCGCCGAACACGAAGCGGGGGACATCGATCTGAGGCACCGGGATCGACACCAGATCCTTGCCCTTTCTCCCAATCATTTCGCCCTGAGAGATATAGCGCCTGAGGTTCTGCCGGATCTTGCCGCGAACGATATTGCGAAAGCGCGAGTGATCCTGATCAATTTTGAGCGACATACGTCATTCCCAGTGTCGCACACAGCAAGCCCAGCGCACAGCACCGCGCTCCCACTCGCCGAGCTTCTCGGGGTCCTTGAGAAGCACGCCTGCCCAGGCAGCCTTCCGAGGGATACGGCGCCCATCACGGCCAGCGGGTCGAAAGCTCCAAACTTCGAGCATTCTGGCTCTCCAAGATGCTCGCACCCCCTTAGCCGATTTGTTAAGCCAAGCGCCGTGCCAAAAGCCATCAAGAATCTCAAGTTTAGGTGTACGGGCTGCGGCAACTGCTGCAAGGACCCAGTACTGCCACTCACAGATGACGACATCCGCCGCATTGTTGACGGAACGGGCGACGATCCCCTGAAATTCATTCGCTATACCGATCGCCACCACATCGATATGGACGACGAACCGGAGGCGTTCGCCAGCTTTCGTCAAGGCAAGCGAGTGCTCGTGATGCGGCAAGATCGGAATGGTTGCCACTACCTCGGGAAAGACGACCGCTGCACCATCTACGAGCACCGCCCACTCGGGTGCCGTGCTTTTCCCTTCGAGCCAACCTACGGGAAAGACAAGAAGCTCCGCAGTTTGAAAATCATCGATGTCATTGAGTGCGAATATGAACTCGATGGCAAGAATAGCGCACGCCGGATCGTCGCCCAACAGGAGCAATATGAGACGATGAACGAGCGCTTCTATGTCCAAGTGGCCGAGTGGAATCGTCTGCAGAAACGACGCCAACGTGCCGGGAAACGCCCAGATATCGCCCGGGGCTTTCTTGAGTTTTTGGGCGTGCTGGAACCTAAACGAAGAGAAGGCTAAGGTTGGACTATGCTCGTTCGACCGCGACGCAATCGACAGAATGCCGGGTTTCGTGGCCTGATCCGCGAGACAGTGCTCAGCCCCGAACACTTCGTCCTGCCCATGTTTGTGCAAGAAGGTGAGAGCTCGGAGACGCCAATCAGTTCCATGCCGGGGCAGTCTCGGTACGGAATTCAGAAGCTGTTGAGCAAAGCAGAGGAGGCCCTGCTGCTGGGCGTGCCAGCAGTGGCGCTGTTCCCCGCCATCAACGAAGCAGCCAAGGATCCTCGCGGCACCGAGGCACTGAATGAGAATGGCCTGCTCCAGCGCACTGTTCGTGCACTCAAGGCCCGCTTGCCCGAGCTTTCAGTGATCACCGACGTGGCACTCGATCCCTATTCTTCCGACGGTCACGATGGCGTCCTCGACAAAGGTCAGATCGATAATGAGCTGACGGTTCCGCTTCTGGCCTCGATGGCCGTGAGCCAAGCCCAGGCTGGAGCGGACATGGTCGCTCCCTCGGACATGATGGATGGCCGGGTGTTAGCTATCCGCCGCGGACTGGATGAAGCCGGATATTTCAACGTCGGGATCTGCAGCTATTGCGTGAAGTATGCCTCGGGCTTCTATGGCCCGTTTCGAGATGCCTTGGGCTCTGCGCCGAAAAGTGGCGACAAGAAAACCTACCAGATGGATCCGGCCAACGTCCGCGAAGCCTTGCGGGAGGTGCGTCTCGATGAGGCTGAGGGCGCTGACTGGCTGATGGTGAAACCAGGGCTTCCCTATTTGGACGTGATCCGCGCCGTCCGCGACGCCACGCCGCTACCTGTAGCCGCGTACCAAGTGAGCGGAGAATACGCCATGCTCAAAGCTGCCGCGCAAAATGGCTGGCTGGATTACAATCAGTGCCTTTTGGAAAGCCTGCTCTGCCTGCGTCGCGCTGGTGCAGACATTATTTTTACCTACGGCGCCGTGGAAGCTGCGCGCTTGCTCCGATCGTAGCCCGTCACCGAATTGCGCTAGTTCCAGGCCCCACCTCAAGTATACTCGCGGCTTGTCGCGTTTTTCGAAAGCATTGGGGACGGCTGTCGTCCTGCACTTGTGCAGCGCGCTCCTCTGCCTGTGGGCACCTCCCGGAGCCAGGCCAACATTTCGAGAAACGTCGAGCGCACTCGAGATCGACGTCAGTACTTTGGAATCTCGCAGCGAAACACCGTCAAACGCGGTAGCTCTCAGCAAGCCTGCTACTGCTAGCGGCGCTTCCGCCCTAGCTCGATCAACTTCGCCACGCTTCGCGCCGCGCCCTAGCACCTCGGGCAGGCCGGAAGTCTCTACCTTCCCGGCTCAAGCAGCCGCCCCAGCGCATTCCCCTTCCATGGAGGCCCCATCCCTCTCGCCGGTACCAAGTACCCGTCCCATCAATCTGGGCTTGGGATCTGGGATCTTTGAGTTCGAAACTCAAGACCGCGCCACAGCCGAATCGACTCGTGCACGTACTCGCACGTCAAGGTCCATCACTGAACTCAATGCACGCACCACAGCCGAACTGCGCGCAGGGATGGCAGCCCCAGATGTGAAGCGGGGCCTGGCGCGTGGGAGTGCATGGGTGAGCATCGTAGCTTCTCTGGCGCGTGCCTTAGGGCCAAGCGAGGGCGACGCCCTCTTGCGCATCACACTCGACGTGCTCGGCGAAGTGCGCACCGTGGAGCTCATCAGCGGCAATCCGCCCATGTGGCAAGAAGTGCTGAGAGCCTTGCGCAAGCATCCCCGAGCACGGGGCGTACTCATCCCAGCTGAGAGCCATGGGCTTCAGCTGACGCTGGCGGTGAATGCTCGGATCCGCAAGGCAAGCGGCGGAAAAGGCGGGATCAACGGGAGCGGTCTGATTTTTCCTGCGATAGTATTTGACGTGAGCGACCTTGCCGGTGTGAGCGCTCGCATCGTGGACGCCCGCATCGTGTCTGAAGATTTGCTGTGAAGCACTAACGACGTAACGTGAAGGTATGACCCAACACGCCGAGTTCAGAAGATATCTTGAAAGCGGGCTTGTCCCCGGCCTCTCGGTCCGCGCGTTGCGCGAAGGGCGGGTGACGGTCGACTACCTGGAGGGTAGCTCTGGGCCCGGCCCAGACGCACCACAGCTCACCGCGGACACCCGGTTTAATATCGGGTCGGTGACTAAGCCTATCACCGCCAGCCTGATCGTGAAGCTCGTGGAGCGTGGTGAGATTTCGCTGGAAGACGCGGTGGTGCGTTACATTCCGGAATATCCGTTCGCGCACGTGACGCTGCTGCACCTGATGACGCACACCACGGGCTATTGGGACACGCCGTCGACATCGTCTCGAATGCCACCGCGCTCCACGCAAACTGGAGCAATTACCGCCGAATTTTGAATTCAGTTCTTTCAGCGCAATAGCCGACGCAGCGCCCTCTCCGTGCCCGCTCAGGCTTCGTCTAAGGCGCTCAAACCCTGAACGGATGCGGCCCAAAATCTGCGCGATAAAACGGTGAAACCATGGAGCCTGGTTCCACGATCGCGTCGATCTCCGCGCAGTCTTCAGCTGAAACTGTGACCTTGAGCGCGGCAAGATTGTCCTCGAGCTGCGCCAACGTGCGTGGCCCGATAATCGGGCTACTTACCCCGGGCTGCGCCATGACCCAAGCCAGAGCCAGCGCGGAGATCGAACACTCTTTGCGGCGCGCGATGGCTCCCAATTGCTCGACCACGGAAAACAGCTCTGCCACGTAACGTGCCTGCAGATGTGGCAATTTCTCGACCTCCGCGTAGCGAGAATCTGATGGCGGGGGATTGCCGCGCGAATATTTACCAGTGAGTAGGCCGCCCGCCAGCGGACTCCACGGAATGATGCCGTAGCCGAAGGTGCGTGCCATGGGCAACAGCTCGCGTTCAATACGCCGGTCGAGCAAATTGTACGGAGGTTGCTCGCAAACAAAGCGATTGAGCCCATATTCCTTAGATACCCAAAGCGACTCCACACACTGCCAGGCTGCGAAGGTGCTGGTCCCGACGTAGCGTACCTTCCCGGCACGGATCAGATCATCCAACGCTCGCAGCGTTTCGTCGATTGGGATCGACGCTTGTGGACGATGGATTTGATAGAGATCGATGGTGTCGGTTTGGAGCCGTATCAGGCTCTGCTCGCAGGATTCAATGATGTGGCGGCGGCTGTTGCCGCTGGCGTTCGGGTCATCATCCGCCATGCCAAAATGAACCTTCGTCGCCAGGATCGTGCGCCCGCGCTTGCCGTTGCGCTTCAGGGCAATGCCCGTCACTTTTTCGCTCTCGCCGCGCGAATAGGCATCGGCCGTATCGAGAAAGTTCAAGCCGGCGTCCAGGGCGCGGTCAATGATCGTGCAAGAATCGGCAAGGTCTGTTCGGCCGCCAAACATCATGCAGCCTAGAGTGAGTGGACTGACTTGGACCCCTGTTCGACCGAGCGAGCGATATTCCATGGCTTCTCTCCGGACCGCAGCATACTGGCCCCGCTCGGCATATGTCTTGCTATCGTAGGCTCGGTGACATCATGTTAGGTAAATCCCAGCCGAGAAGTGCGAACCGACGGGGCTTCATTCGGCACAACTTGGCACACTTCGGTGAAATAGCGGCCCTGCTGTCGTGCTGCTGCGCTGGGCTGGTCAGCTGTGGCGGGATAACCACGGGCCCGACGGATCTCACCATCACGGAGGTCTGTTCGAACAATGCTGGCGCCTGGGTGGACGAGCGCGGCGAGACCGATGATTTTGTCGAGCTTATCAATACTTCAGATAAGCCACTCAACCTCGCGAACTTTGAGATCGGCGAACGAGGCAAAACGTTGAACCGCCTGCCGAGTCAGGACTTGGCACCCGGCGAACGCGTGCTGGTTTGGGCGGACGGTTCGCCAGAGCAAGGCCGGTTGCATTTGCCATTCCGAGTGAGCTCGGGGGGCGAGGTGCTCGCGATCCGCGACCGACAAGCCGCCGTCCAATCGCAGGTGACTGTTCCGCTGTTAGCCGAGAACGAAGTGTGGGCACGTTTTCCGAACGATACCGGCGATTTTCAGATCTGCCGCTACGCTTCACCGTTGAAGCCAAACGGGCTCGCGTGTGCACCACCGAGGCGCCCCGACCTCAACGACGAAGTGACTTTCACGCCCTTCGACGTCCCTGCTGTTTTCCCGGAACCCACGCCCTACTTGGAGATCACTGAGCTCGCGCTCCGCCCTGCCGAATTTATCGAGCTTGTTTCCACTTCCGAGGAGACGCTGCCAAGTGGCAGGTTCTCATTGAGGGTCGCCGCACAAAAGCCCGGGCAGCCCTGGCCTACTGCGCTGGACGGCGTCGAGGTGTGGAATGGGCAAATCTCAGTGGCGCCGCACTCACGGCTTCTGGTGCCACTGGCCATAACCGCCAACGCCCCGGTAGAGAATGACCCCGAGTTCGAAGGTGTGCTGACGCTCTTCGATCGCAGCAAGGGCAATACGGCGGTCTGGCGCCAGGATTTCATGGCCTGGCCAACCGGAGCAGTGTTAGCCCGTGATGAAACCACGCGACGCTTGCGCCTGTGCCAAGTGAGCACGCCGGGCAAGCCGAATACTGAGTGCAACCCGCTTCCCAGTCGGCCGCTTCCCGGGCGCCTTCGGAATTTTTGGACCCCGAACGATTTTCGAACCTTGGCTTCGGGGAGCGATGACGTGGGGATCGATAGCGTCAAGTTCGTGGTGGAGCGCAAATCGCCCGGGCTCGTGCATTTCTTGGGAGCTGCTGCTTGGGATCTCCACTACACCTTCGTTCGCGAATTGATTGAAGGTGCGCCACACCTCGATCGCTGCAAAGATTCCGAACGGCAAGCCTTCAATCAGGCTTGGTACGACTTCAGCGTGAAGAATTACTTCCAGGTTGAGGGGCGGAACTACCTGATGGGCACTCTGGACTCCTTCCCGAGCACGCAGATCAACGCCGTGGATTTCACCTTTGGCGATACCATCAGCGGTGCGCAGATGCTGGACGCCTATTGGCAACTCCTGCCACGCCTTGAAGAGCCCGCGCGCTGGTCCCTGCATCCCCAAGATTCGGGCCAAGAGGCGCGCTTGAAGGAGGTGGAGGGACGCGCGCCGATCGTTGGCAAAAATGCGCCATTTCGTGGCGTCACGTTGCAAGCCTTGAACAATGGCATTGGTTTTGGTGAGCTTGTCTACGTCCCCCATACCGAACTCTTGAGCACGGTGCTCGGGCCGGAACAGATCGTGATCACCGATGATGTTCCGAACGACGTCGGACTGGTGGGTGGGTTGATCACCGAGGCCTTTCAGACGCCCCTGGCTCACGTCAATATACTCAGCCAGGCTCGAGGCACGCCCAACCTGGCCTTGATCGATGCGCGAAACGACCCTCGTATTACTCCTTGGCTTGGCAAACTCGTGCGCTTTGAGGTGGGAGCTGGCGGCTTTTCATTAACGGCAGCAACGGCCGAAGAAGCCGAAGCGCATTGGGAAAAGTGGCGCCATAATCGGCCCGTCATCACTCCTGCGTTGGATGCTTCGGTGCGTGGCATCGTGCCACTTGAAGGCCTCGGCCTCGCCTCCCTGCCCTATGTGGGAGCCAAGGCCGCGCAACTTGCCGAACTCTCAAGCCTCCGAGTTACGAACTGTGGCGCTCCTCTGCGCACACCGCAAACGCCGTTTGCGATACCGGTGAGCTACTACCTCGACCATTTTCGGTATTCTGGAGCAGAAGCGCTCCTCAACGCACTACTGACCGCCCCGGCTACACTCGCGGATCCAACCGCGCGCTGGGCTGCGCTCGCAGGCATACGCCAGGCCATCCTGGACCACCCGGTGGATGCAGCGCTGCTCGACGAGGTGGGGCGCGAGGTCTACGCGCGGTGGGGCAATGCGCGTGTTCGGTTTCGCAGCAGCAGCAACGCGGAAGATCTCACAGGCTTCAGCGGGGCAGGGCTCCACACTTCAACAAGTGCCGAATTCGGAGATCCGGAACGCAGTGTGACGCTGGCCATACGCACGGTTTGGGCCAGCTTATATCGTGACCGAGCGTTCGATGAACGTTCGCTCGCCGGAATCGTCGAACATCAAGCGGCGATGGGGATCTTGGTGCATGAGGGTTTCTTGAGTGAAGCCGCCAATGGCGTGGCGGTGAGTCGCAGCGTGCTGAACCCCGCCGTTTCAGGCACTCAGTACATCAACGCCCAAATTGGCGAAGCCAGCGTCACCAACCCTGCGCCTGGTGTCTCCACCGAAGAATTGTTGTTCACTCCGGCTGGCTACTCTAGCGAGCCCATCCACTCCCTCGGCAAGAGCAGCCTCACGCCAAACTATGTCTTGAGCACTGTAGAAGTAGAGCGAATCGCGTGCTTCATCAGTGCCTTCTCAACCCATTTTCGTCCGCTCTTGGATCCAAGGGAAGAGGACCGTCGATTCGCGATGGAGATGGAGTTTAAATTGGTGGGACCCAATCGAGACCTCTGGATCAAACAGACACGCCCGTACCGTTTTGGGGACACCCCCGATGCGAACGATTGTCGCGAATACTGAAATGTCGCGAATACCGATCGATTGGAAAATTGCGGCCCAGCTATCCGTATCTGGGAATTTTGACCCCAGTCTCGGGGCTCAGACCACTCTGCTCCCCGAATGCGACAGCTTCGATTTCAGCGAAAAAGCCTCGAACAGTGCCTCGCTACCAGCCTCTGCCTCGGCGCTTTTGCATGTACAGCCAAGATCCCGGATTCGGTGAGCCCCGGCAGCGTTCCAGCCGCCAGCAGTCTGCCGAGCCCTGTGGGTTCCGCCACAACACCAAGCGTTGGCTCGATGGTCCCCCCGGTCCAGGTCCCTGGCGGCCCAGTTTCGCCGGGAACCTGTAGCGGCGTTCCATTGCCACCCAAAGTTCCCTTGCGTCGCATCACCTCAGCTCAATACGCCAATGCCGTCAGCGACCTCTTTCACGGAAAAATCACAGCCAGCCCCCAGTTTCCTGTCGTGACCGGCGGCGTCACCATAAGTGGGTTTAGTACCGATCCCGAATCCAACGCTGTTTCCCAAGTTGTCGCTGAGCAAATTCTGCACGCTGCTGAAGACACCGCGGTGGACGTCGCCGCCAAGCTCCCCGAGCTCTTGCCTTGCTCCGTGACAGCACCCGACGCCGCCTGCGCCGATCAGTTCTTCGACCAATACGCGCGAAGGGCGTTTCGGCGCCCCCCAACAACGGCAGAACATACAGCGCTCCGAGTTGTGTTTGACAAGTTCAAGGGCGACGGTTTTGACGTGGGGATCGCAGCCGCAACTGTCGCGCTTTTGCAGCTACCCCAGTTCCTCTATCTGGTGGAAATAGGCCCGAGTGACGCCCCGAGTAGAGCTATCACGCTCACTCCCTTTGAGCAGGCCACGCGTCTTGCATTTTTGCTCTGGGAAACACTGCCTGACGACGAACTGTTGCAGGCCGCAGAGCAGGGCAAGCTAACAACTGCGGCCGAGTTGAAAACTCAAGCTCAACGCCTGCTCGCTTCACCGCGTGCAGAACAAGCCAGCGTACGTTTCTTTCGAGAGTGGACCCACTTCCACACCTTTACACCCGCAGAACGCGCCGCCGCATTTCCAGATTTCACCGATGCCCTGGCAACTTCTATTCAACAACAATTCGACCGCTTTGTGTTGGATAACACCTTCAAGCCCGGCGGCTCTTTGGAGCTTCTGTTCACCGATAGCGCGTTTCCGGTGAATGCTAGTCTTGCCAAGTTCTACGGGCTGACGGCGCCTGGCACACCTGGGACGGATGCCTTCTCCACCGCCACGCTTTCACGCGACCACGCCGGCGGCCTCTTGGCCCTACCTGCCCTACTCGGGGGCCTCTCGCACGAGAAGGACACGAGCATCATATTTCGTGGCAAATTTGGGCTTGCCAAACTGCTCTGCACCGATCTCCCAAGTCCACCAGCCGGGGCTGTGAGCCTGGCGCCAATGCTGCCTGCAGATGCCACGGCCCGGGAGCGCTCGCTCGGCATTCGCGCCAACGCCACCTGCGCGGGGTGCCACAACCTGATCGACAACGTAGGTCTTGGTCTGGAAGACTTCGACGCCATCGGCCAGCATCGCACGCTCGACAAACAGGGACGTCCGGTCGATAGCCAGGGCGTGCTGCCGGACGGAACGATGTTCAATGGGGTGGCAGAGCTAGGGGCGACACTGGCAACGAATCCCACAGTTCGCGAATGTGTCGCTAAACAGTGGTTTCGCTTCACGTTCAGCCGCCGTGAATCTGCTGAGGACAGCTGTACGCTCGAAGCACTCAAACAGCCACTCAATCTTCCGGGTGGCTCCATCAAGGACCTCATGCTCGCTGCTGTTACTAGTCCCGCCTTTGGTTCACGCAGCCTTGCCAGCCAAGGAGGTGCGCCATGAACGGTGCCTTCAATCGCCGTAAATTACTGCTCGGCAGCGGTGGTCTAGCCATCGGCTTGCCGTTTCTCGAGGCCACGGCGAAGCTTTCACGCGCCGCGGTGAGTTCGCATCCGCAACGGCTGCTAGTTGTTTTCCATGGGGAAGGCACGATGCTCGATCGTTGGCTCCCCGACAGCGTCGGAACCGGCTTTCAGCTTTCTCCGCTGCTTCTGCCGCTCGCCAAGCATCAAGCCCAGCTCAACGTGATTTCGGGGCTCGACAACAAAGTGGCTGAGATCATGGGCGGCAATGGTCACAACAAGGCCGGGCGATCTATCCTCACCGCGCAAACGTACTCAAACGCCGCATCGGGTGGAGGCGACAACGGTGACGCCAACGGGCCCTCTTTCGATCAGGTGATCGCAGGCCGCATCCAGGGTATGGCCCGCCTGAAATCGATTGCGCTCCAAGTTTCGTGTTCAGGTGTGGGCGAATACCAGTTGTTATACGGCGGCAAGGACGATCCGATCAGCGGTTACTCCGATCCGTTCGAAGCCTTCACGAATCTGTTTTCTTCGCTCCCAACGAGCCCTGGCGCACCTGCGCCACCGGCACTCACGCTCCGGGATCGTCTGATCAAAGGACGCGCCAGTATCTTGGATGGAGTTGCTTCCGATTTTGACGCGCTCATTCAACGTGTCGGTCAAGAAGATCGAGATCGGCTGACTTTGCATGCCCAAAAGATTCGTGAGCTGGAACGCCTCGCCGGCAGCGTCGCTCAGCCCCCACAACCTGGAGCCAGCTGCGCGAGCCCTGATCTTGGGTTCGCCAATGGAATGCCAGTCTGCAATGAGCAGAACGAACCCCTCATGGCAAAGGCGCAAATCAAGAACGCCGCGATGGCGCTCGCCTGCGACGTGACGCGCGTCGCCAGTATTCAGTTCACCGACTACAATGGTCCCACTTTCCCATGGCTGGGTGCTGGGATCCCAGGCAGCTACTCCAATTGGCACGCCATGATCCATCGAGATGGCGGAGTCTTGCCAGGGCGAGATGACATGGTGTTCGCAGGCATGAAGTACTACTCGGATCAGGTAGCGCTCCTGCTGGATGAGCTTGCTTCCATCGATGATGGTGATGGTCAAACATTGCTCGATAACACGCTGGTAGTTTGGATGAGCGAGTTTGGTGAGGGCGGCTCACACGACACCTCTAAAATCCCTGTGGTGCTCGCGGGTGGTCTCGGTGGGCGCTTGAAGACGGGCCAACACCTGAGTTTTTCAGGCCAAGGGCGCACCACTAATGATCTGTTCGTGACCTTGCTGAATCTCTTTGGCGGGACAGACACCAGCTTTGGTTTTGGTGGCACCGATCTCAATAAGGGCCCCCTTGCGGGCTTGTCTGTCTAATCGCGAATTCCCGCTGCCCATGCACCAGCTTGACCTACAACGCGCCAGCCAACGCTCGAGATCTCGTTTACTTTGGCACTTGCCCTTGCTCATGATTGCGGGTTGCTCCTCGCAGTCTCCGGAGCGTACCCCCCGGCAAATGATGCTCGGGGGTGCAGGCGGAGCGCGTGCAGCGACGGGTGGAGCTTTGGCCGTACCCGCTCTTGGCTCAGGGGGCGCCGGAGCCCCAATCCTCGGCAAGGTTAGCGGCGGGAGTCCAGACCTTTTTGGCCTTGGCGGCAGCACCAACACGCTTGGCGGCAGCACCAACACGCTTGGCGGCAGCACCAACACGCTTGGCGGTTCGCTGAACACGGTGAGCGTTGGCGGTACCGGCGGGAGCGGTGGTTCGCTGAACAGTAACGCAGGAGGAGCTTCTCCGTTACCTCCGAGCGGCGAGTTAACCTGGGTAGCCGTGGGATACGCGGGGCGTAGGATCCGCTCGGTGGACCTCGGAAAGAGCTGGCAGAACGATCAGACGTTAGGCGGAGGCGGCGATGACGAATTCTTGCTACGTGGCGTTGGATTCGCTAAAGGCCTGTTTGTTGCGCTGGGTTACCAAATCCATAGCTCGAAGGATGGAATCACCTGGCAAAGAGAGATCAACCCTCAGCAACAATGGCTGCAAGGCATTGTTTTTACTGCGAATCGGTTTGTGGCCACTGGCGGTTACGGGTACTCGGCATACTCCTTCGATGGCCATGATTGGAAGGTAGGCGGAGATCTCATGACCGAGGCAAGCCGCGGCTTGGCTCTCGGAGGCGGAGTCTGCATGACGGCCACTGATGCTGGGAACTGGTGGCGCTCCACGGACGGCATGAATTGGACCAAGGAAAGCGGCGGCCACCAAACCGGTGATATCGCCTACTGTGGCGGTCAATTCAGCGAGACCAAAGATTGTACCGGGCGTTTCTCAGCGCGCAGCCAAGTCACGCTTGAAGGCGTCACCCTCCGCACCAACAACGGGAAGGTAGAGCGCTCCGAAAATGGCGTTGATTTCCAAGCGGTCGTCGAAGGTGGTCCCGACCTGATCGACGTCACCGCCGGGTACGTCACGCCCTGAGGCGCTGGCTGGGTTGGCGCACTGACCGGCCTAACCCGTGATCCGGCGGTAAGCCTTCGGTTGGCTCGGTAAGTGATTCGTGTTGATGCCCACCCCGCTGCCGCGAAGCGTGACAGCCGCCCTTTTTGTTCCTAGGAGGAAAGTAAGCATGCTTACTATCTTGCGTTCGACTTTGAGAACGCCTTCATTCCGGGTTTGTCCGAGAATGTCGTAGGGGAGCGGTGACCGTTTTGGGCTAACCGGAGATTGGACTGATTTAGCCTGAATTCTCGTGAAGATATTGAAATGATTGAAAGAAGACTTGCGCGCGTCGTGGCGAAGAAAGCGCAGCAGTTCCCCGTCGTGCTGTCACGGGACCTCGTCAAGCGAGCAAGACCACCTTGTGCCGCAGCCTGTTCCCAGGCCACCGCTACGTCACATTGGAGTCGCCTGCCTTTGCGGCCGCGCCAATGACAGCGTAAAAACCGACACCTGCTTGGTCTACACGGGCAACGAAACCCGCAAACAGGGATCGGTCACCCTCGTGCCGTGGCAGAGCGTTGGCGATTTCCCCGGGGCAGGTCTGGCGGACTAGCCTGCATGAACTACTGCAACAATCCGATCAACCTCAGTTGAGGTGCCCTCCCCCGCTTCGGCTAGGCGCCTCAGCTTGCCCCTCCTGTACGTCTCTCGCGGGTGTCATGGGAGGCGGCCTCGGTGAAGATGAGGGGAAGCGCTAGCGACGGTTTCTTCCCTCCATCGCCCGCTTGGTCACTAAGGTGAGCTTTCATGTTTGTCATCGAGCTCATTTATACAGCGGAACTTTCGGAAATTGACGCACATATGCCCGCGCATGTGGCTTTTCTGAAGAAGCACTACGCCTCCGGTGCGTTCCTTGTTTCCGGGCGAAAGATACCGAGAGACGGCGGCGTGATCCTGGCGCTGGGAGAAAGCCGCCAGCAGATTCAGACTATCGTTGAAGAAGATCCCTTTCACCAGCACGGCCTTGCCGAATTCAGGATCATAGAATTTCGCGCAAGCCAGCGTGCTGACGACATCCCCAAGCGCGTCACCTGAAAGTCTGCGGCTAGTTTGCGTACTTCACTCCGCAACCGTAGGCCTCTGTTTCTGCTACCTCGGGCTTTTTCTCTGCTTTGAGCGCAGCCAGCGCTTCTTCCACGTAGTTCACTAGCTTGCCACCCTCGGCCGACTCCCCTTCGCCATCCGGTGAGTTATCGATGGCACCGCGATAGACAAGCTCCCCCGTCGGCGCAATCACGAACATGTGCGGCGTGCGCGTTGCCCCATAGAGCCGGCCGACGCGCCCATCCTCGTCCAACAGGATCGGATGGCTGAGCTTGTAGGTCCCTCTCGCTGCGCGGTTCTGCTCCACACCGTGCCCCTGCCGCCCCGCAGCGCTGGAATTGACGGCCAACCAAACAACGCCGGCTTGGCTATGCTTTTCCGCGGTGTTCACCAGCGACCCCTTAATGTGGGAATTCCTTACGAACGGGCACTCTGGATTGAACCATTCGAGCACGATGGTTTTGCCTTTGTATTGGGCGAGGCTCACCAACTTGCCATCGACATCCGGGAGATCGAAACCTGGTGCTGCGGCCCCCAGACTCGCGGCGGGTTTCTCCGGCTTTGGAGGGCTCGCCTGCTTTGCACCCGGCGAATTCTGAAGCGGTGCTGAGCGCACATGATGGAGCGGCTCCGCGCGCGTTGCCGACCCGGCGGACTGACAAGCGCAAACCCCTATCAAAGGCAAGGCAACGAAAAGTGTGCGTACCAGGATCGTCATATGGGAGCGACAGGCTAGCTCACGCCCAGATCCAAATACAGGAGCTCGTTTTCTTGTCGACGACTCGCCGTCGAGCGGCACGTATTCGGTTAGCGGAAGATGTCGAAATTGCCGAGGAGGTACCACAGCACCGCGAAAACGAGAATAGTGGTGAGGCAGCCGCCGCCGAGCTTCTTAGCTCCCCAACCCGCAGCCAGTCCTCGCAATAGCTTACTCATGCTGGGCGACGTAAGCATCGACCGTGCCAGCGCTAGAATTGATCTACAATTGGTGAGGCGCCTTCGCGAAGACGCGCGGAGTGCACACGCAGAATAGTCACGAGCGAGACGAAACGCTACGCCAGCGACGACAGCGGTTGGGGTCTTGCCCGGGGGGCTACTGCGTGCCCAAGGGCCCCTAGCGCGGTGGTGGCATCTCTCGCCGGTGACCGCCCGTACTACCGCGAAGAATTCGGGCCGATCGCCTGGGTCAAGACCGAAAAACCCGTCATTCTGCTCTCCGATGAATTGGCGACAGCAGCGCATACAAAGCCGGCACTAAGAAGAGCGACAGGAGCGTGGCTCCTATCAGGCCTCCCACGACTGCGATTCCTAGGGATTGGCGGCTGCCCGCGGAACTTCCAAGAGACAACGCAATGGGCAAGACTCCCAAGATCGTTGCCAGGCTCGTCATCAAAATGGGGCGGAAGCGTTCCTTCGCCGAATCCATGACCGCCTCTACCCTATCCAACCCGGCATCCCTCCGCTGATTGGCAAACTCTACAATCAAAATCCCGTTCTTGGTCACGAGCCCCACCAACATGATGAGCCCAATTTGGCTGAAGATGTTCAAGGTGGAACCCGTGAGCTCTAGCGCAAACACCGCGCCGCTCAATGCTAACGGCACACTCAACAAGACAATCAAGGGATCACGAAAGCTTTCAAATTGCGCAGCCAAGACCAAGTACACAATCAGAAGGCCTAGGGCAAAGGCGAACAGCAGGCTTGAAGAGCTGTCCTTGAACTCGCGCGCTTGCCCAGCCAAGGTCGTGTTGAAGGCCGGAGGGAGAACCTCCGAGGAAACTTCGTCGAGCACGCGAATACCATCGCCGAGCGTGTAGCCCTCTGCGAGGCCGCCTGAAACGGTCGCGGAAACGTAGCGATTGAAGCGATAGATGGCCGCGGGAACAGTCCGCGTTTCTAGCGTGACCAAGCTGTCCAAGGAGAGCATCTCATCCGCTCGACCTCGCACAAAAATACGCTTGAGGTCACCAGGCTCACTGCGAAAGCTGCGCTCTAGTTGGCCGATTACTTGGTACTGCTTGCCATTCATCACGAAGTAGCCAAGGCGCCTGTCGCCGAAGGCGAGCTCGAGCGTGCGGGCCACATCCAACGCAGAAACACCAAGCAGAGCCGCACGGTCGCGATCAATGCTAACGCTCACCTCTTCCCGATTCACTTTCAGATCGGTATCCAAAAAGCGCAGCTCCTTGCGCTTTTGCGCGGCTTCGAGAAACTTCGGCAGCACCTTCACCATTTCCTCGTACGATGGCGCCTGAATCACGTATTGCAGCGGCTGGCCACCGAACCGCTCACCAATCGTGGGCGGCTGTGATGGAAAAACCCGGAGGCTGGAGAACCCACTCAGGCCCTTGGAGAGTTGCTCGAAGATTTGTTGCTGCGTGCGAACGCGCTCGGTCGATTCTTTCAGATACACATTCTGTACACCGGTATTCACCGTACCGCCTTGAGCCGCGATGCTGAAAGTGCGACTGACTTCGGGGACGTTGTCGTTCACCCACTGGGCCACTTCGTCGAGTGCACGTTCGGTGTATTCGAAGTTGGCCGTTTCGGGAGCGCGTACGTTCACGCGAATATTCGAACGATCTTCGAGCGGAGCCAGCTCTCGGCCGAGGCCTTGGAAAGCCCACGCGGTGTAGGCTCCGAGGGCGATCAGGATCGGAAGGGAGAGCCAGCGCACCTGCATGAAGGCCGAGAGCGAGCTTCGATAACCACGCGTGAGGCCTTGAAAAAATGGCTCGGTAGTCCTGTGCAGCCAGCCCGGATCCGCCCGCTTCTTCAGCACGAAGCGACACATCATGGGCGAGAGCGTGAGGGCGACGAACGCACTCACCAGGACAGAGCCCGCTACCACAGCACCAAACTCACGAAACAGACGACCGGTTAACCCCTCAAGAAAAATGATAGGCAGAAAAACTGCGCCTAGCGTGATCGTCGTCGAGACAACGGCAAAAAAGATCTCTCGCGAGCCTTCGATCGATGCCTCAAGCGGCGTGCGTCCACGTTCGATCTTAGAGTAGATATTCTCCAAAACCACGATCGCATCGTCGCAAACCAGCCCGATAGCCAACACCAAGCCCACCAGTGTCAGCACGTTGATCGAGAACCCCGCCAAATACATGATAAAAAATGCCGAAACGATGCTGACGGGGATGGCGACGACCGGGATCAGCGTCGCCCGCCAATCCCGAAGGAAAGCAAAGATGATGAACGCCACCAGCAAAAACGCGATGAGCAATGTCTCTTCAACCTCGGTCACCGACTTCCGAACGTAGGTGGTGAAATCGTAACCGATATCAGCATGGATGTCGGGTGGAAGCGCGCTCTTGACCTCTACCAGCCGCTTGTAGAATTCGTCGGCAATGGCTATCGCGTTGGTATTCGGTTGAGGAATAATCGCAACGCCAATCATTGGCACGCCGAGATTTCGCACACCCGCGCGTAGGTTCTCCGCGCTGAGCTCCGCCCGGCCCACATCCGAAAAACGCACGACCTGTCCGTTTTCCGCGCGGAGCGTCAACCGGTTGAAGTCGTCCGGGGTGACGAGTCGCGCGAGCGAGCGGAGGCCTAGCTCGGTCGTCGTACCCTCCAAGCGCCCCGCTGGCCGATCAACGTTTTCGCGCTGAAGAGCGCCCTCGATATCGCTCGGCGTGATGCGATGGGCGGCCATTTTGTCGGCGTCCAAGAGAAGCCGCATCGCATAGCGCTTGTCGCCAAAGATGCGCACTGTCGCCACCCCGGGAATCGTCTGAACCCGCTCCTTGACGATCGTGTCGGCGGCGTACGCGACATCGTAGATGCTCTTCGTGGCGCTTTTCAGTGTCAGAAAAATGATGGGCGAAGAGTCCGCATCGGCCTTCTCGACGGTGGAGGGATCGGCGTCCGCTGGCAGCTGCCGCCGCGCAACGCTGACTTTATCGCGCACATCGTTGGCCGCGGCGTCCATGGGCACACCCAAATCAAATTCAACCCGAATAGAGCTTTGTCCGTCGCGCGAAGTACTGGAAATCACGCGGATCCCAGCCACCCCGCTGATGCTCTGTTCGATGGGCTCGGTGATCTGGGAGGAGATCACCTCCGGGCTCGCTCCCGGATAGTTCGTGGTCACGGTCACGACCGGAGGATCCACTGCGGGATACTCACGCACGCCCAAGAAAGAAAATCCGACAAGTCCGAACACCACAATCGCGACCGTCATCACGATCGCCAGCACAGGCCGTCGAATGCTCAGCTCCGCGAGCGTCATCGCGGGCTACTTCCCTTCGCTCACGCGCACTTGACTCCCATTTTGCAAGCGCAATAGCTGACTCACAATCACGCGATCTCCCACCGCCAAGCCTGAAAGCACTTGAACTTGATCGGCGGTTCGCTCCCCAATCTCGATCGATCGCGCCTTCGCCTGGGTGCCTTCAACAACGAACACCTGCCTGCCGAGAGCGCCAGGGATCACGGCCATCGCAGGCACGAAGAGCGCCTGCTCCACCCGGATCGGCAGCTCTACGTTGGCAAAAGCTCCGGCAAAGAGCCCGTGTTGGCCCGCCACCACTCCGCGAACGAGGATGCTGCGCGTCTTCGTGTCCACCACCGGATCGAGCGCCGACACCTTGGCGCTGAAGGGCTGGCCCTGCCCCGCAACCTTGAACGTAAACGCTGCGCCCACAGCGAGCAGGCCCGCATAGCGCTCCGGCACTGTAAAATCGAGCTTCAAGGAAGAGATATCCTGCAGGGTCGCCAAGCGCGTGCTCGGCGAAACCCAGGCTCCCAGGCTCACGTGGCGCAGCCCAAGAACTCCAGCGAAAGGAGCGCGAATCTGAGTCTTAGAAAGCGTGACCCCCAGCACCCGCCGCTCGGCCACTAAACTGTCGAGGTTGGCCTGGGCGAGCTCAAGCTCGCTGGTTGCCGAAACACCCTCCGCTACCAGCTTCTCGCTTCTCGCGAGGGTCGCTCGATTCAACTGGATCTGCACATCCAGCTTGGCTATCTGGGCCACAAGATCGGCGGAGTCCAGCTCAAACAAGAGCTCACCCTTCTTCAC
>CAZSUA010000030.1:17615-27878 GCA_964609655.1 uncultured Polyangiaceae bacterium | reverse complement strand
TAGCCCAAACTAAGATAGTCTTGGGCGCACTAGGCGCCCGACGGAAAGCGTGATTTTCTAGGGCTCTATGACTGCTAACGCGGAAATCTGGTTGGAAGCATCAGTCGCAACCCTGAGCGATTGCGCCTCAATGTTCGAAGCCGACAATTTGGAGGTGCTCGATATTTCGGTTCAGCTTCCCGCATACACGGGTGGCGCTTACATTTCCGTAGTGGGCGCCGAACAATCGGTGGAGCTCGGTGTGGTATGTACACCTGAGGCACAACAGGTGCTCGCCCAACGCTTCCTCGGGGCGGAGGCAGCGCTCGAACGAGACGAAGTGGCGGATGCGATGCGCGAGATCGCCAACATCGTGGCCGGAGGGCTGAAGACCGTGATGATCCAGCACGATCCCTCGCTTTTGTTAGGCCTCCCGCTCTTCATCGACGGGGTTCACCTGGGAGCCAACACTCGAACTCATGCTGCGAAAGTTAACCTGATTGGGCAAGAACTCTGGCTGGTCGTTATCGTTCGTGGGTAGAAGTTTGCAGCTAGCCTTGTGCAGCTTCGCGCTGGTTCGGGTTGCTTGTGTCGGCGCTGTTTCATCACCGGGCGCGGTCGGTGAACCCAATCCCCACGCGAGCGATGCTGCTCGACTGATCGAACGTGCCAGGCGTCTCCCCGTAGCCGGTGAAATACGGAACCACACGTCCGGCGCGAACTTCCAGGCCTTGCCCAAGAGGTCGCCAACGAGCGTCGAGCTGCGTAGCTGTAATCTAGCACCGACCCAACCTTCGGTCATGGCGTCGAGCCTTTCGACGCCACGCGCAAGCGTGATCCAACCTGGATCACGACCGTACTTGATGTGGCCGCCAAGAGCCGCGAATGCAAGGTACACCTCGCGCGAGGTTGGATTTGCGCTGAGCTTGGTGCGTCCGCTCTTCTGCCGGAGAAGACTGAGCCCATCCCGGTGGTACCGGAGTGGCCGCAGTTCATTCGGGGATGTGTCCAGTACCGTCAGTCGCTCGATGAACAGGCTCCGTTGGCGCCGCGCATCAAGGAGCCCTATTCAGGTTCATATCTTGCCCGACCCGCCGTTGCAGGGCCTGAATTCGGGCTAAACCAAAATCTCCGACAGCGGCCCTCGGTTGAGCTCCGCATCGCCGAAGCTCTGAATACTGGCGCCCATCACCTGGCCCAAGGTCGTGAGCAAATCATTGTGGCTGCGCGCGGCTGTGCCGGCTTGTGCGTTGGGGGATAGAACCGGATAGCTCACCAATCGACCCGTTTTGATGCGCCCGGCAGCGCCGCCGATGAGCACCAAGGGCATGTTGCTATGATTGTGGCTGTTGCCGTTGTCGAGCTCGTTGCCCCAGCAGATGAGACTGCTCTTCAGGAGTGGCTCTGCGTTGGGGCCGACGCTAGCCTGTAGCTGAGTGGCGAGATAGGCAATTTGCGAGGCCAGCCACACGTTCACGGTGGTGGCGCGCTCAATCGGGACTTGATAATTGGCGAGCTGTTCGCGCGTGGGATGATCCGGATCGGGCATGGCATACCCGCCGGGGCCGAGGCCCTGAGCTTGGGGAACTTGGTGCGAAACTCCATCGTGAAAATCGACTGGAATACCGAGGAAATCGGGAACCCAGGGGCTGCGCGCCTGAGAGAATTGAAAACTGGCGATCCGTGTCAAGCCACAAGCCAACGCCATTGCCAGGATGTCCAGCTGCGTCTTGACCAGCATTGCGTAGTCAGTGACTCCGCTCACTTGCGGCCTCGCACACGCGGCCGTTGGCAGTGAAAGGGTTGCCGTTTGGTTGCCGATGCTATTCCAGGCTTCACGTAGAGCTTCGAGCTGACGGCGATCCTCGGGAATCAAGCGTGGGGTGAGCTCATTGAGCTCTTGGTGGAGCTGAAGGAGGAGAGTCTGGCGCTGCTTGACTCGCTCGGTGTCCGCGCCTGGCGCGAGATCCTGGCCCAGACCCAAGAACAACTCGTCCACGGCTGTTTGCGGATCTTCGCGCGGATCAAGCGGTGCGCCGGTAGCCGAATAGATCATGCGATTGAGCCCGCTCGCTCCCGTGTAATCTTGGGGTGAACGAGCACGAAACTCCAGAGTGCGAAACCTTGTACTCGGCTGCAGCTCATGTGCAATGCGTTGGTCAATGGATTGAGCGCTGCCGAAGCCCTCATCACCACTGGCTGCCACGCCCGTCCAGAGTGTCTTCATGCCCGGGCCATGCGTGCCACTCCCAGCAGCCTTGTTTTCAAGGCCATTGATCACCGTCACCTGATCCTGGTACGGCTGAAGCGGCATGCACCATGACCGCAGCGTCATTCCGTTGGGTGCCGGATCGGCTCCAAACAGATGGCGTACAACACCATTCGGCGTGAACACGAGGACCAGGATTGGTTCCGTTGTCGCTGCGAGCGCGCTTGGCAACCCTCGCAGGAAGGGCACAGCTAACGCCGAGGCACCCAAACCCGCCAAAAACCGCCGTCGACTGAGTGTGCCAGCCCCAAAACGGAGGAACTTCATGGCAACGCCTCCACAGACACACGCCGCCGCAAGAAAAGATCGCTCGTGGCTGCAACCACCAACAACTCTTTCAGCGAACCACCACTCTTTCCAAACCCGGCGTACACGCCTTGCAGCGCGCACGCATCTTCCGCTTGCTCGGAGTGACGCATGAGATATCGCAGCACTTCCAACGCGTAGCATTGCGACACATGGCGACTGACAGCCAACTTGGAGGTGAGTTCGCGCAGTCCCACAAAAGAGCCAGAAATGTCAGGGTTGGTGGCCAGTATGGGTGGCGCGATCTCGCCCGCGGCGGGCTCCGCGGCAACGTAACGCCCGATCGCATCGTACTGGCCGAAACCTTGTCCAAGCCCATCCAAGAACTGATGACAGCTCGTGCAAGCGGGGTTCTTACTATGCTCCATGAATGCAGCACTCGGGGATTGGCCGGTGCCCACGTCGACTTGAGTCTGTACTCCAGGCGGAGGCGGGTTAACAGGATCACAGAGGAAACGCTCACGCAGCATGAGCCCGCGCTTGACCGGTGACGCTTTCTCCGGGTGCGCGTGCTGACTGAGGAAGCTCGCATGGGTGAGAATTCCGAAGCGTGTTTCTGGAAGCTCCACTCTTGCGAACAGGCTAGGATCTGCCTGAGCGCTAGGGATGCCGTAAAGCGAGGCCAAAGGCTGATTCATGAAACTAAACGGGGCTGTCAGCAAGGCCGTGAGATTGCCACCCTCCGTTAGAAGTGCGCTGTAAAAGAGCTGCGTTTCTCCGAGCAAATTGGGATGAATCGCGGCGAATTCTGGAAAAAGTACGGGCGACTTCCGAAGCCCCGCGAGATTCTCAAGCCCCAACCACTGGCCGACAAAGTCTCCGAACATGCGCGTCGCGCGCGGATCTTCCAACATGCTTCGCGCCAACGCTTCACGCGCGGCGGGTGTCGAGGCGTTTGCAAAAGCGTCGAGTAAGGTGGCGTCTGGGGTCGACTTCCAGAACGCCAGGCTCACGCGGCCGGCAAGCTCCGCTGGAGAAAGCAGCGCGGAGGCATTCGTGGTGCCAGCAGGGGCGAGTTCTGTCGCAGACCCAAGCGTGAATAGGAACTTCGGCGATAGTAGGATAGCGGAGACAGCGACTTGGAGCTTTGCCTCAGTGGAAAGCTCAGGCGAATTGGACAGTAGGCTGTGAAGCCGTTGTTGGTCTGTATCCAGCATGCTGCCGCGAAAGGCGATGCGTGCGAGCTTGACGAGGTAGGCCTCCGCGCATGCCATGTCGTCGAGTGCTGAGCAGCCTGATTTCTGGGTCCAATTCTGAGTGACCGTCTTGGCCAGCATTTCTGCGGCACTCAGGTATTGGGCCGCGCCAGTTTCGCTGAGTGTGAGTTCAGAATTCTGGTAAAACGCGCCAACTTTTGTGTCGGCGATCTGCAACGCTGGGCTCGGCGCGGATTCTGCCAGCAGATCAGTCACGCTGTTCTGGTATTCAAGTACTGTCAGTCGACTCAGCGGTGCGGCTCCCACTTTGGAAACGCTGCAATCGCTCGGCAATGAGAAGATAGGCACACCCTTCGCAGGGGCTGAATTGTTGCCAGGGGCACCCACGGAGGTCGACGTGGATGGCATTGCCGTTGGGGTTTGCAAACCACCGCCCCCCCCTGCGCTGCACGCTCCGGCGAAGAGGCTCAGGCAGATGCAGGCAGATGCGGGAGCACGTTGCAGGTACGAGAGTTGACTTCGGAGCCACATGTTATCGCCGGTCGGTTTGGACTAAGAGCGCTCACCAACAGGAAGCAGTCATCGAATTCTGTCCGATGATCCAACCTTCACCAAGGTGATCCGATCGATCGCCCTGCCATGATCCACGCGATCCTATTGAGGGTTTCGGCCTCGCATCGCATACGTGTCGCAGGTAGACGAATGAAATTCCGAGGGACCTTTCGTCATTTTCACACCCTGGCGCTCGCTCTTTTGTTCGTGACCGCGTGCGGAAAGGCTGGCGGGAATGCAGCACTCAACGAGCTGGGTACGGCGGGCTCGTCGCCGTCGCCAACCGCTTCAAGTGTTGCTTCAGGGCTGCCCTCGACCGTGGGTATTGCGGGAGCTGGCGGACAGAAGGCTTCCGCGGGCTCGGTGGGAGCTGGCGGCCGAGATGCAAGCGCCCTGAGCGCAGGCGGCAGTAGTGGTTCCCCTTCGCTTGTCGCCACCTTTCCATGCGGTGCGCCGGGTATTTTTCTGTGCGACGATTTTGAAAGTGGCGTCAGTGGAACACTTCCCAATACGGAACGTTGGAAAGTCGATCTGATCAACAGCGAGAGTGTCCTTGTCGACTCCGGCGAGGCACACTCGGGACGCAATTCGGTGAAGGTTCTTGGCAATGGTTACCGCGCCTTTTTGCGACCCATGCACGGGCTTCCCACGCCGAATAACAGCCTTTTCTTGCGGGTATTTGTGCGTTCCTCATCACCCATGGGCAGTGGCCACTCGACCTACGTAGAGGCTGGGAAAAATACCATGGACGAACAGGAGCTGCGTGTTGGCTATCACTACAAGATGCTTGAAGTGAATCTGATGCCGGGCGATCCGGAGCAACTCTCGAGTGGTCGGGACTACGACGATGGCACTCCAGGGCTCCAATTCGCGCCTGATACATGGTATTGTTTGGAAGTTCACTTCGATGGCCAGCGCAGTGAAGCGCGGGTGTGGGTAGACGACACTGAAATTCTTCCGCTGCATGTGACCAACTGGAATCCCAACATGAAAGACGGCTTCCGGAACCTCACGGACTGGGCTCCGAGCTACGCCTCAGTCGGGATCGGATACGAGAAGTACAGCGGCGATCCTGCCACCCTTTGGTACGACGACATTGCTCTCGGTACGCAACGAATTGGGTGTCGCTAGCAATCTAAACACCCCAAAGTCGGGGGCGGGCTCATCCTCAATCCCCACGGTCGGCGCCACTACTGGCGCTCTGAAAATCTGGCGGCCCTGACCGTTGAAACGATCGACGCGCTGATCGCCTACAGGGCAACTGCCACTTCACGGTTCAGCGTTGTCATCCTAGTGCCGGGTGATGGAGCGGGAGCGGTCGCTGCCGTGCCGGACGAAGCGACTCCGCTTGGAGGCCGTTCGGTGCCCTGGCAATACCACTGCTACGGGACGTGTACCGACAACAACGATGCCTCACATCAGCTGGGTGCGCTCCACCGAACAGGCGCTACGTCCTTAGAGCGCCGGACGCATGTCTTTGAGCTTCATCAGCGAAGCCAACAACGAACGAGTCCGTGCCGCCTACGGTCCCGAAAAGTATGAAAGGCTGGTCGCCCTTGGCCATCCGGAATCCGATCGGAGAAAAAGAACGCAGACCTGCGGGCGTCCCGTTGAAAATGAGCTGTGCGCGCCGTCGCGGGTTGCTGTTATATGGCGGGTGGCCCACCGCACCCCGTCCCTAGCATCGAGCAACCCCGTTAATGGATCAGGCAACGCACAATAAGATCGTCTCCTTTATCTGGGGGATCGCCGACGACGTTTTGCGCGACGTCGACGACGCGTGCATCACCGAACAACGGGCCTCGCTTTGCGATGCCGCAGGAACGCGTTCGTGCTTGCTACCTCCATGCAGGCCTCATGTACCCGCACGGGGCATTTCTGACCAACGCCTCGGTCCGGGAAAGATTCGGCATCACGTTCCCTAACCGTGCCACCGCTTCTCGCCTGATCCGTGACGCGCTGGCGAGTGGGTTGATCGTGCCTCGCGAGCGCGACGCGGCACCAAGCCAGATGAAGTATCTTCCGTGGTGGGCGGTCGAGGTGCGTTCGTGAACGGTCAATTCTGTGTTGACGACCATTCGAAAAGTGCCCGCTCACGAGGGCATGACGGCAGCATAAATGTAATAATTACATATGGTTGTGTGGCAGTTTGCTCTGTTGATGGGTTGTTGATCGGCGGTACGGGCAGTCAGGGCAGTGGTCGATTCATAAGGCCGCGAACGTGCAAGGATTGCTTTATGGTTGCTTGATCGGTTCCCATCTTCCCCAGCTAGGACGCCGGCCTTCATGACCACCGACACCACCGAAAAAGGCCTTGAGACGCTGATCATGCGGCACATGACGGGCACGGATGGTTTCGCTGTCCTCCCGCAAGCGGACCGCTTGGCCGAGCCTGTTACGACCTACGGTGGGACCGGTTACAGCGCGGGCAGCGCCAAGGACTACGAGCGCGCCTATGCGCTGGATGTGCGGCAGCTCTTCGCCTTCCTGCGTGCCACGCAGCCCGACGCTTTCGAAAAGCTGGCGAGCGCGGATGCTGATGAGGCCAAGGACATGGGCCGCCTCAAGTTCCTGGCGCGGCTTTCGGGGGAGATTGGCAACCGCGTCGTGCGCTCGATCTCGGGCTGTTCATCAATGGTCTGCCTATCGCCACTTTCGAACTCAAGAACAGCCTCACTAATCAGACAGTGCTGGACGCGGTTGAGCAGTACAAACGCGACCGTGACCCACGCGAGCGGCTGTTCGAGTTCGGCCGGTGCGTGGTGCACTTCGCGGTGGACGAAAGCGCGGTGCAAATGTGCACCCGGCTCGCGGGCAAGAACTCGTGGTTTTTGCCATTCGACAAGGGCCACACCGATGGGGCCACGCGGATGCGGAAATCGAGCCCGTTCCGACCAGTGCCAGCGGCCATAAGCCTGATCCCGAACTCGACCGCCTGAGCAACATACTCAAGACGTTCAATGAACAGTTCGGCACACTGTTCGGCGATACAGATCGCGTGGCGAAGCGAATTCGTGATGACATCGCGCCAAAGGTCGCCTCCGACCCCGCCTACCAAAACGCGAAAGAGAACACGCCCCATACCGCGCGTATGGCCCACGACGAAGCCCTGGGAAAAGTCATGCAACTCTGCTGAAAGACGACACTCAGGTTTACAAGCAGTTCGTGGAGAATGATTCGTTCAAGCGCTTCGTGGGCGACATGGTGTATGCGCTCACGAGTCAGAGGTGAGCCACCGTTGGCTGCCTGATCAGATGGACGCTGTCCTCCCGCCCACGCTCCACGATGTCGACCGCGCGGTGAGCCCAGCCATGATGAAGGTCGGCGACGGTGGGAGGGCCGCGCCTTCGCACGTGCGAGTTCCGCCGCAACCTTCCGCGTTTGAGCTGTGTTTACAAGGTGCTTTGGCGAAGAGTCCCCGTCGTGACACAATGGGGCGTGCCCGAACCCGCGAGACGACTGGCAACCTATGCCGACTTGCTTGCTTTGCCCGACGCAGATCGCGCGGAGATCATCGGGGGAGAGATCTCGCTCCAGCCGTCGCCCACGCCTGCGCACCAAAGCACGCTGGGCGAAATCTACGCGGAACTGAGGGGACCGTTCCAGCGTGGTCGGGGTGGACCAGGTGGCTGGTGGTTGATCCAGGACGTAGACGTCGAATTCGGACCGCACGACATTTGTCGTCCCGACATTTCTGGATGGCGAAAGGAGCGCATTCCGGAGTTTCCTGCGGAGCGTCCTGTGCGTCATCTACCGGATTGGGTCTGCGAAGGTCTGTCTCCACGGACGGCTCTTCACGATCAGGGGGAGAAGCGAGCCCTCTACCAACGAACTGGGATCCCTTGGTACTGGTTGGTTGAGCCCTTGAATCGGACGCTCACGGTGCTGCGGCTCGTCCGCGAAGGTTACGTCGTCGAACAAGTAGTCGGGGATACCGGGAGCGCTGCGCTACACCCGTTCGACGACGTTGAGATCGACCTCGCGTCGATATTTCCGCCAAGAGCCGGATGAGTCTGAGTCTGACTAGTGGGTCTGCTCCTTCGTCTTCACAAACCGCAGCTTGGGATTTTCTTTGATGGCGGTCTCGAGGTGCCAGTTGTTGCGCGCTAAGAACACGAGTGCGCCCGTGTGGTCGTCGGCGATAGCACCCTGATTATCTTCAGCAAATTTGCGTAAAACCAACGGCTCGTCGCCTTCTACCCAGCGGGCGGTGAAGAGCGAGGTGCTTTCGAAATGCACGGCGATGTCGTATTCGGTGCGAATTCTATCTGCCAAAACATCGAATTGCAGTGAGCCGACGACGCCGACAATCCAGTTCGAGCCGATGCGAGTCTTGAACACACTCGCAGCACCCTCTTCAGCGAGTTGCTCAAGCGCACGCTGCAGGTGCTTAGCGCGCATAGGATCGGCGGGGCGGACCGTTTGCAGGAGCTCGGGTGCAAAGCTGGGGATCCCAGTGAAGTGCAGCTTCTCACCCTCGGTCAGGGTATCGCCAACGCGCAATTTCCCGTGGTTCGGGATCCCGATGATGTCGCCGGCGTAGGCTTCCTCGGCCAACCCGCGCTCTTGCGCCAAGAAGAGAACCGCATTGTGCACTTTGAGCACGGTGTTGCTCTGGACGTGATTCAGCTTCATGCCGCGCGTGAAGTGGCCGGAGCAGAGCCGGACGAAGGCGATGCGGTCACGGTGTTTCGGATCCATGTTGGCTTGGATCTTAAAAACAACGCCGGTTACCGCTGTTTCCGTGGCATGCACAACTCTTTCGACGGCGGGGCGCGTGGTCGGTGGTGGCGCATGCTCGCATAGGCCACTTAAGAGTTCACGCACGCCGAAGTTGTTCAAGGCGCTGCCGAAGTAGACGGGCGTTAAGTGACCTTCAAGATAGGCTTGCCGATCAAAGGGTTTACACAAAGCGCGCGCCATTTCGACCTCTTCGCGGAGCTTCTGCAGCGCTTCAGGGGGCAGTAGCTGCCCAAGCTTTGGATCGCTCAGCCCTTTGCAGGGAATACCCACCGGTAGGCGAGTCATGCCACCCTTCGGCATCGGGACCAATTCGTCACGCACGAGGTCATAACAACCAAGGAAGCGGTGCCCCATCCCGATCGGCCAACTTGCAGGTGTGGCGTCGAGCGCCAGCGATTGCTCCACTTCGTCCAGTAGCTCAAACGGCTCCATGCCCTCACGGTCGAGTTTATTCACGAAGGTGATCACGGGCACATCGCGCATGCGACACACTTCGAACAGCTTGCGAGTTTGCCCCTCGATGCCTTTAGCCACATCCAACACCATCACAGCTGAGTCGACGGCGGTGAGCGTTCGATAGGTGTCTTCGCTGAAGTCTTGGTGGCCGGGGGTGTCGAGCAGATTGAAGGTGCGCTCGTCGTATTCGAACGTCATAGCCGAGGCCGTGACCGAGATGCCGCGTTCACGCTCCACCTTCATCCAGTCCGAATGGGTGCGTCGTTGTTCACCGCGTGCGCGGACAGCTCCTGCCAGCTGGATCGCGCCTCCGAACAAGAGGAGCTTTTCCGTGAGCGTCGTTTTTCCGGCGTCGGGGTGCGCAATGATTGCGAAGGTGCGGCGACGCGATATGACGCGCGAAAGTTCGTCCATGGGCCGGCACTGGGTAGCGCTCTCGCACCTAGCAAACAAGCCATGACAAAAAACCGCCCGAAATGCCTATGAATCATGTGTCGATATCGGAAAGTGGTGCTGCGAACGGAAGCCTAGCCTGCTCGGTGTGCAACGGTTTGCAAGCTGCTGTGGCGCGAAATGAGCCGCCCTCGACATTGTCGGCCACCTGGGTAGTCTCCGCGCGGCCCAAATGGGCGCTGTTCAAGGGACCCGAACCAATCGTCATGTCCGACTCACAACGCTCTTCCGCGTCCTCCCGCACCAGCCACGCCAGTGGTACGGAGCCCAAAGCTCCGACTCCATCCTGGATCCCGGAGCGAAATCAAGCTCTCGACACCGAGGCCATTGACTCCGAATGGCCAGACG
>CAZSUA010000030.1:0-17515 GCA_964609655.1 uncultured Polyangiaceae bacterium | reverse complement strand
CCCGCTGCCGAAGGTGCCCAAAGCGCCTTTGGTACCAAAGGAAGCCAGAGAGCCTGCAGCCGCAGCCGCGGTGTTGAAAGAAGCTGAGCCAGTGGCCGTCGCGGAGAAGCCAGTGGCCGTCGCGGAGAAGCCAGTGGCCGTCGCAGAGAAGCCAGTGGCGGCGAGTTCAGTCCCACTGCCTGCTCGTGAGCCCGTCGCGCCGAAGTCAGCACGTTCTTCACGTATGATCATTCCGCTCATGTCGCTAACGCTAGTGGCTGTCTTGGTGTTTGTCTTTTTTAGTCAGTCGCCTCCGAAGTCCCAAAGCCCGCAGGCGAATGAACCAGTGAGTGCACGGGAGCCAGTGAAACCAACGACGCCCGCAGCGCCGAATTCCTTGCCCGCGCCCACCGCCGTCGTATCCGAACAGTTGAATCCGACTGCGGCAAGCGGAGTTCCTGAGACCGCGCCTTCTGTGGCAAGCGGAGTTCCTGAGACCGCGCCTTCTGTGGCAAGCGGAGTTCCTGAGACTGCGCCTTCTGCAGGGCCGACGGTTCCGGTTCAGACTCCAGGAAACACTGCTGGAGCCGTGCATAAGGCCGTTCTCATCGAGTCCGTTCCGAGTTCGGCAAGAGTCTACGTGATCGAAGGGACCAAATGGCTCGATCGGGGATTCACACCGGCAACATTGGAGGTGCCGGCAGGCGCTTCGCTTTCGGTGATTTTGGTCAAAGACGGTTTCCGCCGGCGGAAGAGCCGGGTAGATGGGAGCGACCTCAAGTTAGTGTTCGGGTTGCTCCCGAGTGCTTCGGGCACTGTGCCTGCTGTGAAAGAGTCAGCCAAACCGGAGCCGGCGCCTGCCCCTCGGGAATGATCGCTGGCGGATCCCAAGCGGATTACCGACTCGTTCTTAATTAGCTCGTTTACTGGCGGCGAGGGCGAGCCCACCTTCGCGTTCATCGGCGATCGCGTACCCGACCCCTTGAACAATGAGCAGATTGTTGGCGTCACCAAAGCTGCTGCGCGCCTTGACGCGGTGGCCTTTCTGCTTGAGGGCCGAAATCACGTTGGCTGGAAGCGGGGGATCGCGTTCATATTGGACCGTGTCTGGCACGAAGCCGTGGTGGACGCGGGTTGCACGAACGGCGTCCGCCAGTGTGCTTTGATGATCGACCAGATCGGTGAGGATCTGAGCAATCGTACTGGGAATGGTGTCGCCACCCGGTGAGCCAAGGACGAGTGTAGTACCGCTCGGATGCGTGGCGAGTGTTGGGGCCATTGAGCTCACGGTGCGAAAACCAGGTGCGATCGTGTTGACCCCTCCGGTGCCGAAGGCCGCCACGGAATTATTGAGCACGATCCCAGTCCCGGGTGCGCAGAGTTTTGCCCCAAATCCAGCCGAAAGCGTCGTTGTCAGGCTCACGACCATGCCTTCCGCATCCGAGACTGAGAGGTGAGTGGTGTGCTCCAGCTCCTTCAGCGCCTGCGCATACAACGGATGCAACGTTGGGGAGGGTGTTGTGGAATTGGCCAAGATCGGATGATCGGCGAAGGGCAGGGGACCTGTGAGCCAACGCTGACGGGTGGCTTCCGCTTCTGGGAGCGGCAAGCGATCCGGATCGGCGACGGAGAACCGGCGTTCAGCTTGAGTTCGCTGTGAGGCTTCCGCCAACAGATGCAGGCCTTCAACGGAATTTCGCGCGAACTGCTCGCTCCCTTGCTGAGCCAAGAATCGCAGCAATAGTACCAGGCTAACTCCTCCGGCCGAGGGCGGAGGCATGGTTTCAATCTGCCAGCCTCGATAGTTGAGCATGAGGGGTGCGCGCAGTTTGGCTTCGTAGTGATCGAGATCGCCCTGCGTGATTAGCCCGTCAGGTCCGAGGTGGGTGAGGGCTTCTGCAATCGGCCCCGCATAGAAGCCAGCGCGGCCTCGATCAGCGATCAAGCGCAGGGAACGGGCTAAATTGGGGCGTTTCACGAGACTGCCGGCGGGGAGAGGAAGGCCAGTGGAGGTGCCAAAAGCCTCGCGAGCTTCGCGGGTTTTTTGAAGCTTCGCCCAGTTCCACTTAATAGTTAACGCTTCACGCGCTCGCACGCGATGGCCCACTTCGGCGAGCTCGATTGCCGGAGCGAGCAGTTCGCGCCAGGGCGTCTTGCCAAGCTTCTGATGGGCGAGCCAAAGCCCGGCCACGGTTCCGGGGATACCTACGGCGGCGGCGCCTTCGGCACCCTGCGCGATCATTTTATCAAATTTCCGTTGGGTCAGCGCCTGGGGTGCGGTTTCGCGAAAATCGATGGCCAGTGTGGAGCCGTGTGCGGGGCGTACGAGGAGAAATCCCCCGCCGCCAAGGTTGCCAGCGCTTGGGTGGGTGACAACAAGTACGAAGGCGGTCGCGATAGCTGCATCGATCGCGTTGCCGCCTGCTTCCAAGATGGCGACGCCCGCCCGGGTGGCAGTTTCTTCCACCGAGCTGATTAACCCAAACTCACCGCGGACCGAACCGGTGCCCCCAGTGAGATGAGGTGCGTCGATGGCCGCTACTGAGGCCGCAGGCGGTGCCGAAGGGACGGACCGTGCCGGGGGGTTCGAATGGCTGAGCCGTGAACTTTGGCTCTGATCGGCCCGCGAGTGCAGGGGTGGCTCGTGGAGATTGCAGCGCAGCGTTGCCGCGACCAGCACGAGCGTCGAACGCGTGCGCAGCCGCAGCAGAAGTTTTGGGGTTAGCCGAGGCCAAGTGTGCAAGCGGCTCACTCTAGCCTGAGCGATCCGGTTACAGTAGGGGCATGCCTGATGCAGCCTTTCACCCTCTGGGAATTGCCGTACTGACGGTGAGCGACACGAGAACACTCGAAACGGATAGGAGCGGTGCGACGCTCGTGGAAATGCTGCTCGGAGCCGGGCACGAAATCCGCGGCCGAGCCATCGTTAAAGACGACGCGGCACTCCTGCAACATCACGTCAAAGGGTGGATTGCCGACGCCAGCGTTGACGTCATCATCACCACCGGGGGGACGGGCATTACCGCGCGTGACGTCACGCCCGAGGCGCTGTCCCCATTGGTCACAAAAGCCATCGAAGGTTTCGGCGAACTTTTTCGCTTTCTCAGCTACGCAGATATCGGGCCAGCCACGTTGCAATCCCGTGCCTTTGGGGGTCTGTGCGGAACAACACTTCTCTTTGCGCTCCCGGGTTCCACCGGAGCGGTGCGTCTGGCGCTCGAGAAGATCCTGTTGCCTCAGCTGGATAGTCGCAGCCGCCCCTGTAACTTCGCGGAACTCCTGCCGCGAGTTCGGCACGAATAGTCTGGTTTCGCTGCGTTTCGCCGCGGCGGCTAAGCGTCGCGCGATTCCCGACTGGAAAGCACGAACAAACCCTTGTCCTGTTGGCTCATCGCCAAAAGATCTCCTGAATTGGCCGCGACAACTGGCGTGCCCAAAGCGCGGGCTTCTCGTATCACCGACGACGCGCCTTCAAGCTCCGATGCATGAATCAGGACATCTGCTGTAGCGATCAAACCTAACGCCAGTGGGCGAGCGAGCAGCCCCACGAAATTCGCTTCGGGAAAGGCAGCCTTGAGACTCTCTCGAAGTGGCCCATCTCCAGCCACCACCACCTGTGCGTTTGGGATCAGCGTGGCCGCACGGAGCGCGGTGGCCACGCGCTTCTCCGGCACCAGCCGTGAAACGATGGCAATAATTGGCCGATTTGGCCCGAGTTTTAGTGCCTGTTCGGTGGCCGTTCGAGTGAGGGTCGAGACGTCAAGCGTGCAGGGGCGCACGTAGCTTTCGGGAAGCGTGTTGCCAAAGCGAGCCGCTGTTTTTGCTTGTTGGGCTTCGCTCACGAACCGTAGCTTACAGCCCTTTGTTTTCAGTGTGTTCAGAAAGGGTCGCGAAAGCCAGCGCGGTAGTCTTAGGAGGAGCTCGATGTCGGAACCATGCGCGACAATCTCCCATTCGGTCCGCGGTGCGAAAAGCAGGAGAGCGCCCGAGGGAAATAGCCAGTGCGCGATGATCCGATCCAATGGGCCGAGAGCTTGGAGCGCCTTTCGAACCCGCCACGCAAACTTGGCGACACTGACGGCGCGCCAAGGATTCTCTCGCAGACGTGTCGGAAGTCCTGGCCAGCCAAAGGCTTCAAGAGGTCCGAGCCAGTGCGTTTTGAAAGCGTTAGCTGGAAAGTGTTTCGGGGTTGCTCCCGGAGCGAGCACCACCACCTCATGGCCCGCTTGGCATAGCAGGTTCACTTCCGACAGCACGAAGTGTCCCGAAGCGTCACCTGGGCCCTCGGGAAACGAGGAGGTCACGACGGCGATTCGTGCCATTGGCGCTACACGCGCCCGAGCCGGCCCATCGCCACCAGTCCTTCGGCGCCATGCTCCTCAAGGAGCGTCCCGAGCTTGCGCAGGTAGCGAAAACTGTAGATCCCCGAGCTGTGAGTGTCCCCCCAAGTGAGGCCGAGGGCGTAGTTGCCAACCGGTTCGAGGGAGCGGAGCTCCAGATCGCCTCCCGTTTGATACGTGATCTCGCCCGAGTGCCCCTGGCAGGCCGCACATGGGCAAAATCCCCGCAAAATAGCGTGTGGGTAGAGGTTCTTGTGGCCATCGGCCCAGGAAATTTCGAGTTCCCGTGCACCGTGGGGGGCTTTGACGCCGGTGGGGGTCAGGCTCAGCTGTTCGTTCATGGGCAATATCTTTCCGCGTGGCCCGTTAACTGCCCGTTTTGGGGGTTGCAATGGGGGGGCCAGAATGTCATATCAGCCGCCCCTTGGCGAACCCGAACGAGACCGTCCAGTGCAAGCCCCTTGAAGTCGCCGTTGGCGACAAGGGCATCGAACGTGCCATCAAGCACCTTAAGCGTCGCATGGCGGCTGAGGGCATTCTGCGCGAGCTGAAGCGCCGCCGGCACTACATGAAGCCCTCGGTGAAGAAGCGCAAGAAGATGAGCGAAGCCGCTCGTCGTCGCAGGAAGCGCGTCCGTCCCGACGAGCGAATGTAATACGCGCTGCTGCGTATTTGGCCGAGCTTGGGCCACAAAGCTAACCTGGTGAGGTGACAACCCTCGTTGCCCGGCAGGCGCCCATTGCAGGCAATGCCCCGTTTCGCCTGCGCTGGGTCCTATTCTTGATCCTGACAGGGGCATTCGTGCTGCTGGTGGTGCCGCGCGCGACAGCAGCGTGGCGAATGTACTCAGTAGGTCCTGCGGCTGCTGACTATGCCCTTTGCATGGCAGGGCCCACTGGAGCTGAGCTTTTTCTGAGCTCAGACGGGGATTTTCGGCGTCTGCTTCGCCGCAGGTTGGTGTCTTCCGGCGCTGCGGCACTTCCTTTTGCTCGTTGTGCCAAGCTTGCGGTGCTCCTCGGCGGTTCCCCGCGCCTGGTGAGCGCACTTTCCGCCCCTGCTTCGGCCTTTCGCGAGTGGGAAAGCGGAACGGCCACGGCCTTTTCTCTCGAAGACCTCGACCTCGGCGTGGACGTCGCCACCGTGCTTTACCGGAGAGCCTGGCCGCTTCTGCAGGGTGAACCGGGGAGGCTGCTCAAACCTTCGCTCACTCCTCCGACGGCTGTTCATCCGCGCGATCCCGTGAAGCCCGCCTGGGGTCGCGGGCTGCCAGATCGAACGAGTTGGCAACGCGCGACACTCGTGGAGGGCCAGCAAGCTCAGGTCACACTGGCAACGGGCACCCGATTCACAACCTATTCGTCGAGCGATGGCTACGCGTGGCGCGAGGTACCTCGCTCACGTGCAGCACATGTTGAGCGCTGCGGGGGACCAACGGGCCCATTTTCTGCACAGGTTGGCGTTCAGCCAGCGTCGCGCGCGATCTCGGTTCGCACGTTCCGTGGTCAGCTGCTCGTGTATGAGACAGAGGCTGTGCCGGCCGCCGGGGAGTTGATTGCCACGAGTTGTGACGACCGCGGACTGGCGCTTCTCATGCGCGTTGCTGGCGAGAGCCGAATGGGGCTCTGTCCCTACCAACAGCGTTGTCGCGAGATGAATCTTCCCACGCTCGGCGCTGAGTTGAAGGTAGGCCAGTATCCGCTCGACATGGTTCGCCTCGATGGCACGACGGTGGTTGCCGCTACTATGGGAACGGTCGTCCGTGTGGCTTCAACCCGCGATAATGGGCTGACCTGGACACCCTTCTCGGTGGCTTTTGATGCCGGAGAATGGAGTGCCGGGACCTACCCCGAGCTACCCCGTCATCTGCTGGCGCTGGGCTCCAAGGTGCTGTTGTATTCGGGTTATCGCCAAGCGCGTGGGGCTTATCCGCTGCTGATATCGGACGATTCAGGTGCGAGCTTTCACGGCGCGCGGGGAGAGCCGCGCTGAAGTCGAGCCGCGTTGAAAACGCTACAGCCGGGCGCGCGCCAGCGTGTAATCATCTGAGAGGCTGAAGACGACGAGATCGCGGGCCTCGTTGTGGCGCATGAGGAATCTCACGCGCGCTTCGCGATCCAGATCCCCGAATGCGTGCTGGCCTGAGCTGAGCGCGATCGCCTGCAGGGCGGCGTTGAGATCTCCGTACGCCAGCAGTGCTGAGCGATTGGCCCACTGATGGGTGAGTAGGCCGAGTTGGTTGGCTCGATCCCCGAGTGTCTGGGCGACGCTTGCGGCAAGCCGCGGAAGATCGGGCGCTATCGTGGTGACATGGGGTTGAATTCGAGCGCGCACCGCGGCGATCTTGCTCGGCTCCACGCTCGCAACCTGAATCCGGTCGTCGAAGGTGGAGAGTAGTCCCGCGAGGATCGGCGAAAGCTCGATCGCCGCAATTCTTGTGAGTGCAGCCGTGTGGGACATCAAGAGCTTCAGGCTGCGCGTGATAAGAAAGGTGCGCGTGCTCGGGCTCGCGTCGGCGACAGCCTTTCCAAAAATCAGCTCAGGCCCAGGCGACAGGGTTGGCACGCAGATCGCACCCAAAATAGGCGAAATGAGCAGTTTGGGTGTGGGCAGACCGAGCTCCGCCGAGAGCTCAAAGATCTCTGCTTCCAGAGCTGAATCAGCAGCCGCAAAGGGCAGAGCGCGCAGCGTGTTCGGATCCACAGGAAACGCGAGTTCGAGCAGCTGGTGGGTTTGCAGTAGGAACGCGCGGAAATCAGCCGTGAAGATTTCGGGGGCGAGCAGATCATCAAAGGCCGAATCCAGTGCTCCGAGCCCGACCCCACGTAGATTTCCCGGACGGCCCTCAATCGCCGCCAGCGCCGCTTCTGTCGCTTCGCGCAAGGCTGGGTCCTTCTTCAGCTCGGCCGCCCGGGCCAATAGCAGGAAGAATCCTCGGTCGAAACGCCCGCTGCTCACCGCACGGCGGACTTCCAGCATCACCGATTTGAGCGCTTTGTCCGAGTGCTCGCTTTGCGAAGTTCGCTGGTAAAACGTCACGAGGGCCGCCAGGATCTCCGGATCTTGAGGCCACTGGCGGCGCGCCCGTTCAAGGGTTGCCTGGGCTTTTCTAGGATCCAGAGCCGAGTGTTCTTGGAGTTCTGCGAGTGAGAGGGTGCAGCGCTGTTTGTCGTTTTCGCTCAGCGCCTGCTCCAAGATCTGAGTCGCTAACTTGAGAGCGCGTTCGGTTTGGCCAAGCTTGCCGTAGACTCGGGCAAGTCCCGAAGTTGCGTGAACATCCTCGGGGATGCGTTTGAGCACTTCGTTGAAGGCAACTTCAGCGCGCTCAGGGTTCGGTAGTTCAACCTCGTAAAGCCCGCCGAGTTTGAGATAGATCGCCGCCTGCGCCAGCGGATCTGGGAGTTGCCGCACGACTCGTAACCAGGCTTGCTCAGCGGCCGTAAAATCCGAAGCTGCAACGCTCAACTCGGCGTAGGCGCTGAGTGCTTCAGGCTGATTCGGGGCCAGCTCCAACACGAGCGAAAGTCCGGCGCGTGCGCGAGCGTGGAGGCCGAGCTCAACCAGCGTTCGGCAACGTTCGACATCGAGCGCGATGCGCGCCTCAATATCGTGAGTGAAGGCGAGGCGTTGTTCGAGGAGCTCAACAATTGGCTCCAATTGGCCGCTTTCTCGGTACAGGGCCAGAAGTCGGGCAAAGGTGTCGTCGTCGTGGGGGTCCAGGTTGAGCGCATGGCTGAGTGCCAGAATCGCTCTTGGTTTGTTGTCGACGTGATCTTGCCACACCATGGCAGCTCTGCGCCACGCCCGATGTTCCTGTTCCGGGGAGTTGCAGCTTCCGCCCAGCCGCTCCCAAACCTCCGCGGCTTGTGGGTACTCGCCGAGCCGTTCCAAGAGATCTGCTTTGCGGATCAGGAGTACGAAGTGATCGTTCACGGCCAAAAGGCCAGCATCAATCAGGCTGAGCGCCTGCGGGTAACGTTCGAGCGCCACTGCGGCTTCGGCAGCACGCAGCCAGAGCGTTGCCCTGTCGAGCGGGTTCTCGGCTCGTTCGGCCAGTGATTGCGCGAGGCGTAGGCTTTGACCTGCATCCCGTGCGCCAGTGTGTGCGACCAGGCGACGCTGCGCCCAGAGCGGTTGCGCTGCGGGTGTGAGCGCTCTTTCGGCGCTAGCTTGGGACAGCTCAGGATGACCCTCCAATACGCTGAGGTGGGTCGCGAGCCAAGCGTTTGAAAGGGCCAAATCACCGGTCAGGAGGCTCGAAAGTTCCCCCGATAACCGCGCGAGCTCCGCGAAGTCCCCGCGCGCGGCTGCGCTTTGGCGGACGTGGTAGAGGGCCGGCAAGTGTGTCGGCTGGTCTTCGAGCAACGCTCGGTATTCGAGCAGGACATCTTCGCTGCGGCCTCTGTTCTCGAGCAGGCTAGCTCGCAGCGAGCGTGTGCTCTGCCGCAAGCTGGTGTGGCCACTTTCAAGGGTTGCCTTCGAGGCCTCTAGATACCTATCTAGCCCGCGCCCGGCTCGATCATTCTGTTCACTGATCGACAGGGTCAGCGCATCGCCAGGAAAAACTTGCTCCAGGCAGGCAACGCATTCCTCGCTATTGCCCAGCGTGGCGTGAAAGAGCGCGGCCGAGAACTTGAGGCAGTGAGCTTGTTCAGCTGGTAGCTCATTTGCCAGGTGCTCACTTTGGAGCGCTTGTGCGCGAAGCGCTGGATCTCCCCAGCGTCCTAAGAACAGCGCGGTCGCGAGATCCTTACCGGCAAGTTCGGAGGCTTCTCGCAAGAGGGTTGCGGAGCTTTGAGGCGCCTGGCCCGAAAGCATCCAAGCTTCAGCGAGCAGCAGGCTGGCTTGCTCGCGCGGGCCTGTGCGGTGGTTGCGTGTTTCGCTCAGAAGTTCGAGCAAGTCTTGGTCGTGCCCCCGTACTCGGGCGTCTCGCTGTCGGAGCTCTTGGGCGAACGGAAGCTCCGGATCAGCTTCGAAGGCTTCTTTCAGGATTTTTCGATAGTCGCGGTGCTCCTGACCAAGCCTCCAAGCAGCTTCGGTGAGCAGTAACGCTCGGTGTGTGCGGTCCAACGTGGCGTCAGCAACGCCAATCAGGTACTGCGTCCCGGTATCGGGATCGGCGGTGTCGAGCAGGGCACGCACTAACCCCTCGTTGGCGGCATCGTTTCGTAGGCATTCGGTGTAGCAAATCTGCGCTTCGTTCGGTAAACCGCCAGATTCGTAGAGAATTGCTGCTACCAAAAGCAGGCTCTTCGCGTGCTGTGGGTCCTTGGCGCAAGAACGAATTTGGTCGGCCAGCGATGAGACGTCACCGTCAGCGAAACAGAGTTCCAGCTTGAGAGCTTGAAGGAGCTGCACGGCGTTCGGGGGAGCACCCAGGAACAGGAGAGCCTCGCGCAGCGTTTGGAGGTTCTCTGTCGCTCCGTTCGTGCTCGCGTCAGCCAACGCGTGCGCCATGTTCGCCTGCCAAACAGCGGCTCCATCTCCTGAGAACACCCTCGCGTTGGCGTCGGCATCGGGTCGAACAGCGTCGATAGCTGCCACCAAGGGCAAGAGCTCTGGAGTGGCGAGTGCTTGGGTCCGCAAACCGTTGTCGGTTTCGAAACCCGGCGGAGCCAGGGCGACGAGTGCTATCCGTTCCGCGACACTGAGTGACTCCGCGTGGGCGGGCTCGGAGAGGAGCTGTCTGACTCGCTCAAAGTCAGAATTCTCAAGGGCGCGGTGAACAAGTGAACGAACCACCAACGCCGTTTGCTTCCGCTCCGCGAGTGCGTTCAAATGGTCAGTGGACTTTTCGCGGGTGCCGGCCCTGTGCGACAAGAGCGTGGCACGCAGCCATAAAGTGGCGCCCTTCAACCCCTTGGATTGAGCAATGGGCTCCAGATTTGTCGCTAGCTGCTCTGGGCGACCAGCGTAAAGTGCGCGACTGGCTTTTTGGAACGCTACACTCATGGGCACGTGCTGCACCACCGCCGCGTCGCTGTCGCCGCGAGCATGCAGCATGTGGTCGGTGGCGTTCGCAAGTTCACTCAAACCACCTTCGTTTGGCCAATTCGCTGCTGGTGCTTTCTTGGCTCGAAGAGCATCCAGAAAACTCATGACGAGGCCACGCGCATCGGTTGGCTTAAGCTTGTTAAAGAACTCAAGCTTTTTCTGTGAAAGGCTGTTGTCCGAAAGCAGAAGGCGCTGGATCTCCGCTGAATAGTAGGCAGCGTGGGCGCGCGCTTCGGGGTCCACGCTGGCTCGCATTTCAACGTCCAGGGCAGCCGCTACGTTCTTCCAATCGTGCCGCTCCGCAGAGAACCAGCGGTGCTGACGCGATGCGATGGGGGATGCCGGGCAAGCCGTGTGCCCTAGGCCTGCAAGCTTCTGCCCCCGCGCGGGGTCCCCAACCATGGCCCACACTTCACTAGCCACAACCAGCAGGCGGGCGCGTGCTTTGGGATCGGTGGTGAGCTCCGCCTGTTGTTCGAGCCAGGCTGCTTGTTCTGCCCACTGTTCGACAGCGCCGGCTTCCTCAATGTGCGCGCTTGCCGGACGCTCGGCGTCGAGCGGGTGCGGGGCGCTTCGAGGGAGCGGCGGGGGTTTGGAGGTGCGTCGCAGGGTCAGCGCTTCCTCAACGAACGAATCGGGCACCCACGAAGCGTACTCCGGAGGCGCTGAAGCTCGGGGCGCCTCCGGCTCTGAAGAGCTTAGAAGTTCAGCTTGGCTCGGCGAAAGTGTGCGGACCTCTTGGGTCGAAGGCTCGACTGACGCTGGAGCGGCGAAAGGTTCAATCATCGGCAAGGCGGCCTCAAGCAAGGCGTCAATCTCGTCATCCGTGCTAGGCGCGGGCCTCACGAGATTCGGAGGCCGGCCGATGGAAACGGGGCCATCTTGTTGGGGGTTAACAAACGAGGGCGGCCGAGGTGCGGAGGGCACGGAAGGTTGATGGAGCGTGGGCAGCCTCGGTCCAGCTTCGCCGCTATCTTCTGCGAGGAGCGCGTCGAGGAGCTCCTGGGGTCGAATGGAACTCGGGGTAGGCTCGTTCGTAACACCATTTTGAGAACTTGGTGTTGCGCTTGGCTCACGTTCGGTCATCGAGCCTCCAGGCCGAGCTCTTTGCGAAGCTCCAGGTAACGTGGCGACAGAACGAAGGTTAGGAGGCGGAGCAGCCGCGACCGGTCTTCGGGGCTGGTGAGACGCTTCCTCCGGGCTGATGGCTCCTTGGCGATGACCCACGAAACGTCGCCGGAGGCCAGAGCTGCGACGCGGTCCATGCTGGAGAGCGCTCCGGCTATCCACATCAACGGATCGCGGGACTCGGTCCGCACCCGCTCGACCCATAGAGGCAGCATCTTCTTTGTTTTGCGCCCAAGGCCGCGGCCGAGAAGGCGCACAAATTCTGCGGTCATTGCGTAGCTTGGCCCCTCCAGATTCACACCCAAAACTTGACCAGTAGCCGCGATGAGCGCGGCTACTTCCGCCGGCTCCCGCGCTCGCAGGATGCTTGTCCCCTGCCTCAGGGCGAACAGCTCGCGGGCGACGGCTTGGCGATGTGCCGGAGAAAGAGGAGATACCACCGCCGTTCCGATCAGCAGCGCGGGTGTATCGTCGACCAAGCCCCGAACCGCGTCCGGCTCCTCGCCACCAATGTAGAGGTCGAATTCGCCAAGCCCGAGTGCGCCTGCCCAAGCCGCAATCTCGTTGCGAATGGGTAGCCCGAGCCGTGGGTCAACGCGCTGCTTTTTGTTGATCCCAAAGCTCTGGAGGGTTGGACCCAAGATTTCAGCGAAAGCTGGAGCTGCTTCGCGCATCAACTCAGCGAGGGCGCCGTTATCCTCGGGATCCAGGAGGTCGGGAACGGAATCAGCGTCCATGGCGAGGCGCGGAGTGATGGCCCCTTGAGCGCTGAGTTCTAAGAGCGCTGCGTCCAGTTCCGGGCCGCTTTCGCCGAGTGCCGCGAGCGCCCCCACCGTGACCTGACTGAGCGGTGCATCTTCCAGCGCGTTCGCCAGGCGAAACAGCAACTTGAGTCGTTTGGCATCCAAGGGGTCATTGAGCACCCAGTCAACCAGGGGCCCAAGGGAGCGACTGACTAACGCTTTGGTTTGCTCGCGATCCGGGTTGCTGCGGCTTAGCACCAGATCGAGTGCTTCGGGATCCGCTGGCTCTTCCGCGAGCAGGCGGAGCGCTGCCCGTTCAGCGCGTTCGGTGGCGCTGAGCTTGTCGCGGGAAATCACCATACAAAGCCGTGCTGCTTCAGCTCGACGCTCGGATGTATCTCGTTCTTTGCTCAAATCCTCCAACACATCGAGGGCTTCTCCCCAAGCGCCGGCACTCGTGGCCGCACGTGCGAGGCGTTCCCGAACCGGTAGCGTGCTCTGCCCGGAACGATAGAGTTGAGCGAGCACGGCCAACGCTTGAAGCGTGTCTTGTAGCTTGTTTTCGTAGATGTCTACCGCTGCAACGCCGCTCATCAATCGTTGCTGTGCCGGTGCGTTGGGTAGGGCAGAAAGCTTGGCGAGATTTTCTGCGGCTCTGCCGAAATCCCCTTGGCTCATGAAGATTTCGCCCGCGAGAGCTAACGCGCCCACGTGATCGGGTTCGAGCATTTGCACGCTTTCCAGCGCGGCAAGCGCGAGTGGTAGCTGTTTGAGCGTCCGAAACGCGCGCGCTCGTTCCCAAAATAATTTGGATAGTTCATCCACGTCGTCGGTAGCGTCCAGGCGTGCCTCGATAAGAGCGAGCAGTCTGGGATGGTCCTTTCGTTCGCGGACGATTCTGAACAGTCTGTCGAAGCAGCGAGTGCGGCTAATGTCGCGCGTGATGGCGCGCGTGAGTGCGTGTTCACCGAGCTCAAGTTCGCCCAGCTCATCCAGCAAGATGAGGGACGTTTTCTCCCAATAGAGTGCGCCCTGAGTCGCGTCCGCCACAGAATCTCCTAGGCCGGCGTAGGCTTCGGCCAAGAGCCCGCGATTCTTGCTTAGCTCAGCGACGCTGCGCAGCCCTTCCCAGACGAAAACATCCTCAGGACTCTGGGTGGCCGCGACTTTGAACGCTTGCTCTGCCGACGCGAGTTCGCCGAGCGCCAACAGATTGTATCCCGCCAGCGCGGTAACCAGGCTCTGATTCTCTTCCCCAAAGAGCTCAGTTGCGTGCCCAAGCGCACTCGCTCGTCGCCTGGGATCGCTCCCAGGAGGCGCTAGTTCAAGCGCGGCGTAGCGTGAAGCGGAGTCACTCCCGCTGAGCTGGGGGCGAGCCGTTTGGTCGAGTAGCAAGTTCATCAGCGCCGCGCTCGTCTCAAAGGCGGACCGTGCTGTGCCATGCAGGCGTGCTCCGAGCGTGTGTTGGGCAAGGGCTTCAGTTGGGAAGTCCTCGGCTTGGCGCGCCGCCAACAGCCACTCAAGGGCTGGGAGTACAGTAGGATCACTTTGGACCCAGGCTTCGGCTGCCTCCAGGGCATCGGTGGCGCTCATCGGGTCCCGGACCTCGCGTGCGTAATAGGCGGCGGCGCGCGCAATTGAAGTGGCTTGCTCGCCCCAATCCTCCAGGCGTTCGAAGGCTTCGAGCTTCTTTCCAAGTGAAGCCTCTGTGGCATTCGACCAGAGAGCGCGCGTGAGTGCCGCCGTTGAATGGAGCTCCTGCGGCGCGGCCATTTCGAGTTGCTCTAACGCAGAGTTAGCATGCGTTCGGCCTTCGGGGAGCAACGCCTCCAAGGTAAAACGCTCGAGGAGCGAAAGCGCCTGTGCTTCGCCCAGAGCGGGAGTTTCGAGCGCCGTTCGGCGGGCTCGGACCTCGTCGGGTTCGACGAGTCTGCGAGCGAAGCGAAGTATTGGCAGACTCGGATCTGGTGCGATTTCGTGAGCGCTCTCAAACGCCTCGATCGCCAAATGTCGATCGCCGCCGTGCCAGGAGCACAACCCCGATTGAAGCAAGAGTGCCGCCGCTTGATTGAGATCGTGAGACCCCAGGGCGAGTTGATGGAGTGAGCTGGCAGCATCTTGCCAGGCCCCAGCTTTTTGGCTCAGCTGAGCGAGCATTAGCGAAGCTACAGGTTCTCTGTATCCTGAATCTTCAGCCTGTGTGAGCGCAAGAATCGCGAGCTTCGGGTTTCCAGCCAGGTTGGCGCGGAGGGCTGCGGCCAACATGCAGCTGTGGCGACGATCAGGATCTGTCTCGAGGCCTGCGATAAGGGTCAACGCCTTGGCTTGCTGTTCAATTGAGTTTTCGCGGGCCTTGGGACCATAAGCAACGAGCCAAGCTCTCAATGCTGTGTCCGGGGCCGCGTCCTCGGGCTCAGCTTCGGCAAGCGCAACGGGCCCTGCGAGAGCGTTGCGCCGCAACACTTCAAAACCGACGCCGCTCGGGTCCTCGGAGGGCAAGCATGCGTTGAGCTTTTCCGTCAGGCTCACAAACCAGGGATTGTTTTGGACCGTTGCCGCAAGGAAACGCTGGATGCGAGCGGTGAGGGCCACTTCCCCGGCCGCGGCTTCCACAAGAGCGGCGGCCTCTTGGATATTGCCGCCTCGAGCGCGAAGCTCCGCCGCTGTGTACAGCGCGCGGCCTCTCTCCGCCGGGGTCGTCGCGCGTTCGGCATTTCGCGTGTGGAACGCGGCCAACGCTACGGGGTCTTCTTTTCGGCTGTGAAGCTCAAGCTGCAGTGCCGTTGCTAGTAAACATCCAGCATCGCATTCGAGCGCGCTTTTCGTCGCTGAAAGAGCAGCATCCAGTTCCTTTTCAGCGAGCGCTGCCGCAGCGATGTGTAGCCAAAGGGCAGCCTGCTCGGGGGCGCTCACTCCCGCTTCCAGCAGCGCACGCGCGTGGCGTTGACTGGCCTGATGGTCGCCGAGGCGCCCAGCCTCTGCAAGTGCGAGAGCGCGAACACCTCGGTGGAGGGGCGCTAACTCAACAGCGCGTTCGAAGTATTGCTGAACCGTGTTGGGGTCGCCCGCTGCTCGCTCAGAGAGTGCAGCTTTCAGCAGCAAGTAGACACAGGAATTTCGTGCTTGGGTCTCGGCTTCCGACGCCAGCTCTTGGTCGGTTTGCGGCAGGGAAGCAAGAAGCGCTGCTGCTTGCCGCTTCAGAGCCTCGTTCTTGATGGTTAGGTTCCCATGCTGAGTGCCGAAGCGCTCAAGCGCCAAAAGCGCCGGCCAAGCGACTTCGGAGTGAGAATCGGCTGCCGCCTGGAGCCAGGCGAGTGCGGATTCGAGGGCGCCAGCCTTCTCGGAAGCCTGCGCCGCATCCAGCTGGATCATGCCCTTCCAGGTCGCGTCTGTTGCCTGTTCTGCCTGCATCGAGAGTGCGCGTTCGCGCAGCTGATCATCGCCGTTCCTCGCGGCGAGCAACTCAAAAAGGAGCCAAGTGGTCGGCTCGGTTGCGTCATCCGCGATCGCTCGATTGAGGGCGTCTTCGCTCACGCGAAGCTCATCCCTAGAAAGTGCTACGAGGGCTGAGTATTGCAGGAGGTGAGTCCGTGTTTCGGTCGGCAACGAGAGCCCATCAAAATCGGCCAACAGCTCGCTGATCCGGTCGGGGGCACGTTCTTCGCAGATGCCGAGCGCCACCATGAGCGGTTCGAAAAAATTCCCGACGAGCTCAGAAGCTTCGACATGCGCGAGGACTGCCGAATGCACGTCTCCCAGCAGACCCTTAACGACGGCCTCTTCGTGCAGCAGCGTGGCGCGTCGCTCGGCGCTGTCGCTGGCTTCGCGTTCTCGCTGAAGCTGCTCCAAAAGCCCAGGCGTCACCGCAGGCACAGTTGGCGCCCGCGTCGCGTCGTTCGCATCAGGGCTTATTGAAACGGAAAACGACATGCGGCTGCTGTTCTTGGCTGAACTCTATCTTGGTTTTGCTCGCTCTGAGCCACAAACGTGGTTGGCCTCGACTCTTCAAAGCTTACCCACCTCGCCACGCCCAGACTTCTGCCTAGTCGTGGCGCTTCACGACCCAAAACCCCCGAGGTGTGTCGATGGGGACGTCGCTCACTTCGCCCCTTTTGAGGCGGAAGACTGCATACTCGACGCTGGGCTCCAACACTCCCTGTTCGATTCTGCCCGCGTTCTCAAGCGAACTCCGGTCACCTTTCTTGATTGCAGCTGCGAAGTCTGCCCTGGCCTCCGGGATCACACCCGCGGCGGTTGCCAGGGCCACGCTTCGGGCCGGCGCATCCGCGTCGGCTCCTTCGGAACCGACATAAGGGAAAAGAATGACGCCGAATCGAATACTTCGGGGCGCCTCCCCAGTTAAGTTTGGGACCGGGCTTCCGTCTTCCAGTGTGGTGAAGCGGTCCTTGCGTGGAATTGCACGAGCTCCCGAGTCTGAGTTCACGACCGGGGAGATCGGTGGGCTGGCGCGCTGGATTGGAGCGCTTTCTGCGGGCGCCTTAGCCTTCTGCTCGAAGCCGAGGCTCTGCGGTCTCGTCAGTGCCAGGGCAAGCACGCCGGTTCCGAACAACAGGCCGATTATTCTGAGTGTCCAGGGGTGCATCGCTTGGGGAGCTTTCGCGTATCATGACCTGGTGTTGGGCTGGAAGCGTGCTTGGGGCGGGGCGCGACAAATCGCATGCGGTTTGGTATTGATGAAGAGTTACGGGAGATATGTTCAAAGTTAACTGTCCCGGCTGCGAGGCACCCTACCAGGTTGATGAACGACGAGTCCCAACAACCGGGCTGAAGATGCGCTGTCCGAAGTGTGGGACTTCGTTTCAAGTCGATTCTCCAGCGGAAGTCGTCGCGGCAACCTCCGTGGAGCCCACGAATCCGTCGCCCAAGCGGGTTCCAAAGCCAACGATGATGGGTGTGGCGCCCGGCATCGGGGTACCTCCGCCGCGTCGGGTCCCGCCGCCCGCACCGGAGCCGGCCGCTGCTGAGGAGATTTATGAGGTCACCTCCCTGATGCCGGAGGCGGACGACGATCTGCCGGCCGCAGTCACGGACGCGCCGCTGCCCGCTCTGCCCCGCCCGATGGGTGCTCCCGCACGGCAAGGGCCACGAGCTCCACTCGGGCCTCCTCCGCGCGCGGTTGCGCTGAAGCCACAACCGCCTGCGGCGCTCCCTCAGAGTCCGACGGTCGACACCAAGGCTTTGGAAATCGATTTGCCTTCCCCGGTTCCGCCAGAGCCAGGTTCACCCCGTGGGAGCCTGAAGCCGCAGGCACTTCAAGATGACCTTTCGTTTCCCGACTTCGGGGAGGCGGCGCTTCCCGAACCCCGTGCGCGG
>CAZSUA010000029.1:0-27901 GCA_964609655.1 uncultured Polyangiaceae bacterium | reverse complement strand
GGTTCACCGTGAACTCTGGCGTTACGACGTAACCTTTGTCGCCTATCGTTCGTTTGCCGTCCCCTTCGGTGCTCATTTGCGGGCTGGCAATAGCGGTCACTGCGCTCGGTGTGCACGTTCTCAGTGCCTGAGGCGGAAGCCCCGAAGTCGCCGCACTCGGCGCTGAAGTGCTGGGAGCTGGCGACGAACTGCTTGGCGCGGGTTTGGGATCCATGCCAACGGTGGGGACCATGCCAACCATGGGCACCGCTCCGACATCGTTGATAACATCCGCTCGTTCACCGGAGCAGCCGCCGAGGATTAGAACGAGAGGGGTGTTATTCAAAAAATCGCGGAATCGCAGGCTTTTCATCTCATCTATCCTGGCTCGGGTACTCGAAGTCACGCCAAGTTGAGCGGCCCCGAGCAGAATTTGGGATCGCCAACGTTGGTGTTGGGCAAGCCCATCGTGTTCATAATGCTGAGCAGCAAATTGCTATGGGCGGCTCCCCTGGCGTCCAGGTTTCTGCCACTTCGGATGAGGCCTCCGGCTTTCCCTGCGATGAACGCGATCACGGGGCTGGCGGTGTGCTCGCCCCACATCTCTGAATTGACCAGCACAAGCGAGTTGTCGAGCATGCTGCCGTTGCCTTCGGGAGTGTTCTTGAGGCGCTTGATGAAGACAGCGATTTGCGACATGAGCCAGGTTTGAACGGCGTCGTAGTCGGCCTTTGCTTGGTCGCTCTCACGCCAACCGTGCTCCATTCCGTGATGACCGCTATTCACGCCAACCCAGGGGTAAAGAATGGTGTCGTCTCCCGTCGACATGAATTGCATCGTGGCAATTCTGGTGATGTCGCAGTTGATCGCTTGGTAAAGGAGCTCGTTCATCGCGGCGGCGGTGCCCGGAAGGTCGTCCCTGGGCGAGGGGTTGCCGACGTTCGGAGCCGCGCAGGTGGTTCCCTGAAACACCTGACCCATGCCGCCGGAATTGGGCAAACTCGTTTCGAGTTCGCGGAGGCCCGTGAGGTGAAGATCGAGCTTGGCCTGTTCCTCGGTACCGGCGATGCCCTTGATGCTGGTGATCTCGGCCGTGAGTTGATCGATGCGGCTCTTGCCGCGTGCGCGCAGGTACGCAGCTTCGGCGGCGGCTGCCGGATCCGGCGCGGCGGAAGTGGGTGCGGCGGGAGCCGTTGAATTGGGGAAAAGGCGCGTAAAAAGCGCTGCAGGGTCGCCAACCGGTTGGATCCAGGTTCCATTGTTGAACACCGCGCGTTGCCCTTCCTTCGTGAGATTGCGCGCGGTGAGCACGCCCAAGTTCAGGTTTGGAATGCGCGTTCGTGAGCCATAGGCCTGTGCCACGATTTGGTCGATCGACGTGGTGTCACCCCAGTTTGTTTCTGATTGATTGGTGCTGGAGGTCCACATTGTACGCATCCCTGCGCCGTGACCCTCAAGCTCGTTGAACGTGGCCACCAACTCGGAGACAGGGTTGCTGACGTTTTCGAAGATCACGATGTCCGACTTAACGTCTGCGAGAGATCCCAACACATGATCGAAGCTCCAGGTACTGCCCGCAATGTCGTAGTCCGCACCGAGAGACGTCATGCTGACGCCACTTGGAAAGTGGATCATGATGAGCCGAAGCGGCGCGGTGCTCTGGGCTTCAGCCAAGACCGAGCGGAAAACGGGTGTAGCTAGGAAGGCCGCGGCACCGAGTTGTTTGAGCAGGGCGCGGCGTCGAAACAGTGCGTTCATCGGAAACTCCTGAACAGGAAGTTGTCTGACTTGGTGATGGCAACGGCCAACTCACGAACATCGAGGCCCCCGGCCGCTAACGACTGAGCCATGGCTTCGGTAACAGCGCCTTCGCCATCGACTTCGCGACGACCAAACGCCCAGCGATAAGCCTGAAGCGCCAAACAAGCTTTGCTCTCGGCGCTTGAGGCGAGCTTCGTCGCCAACTCGACACCGCCCTTAAATGCACCGTCGATGTCGCGTGTAGAAGTGAGGAGGCCACTTGCGTCCACGGGCTTTCCGTTTTCGGTGGTTCGGAATTGACCGATGCCATCATAGTTTTCAAGGCCGAAGCCGATCGGATCGATGAGCGCGTGGCAACCAGAGCACGCCGGATCCGCCGAATGAGCCGAGAAACGCTCGCGCGTTGTAAGATTTGGGTTGGGCACGGGCGACGGCGGGACGTTAGCCGGAGGCGCGGGTAGCGTCTGACACAAGAGCCCGACGCGCACAAACTTGCCGCGAGCGATGGGGAAGGACTCGCCGGCCTTGGAATGCGCCGCCAACACGGAGGCCTGCGTGAGCAGGCCGGCACGTTCCAGCGGATTCAGGCTCGCTTTGCTAAAGCCAGGACCCGGATCTGAAATTCCGTAAAACTTCGAAAGTGAGCTGTTGACGATGGAGTACGGGGCCGTCATCAGGCTCGTGAAGGTGCCGTCGCCATCAGAGACAATGGCGTTGATGAAGCGTCCTGTCTCTTCGTGCATGGCCATTCTGAGCTCCGCAGTAAAGCTCGGATAAACCACAGGATCTTTCATCACCTCATCCACTCTGCCCACGCCCGCAAAGGATTCAACGAATAGGCGCAGTGCATCGCGCGCACCTGGGAGCGCTAGGAGACGACGCGCTGCCTGTTCGATCTGAGCTGGTGTTTGCAGTTGACCAGCATCCGCGGCCGCCAGGAGGGAAGCGTCAGGCGTGGAAGCGCTGAGCATGTAGGAAAGCTCTCCGGCCACTTCATAATTGCTCAGGGTGCGTCTCGGTCCCTGTGCGGCATCTCCCAACTCAAACCGATACAGGAGGTTTCCCGACTGCAGCATGGTTTCCACGACTAATCGAACGCCACTTGCGTGGTCTTTTCGTGCTCGCTCATCGCTGTAGACGGTTTGATACTGTTGCTGCTCGGCCGGAGTGAGCGGGCGACGAAAGGCTTGCTTCCCGAAGCCAGTGATGAAGCCTGCCGCACAGTCCGCATCAACCATCGGGGGTGTGCACGCGGGGGCGGCGAAGCTCTGTGCGTACTTTGCGGCCAGATCGGCGTATTGCGAGGCCTGCGTTGGTGGGACGGCCAGCGCGGTGCCGAAATTGTTGAAGCCGTTCGACCACGCGTCGGGTTGGAGGGGTTCGGTCGGCAGCGCTGGCAAACTTAGAAGCGCTTTGACCGTGTTTCGATACTCGAGATCCGTGAGGCGACGGAGCGCGGTGGGGCCAAGGATGGCCGTCACCGGTGGTGGCGTGACGTTCCCCGGTCCGCCGGTTGTCGACGAACCCGTTGGAGAGCCGCTTGGGTCCGTCCCAGGTGCCGTTGGTGACGAGCCTGGGGCCCCCAGCCCGTTGTTTGGAGACGCCTGTTTGGTGCCTTGCCCCACTTCGGCGCTGCAACCCAATTGGAGGCCCCACGAGCAAAAGCAGAAGCTGGCGAAATAACGCGAAATTGGTCGCATGCTAGGAGATCCCGCTTGGGTTGAGGAGACGCACCGCCGCAACCTCGCTCAAAGTCGCGAGTTCGGTGGTGCACGCTGCTCAATCTACGGTGGGGCTCCCCCCTCTACAAGCACAGGTAGCGACCCTGACATATGGAATAACCGCAGGAGGCCAATGGTACCGATTCGTTTTCAGCAACAGTCCAAACCTTTTGCCCAGCGCGAATGCGGGCATTCGCGACATCTGAGCTATGCTTTGCAGCTGTGCGCATCGGATTGGCGATAGATCGGCGCGGCAGTCCAAGCGAAATGATGCTGCGCGGCATTGCCACCTATGCTCGCCCGTCTCCAGAGTGGGTCTTCAAATGGGATCAGCCAACCGCCGATGGTGTGCGACGTCTCCTGCAACTCGGGGTGGACGGCATTCTGGCGAAACACCTCGATGCCCAAGGTATAGAGCTCATCCAACGTTCAAAAACACCAACTGTGCAGCTCCCCTCCGGGCATAACAGCCCGCGTATAGCGAGTGTCGACAACGATCACGCTGCGATCGGGCGAATGGCAGCGGACCATCTTATGCACCGAGGCTACCAACACTTCGGCTACTACGCGCGGCCCGGAGATAGCATCGACCCACGCCTGGAAGGATTCGATACCGCCTTGCGCGAGCGAGGGCATTCGTGTCTTGTAGCCGACGCAAACCCCGGACACCCTGCCCACACGCGTTCGAGCGAACCCTCGGTGCGCAAGGCCAGCGAGGAGCTCCGACTGTGGCTGCACGGGTTACCAAAGCCGATAGCCATCTTTTGCAAAGGAGACAACGCCGCTCTATCCGTCGCTGAGCACTGCCGAGAGCTCGGCATTGTCGTACCAGCGGGGGTCGCGATCCTAGGAGTGGATAATGACGTCGCCGTGTGTAGCCTTGCTGACCCGCCTCTGAGCAGTGTCCAAATCGCTGGGGAGCGAATGGGGTTTGCGGCCGCGGAGATGCTGAACGAGATGATGACCCAAAACAGGAGAGCGCTAGCCATTCTCGTGCAGCCAATCCGCGTCGTAGGCCGACTTTCCACAGCTGCAGTGGGTGCCAAGGATCCACTCATCCATCGCGCACTGACGCACTTGCTCACGCACCGCTCAGATAAGAGTTGTATGCAGCAGATCGTGGCTTCGCTTCCCTGCTCACGCAGCACCTTTGAGAGAAAATTTCATCAATCAACCGGGGTATCACCCCTTCAAGCGTGCGTGCGTTTTAGACTCGAAGAAGCCCAGCGTTTGCTAGTGAAAACCGACTTTGCGGTAGAAGAGATCGCCGAACAGAGTGGCTTTGGCGATATTTTGCAACTGCAAGTAGCCTTCCGCAAGGTCCTAAAGCAGACGCCCACGCAGTTTAGGCGCTATGCGGTGCCTGGGTCTCAAGTGCGCCGTTGAGGAGAAGCGTGCATTCTGTTTTGGCGGGCGATGTCGGCGATTCGGCAGGGGGTTCCTGCGGCCACTCAACGATTGGCTCCGAATGATGGCACGGCGTGACGACGAAACTGCGTGGGTGTTTGTTTAAGCACTTTCCGAAAAGCGAGCTGGAGTTGGCGCACCTCACCGAAACCACTGCGATCTGCCACGGTCTCCACCCTGAGTTCGGTATCTGCGAGCAGGCGCTCGGCCTCCTCAACGCGAAACCGCAGCCAGGCCTGAGCCGGCGATAGGCCCGTGGTTTCGCGGAATTTCCGCTCAAGCGTGCGCCTCGAACATTTGATGCTTGCGAAAAAGTCATTGAGACAGTCGCCTTCGGCGAAGTTGGCTTGCATGTACGCGAGAGCACGCGCAACTAAGGGATCGCTCGCGGCAGCCGCATCCGTGGAGCGTCGACTTACAACGCGAATAGGTGGCACAGCGATGGCGCGTCCCGGCTTCTGTTGGATAATCATTTCGTTGAGCATCTCTGCGGCAGCAAAACCCATGCGCTCTAGGGCGGTCTGGATACTGCTCAAAGGAGGGGCGGCAAGTGAGCAAACCGGAATGTCATTGTCTACCCCGAGTACGGCAACCTCGTCAGGCACAACGAGCCCAAGCTCTCGGCAGTGTTCCGCAACTGAAAGAGCCGCGTCATCTGAAGAACAAAGGATTGCAACGGGCTTCGGCAACGCTGAAAGCCACTCTTGAACGCGACGTGGATCCGCGATGTGACAACCGTGCCCACCTCTTGTTAGTCGCTTCTGGAAAGACACGACGCACTCGTCCGAGGGCGTTCCGATGGGCGCATGGTATCCAAAGTGCTTGTAACCTCGGTTCACAAAGTACGTGGCCGCCATCTCTCCGACCGCACGGCCATCGGTGTCCACACACCCCATAGCGGCAGCTTTCACCGCATGGCCCATGTGCACGGCAGGTATCCGTGAGTTCTCGATCAATTCAACGCCGCGATCGTCGAGGTCCTTGGCGAGGATTCCGTCGAGTTCGAGTTCGAGCAAACGTCTGATCCCCTCGGCACTGGGACTCTCCCAACTAAAAACCCAAGGCCGGTCAGGCCGCGCATAGGTAGCGATCCCGCGTAGCAAGAGTTCGCTCGGGCCCCCACGCCGATCCATACCGAGCCCAATCCGCATCTGAGCCATGTCCAGCCTTGATTTGAGGCTAGCACAGCCGCGAGCTCACTCGATGGGGGAACCGCGCCAGAGCCAGATCAACGCGTCAACAAGGGTCGCGCCGGCCACGATGGGGGCTCGACCACCGCCGGCGTTCGCGGAGCAACCCACAGCGACGCGCGGCCTAGAGATAGCATCAACGCACGTTGCGAAGGTTTCGCTGCCGCATTGCGCGAGCGAGGGCGTTCGTGTCTTGTGGCCGACGCAAACCCTGGACACCCTGCCCACACCCGGCCGAGCGAACCCTCGGTTCGCAAGGCCAGCGAGGATCTCCGAGTGTGGCTGCGCGAGCTACCGAAGCCGATAGCCATCTTCTGCAGATCGGACAACGCCGCGCTGTCCGTCGCCGAGCACTGCCGAGAACTCGGTATTGTCGCACCAGAGGAGGTCGCGATCCCAGGAGTGGACGATGACGCCGCCGTGTGTAGTCTTGCTGCCCCTCCGCTGAGCAGTGTCCAAATCGGCGGGGAACGGATGGGGTACGCGGCCGCGGAGCTCCTGAACGAGCTGCTGACCCAAAACAAGAGAGCGCGCGCCATTCTCGTGCAGCCAATCCGTGTGGTGGGCCGGCTTTCCACAGCTGCAGTTGGCGCCAAGGATCCACTCATCAACCGCGCACTGACGCACCTGCTCAGGCACCATTCAGATCCGGATTGCATGCGCCAGAACGTCACTTCGCTTCCCTGCTCACGCCGCACCTTTGAGAGAAAATTTCGTGAATCTACCGGACTGTCACCCGCGCAAGCGTGCGTGCGTTTTAGGCTCGAAGAAGCCCGTCGTTTGCTGGTGAAAACCGAACTTGCTGTAGAAGCGGTTGCCGAACGGGCCGGGTTTGGCGACATTTTGCAACTGCAGGTCGCCTTTCGCAACGTGTTGAGGCAAACGCCAACGCAGTTTCGCCGCTACGCGGTACCGGCGTTCAGGACCTCAACAGAACCTGGGCGACGCCTCATGCGGAGCTAGACACCGCCCTCGACCGAGCCACGTGTGAAAAGCTGAACTCCAGCCTCGCCTGTAGCAATCGAGCGGCGTTTTGGGGTAAGGAGCATGGGATGACGGTGTGCATCGTGATGGGGGTCGCGGGCTCGGGGAAGAGCACAGTTGCTGAGGCGTTAGCTAGAAAGTGTGACGGTGTCTATTTGGATGCGGATGACTTTCACTCTGCCGCCAATAAAGCCAAAATGGCGGGCGGGGAGCGCCTCAACGACGATGACAGGTGGGATTGGCTGAGCAGTTTGAATCTGGAACTCCGCCGCCTTTCGGTGGACCATTGCAAGGTCTTTCTGGCGTGCTCGGCGCTCCGCGAGTCCTACCGCGAGCGCTTAGCTGTTGGTCTTCTAGACGTGCGTCTGCTCTACCTGAAGGGTTCCGAGGCGTGTATCTCCGGGCGTCTGGCGGCTCGCACTCAGCATTTCATGAATCCTGCGTTGCTTGAAAGTCAGTTCAAGACACTCGAGGAACCAAAAGATGCAGCTATCGTCGATATTGAGGCTCCGCTAGCGGAGGTTATCGATCGAGCCCTTCGTGCTTGCTCGCTACCAAGGTCTCGCCTGGGAGATGCTCACAGGGTGTAAGCTCGGTCCGTTGGCTCTCCAGTGGGGCTGCCAACTTTAGCAACAGCATTTTGGCAACGCCTGCGCCGACGTCAGCCGAAAGCGGCTCGATGGTATCGAACAGGCGCCGCAAGAACCGCAGTCGGGCGATCCGGTGCCGTCAGCTACGCTACTGCAATCTGCCGGAGGCTTTCTTGGGATGAGTCGGCCGGACCGGGAAAGCTGATAAGTCGGGGTCAACTCGGTCTAGCAGAATATCTAAATTCTAAAGCCTTAGAAAATTATGCGCGCTGTGGTTTGGTAGAGTTGTACGACCCGCGATGCTCGATATTCTGCAATATATATGGGGTTGCTTGACGGACGAAAGCAGGAGTGGTATCTGCCCAGTAGTTCCGAATGTTCAATAAACTCCGCAATCTAAACATATATCTTGAGAGTAAGAAGGGCCCTCGGGATTGCCGGAGCAGTTTGTCATGCCCACGGAGGAAGCTAATGAACACATCAGTTATTTCAAACGTCAACGTTTTGCGAACTGTCACGCATAGCCTGTTTTACGCTGCTTTGGCGCTTGCGCCGCTAGGCTGTGGCGACGGGGCTGCAGTCAAAGCCGATGGCCCGACGGGAGAGATTTCCGACGGATCCGCGGAGGTGGGAGAAGCGGGCTCGGTGCGTCGCGACTACTGGGCTGGTTTGCCCGACGGGGACCCCTACGTCGCAAACCTTCGCGACAAGACGGCCAAGTCGGTTCCTCCAACGATCACTGACAAGCTCACGTCACTTCAGACGCAGGGCTTCGATGGTGACACGAGTGCGGTCGACTACGCTTCGGACTTTGGCGAACGCATTCGCGGCTTCATCAAGGCGCCGGAGAGCGGCGTGTACCGCTTCCTTGTTTCCGGTGATAATCAAGTCCAGTTCTATCTCAGCACCGACGACAAGAATGATGCGATAGCCGCGGCCATTACGGAGTGCAAAAATGTTGCTCGCGGCGAGCCTTGCCCAGCGGCCACCGCGGAAAACAAAGACCATACGTTGCGCACAAGCTTCATGGAGGCAGCCCAGACTTCGAAGCCCATAAGTCTGGTCGCGGGCAGCTATTACTTCTTCGACTGGTACCATCGCGAGGGTCAAGGGCGCACGCACGCCTTGGTCAAGTGGGCCAAGCCTGGCCAAACCGCAACCGACACTGAGTCACTCGAGATTATCCCCGAAAGCGTTCTGTACTACCCGGAGCGCTTCAAGACGACGACCTCCCCCCAAGCCAGCGGGGTAGCGTCACGATAACCCTCGCCAACCCTAGCGGGCCCCAATAGGCTTTACGCTGAACAGCCGAGCGAGTGTGGGAGCGCTGAGCTGCGGTGGGAAAGCACTCATCGAGGGGAACTCGGACGACCCCTCGGCACTCAGCGGAGGGACGCTGAGCACCTTGGGAGACCGATCATCAGATGCGGGACCGTCGCAAGTGAGGTCGCGCCGCTGTTAGCAGTCACTGTCTGGGGCGACGTTGGCTTGACGCCTGAGGTTCGGCGCATGTTCGTCAATGCCAACGAGCCGATGTTTGCCCAAGAGGTGTCGTACGTCGTCAACCAGATGTTGTCGGATCCACGCGGCGAGCATGGGCCTTCGCAAGTTCACGTCGGAATGGTTCGGGCTCCCGGGCAATTCAATGGGTGGCCGGGGAGCTGGCTGGTTGGGATCTCGTCGACCTCGGCAGTCAGGAGCGGTTCGGCATCGCCGCCAAAAGAAGCCGGCCTCACGGCATGGTTCCACCGCCTCAGATTACTTACCAAGAGCTACGCCAACAGGTAAAGGAGCCGGCCTGTACAGGCTGTCCCCTGGGCGCCGGTTTCTGCGGACAGGGCGTTAGTTCGAGTCATGCTCGACCTTATTCACGCCGTGTCGTTGGCGGGTCGACAAGCTCAAGCAACGACGACATCGTCTTGCCATCGGAGCCGCTAGAGAGCGTGCCCGCTCACTGGATAGGCGCAAATTCCTTGACAGTCCTGCGCTCATTGACGTACTGCGGTAAGACGTCGCACGGTGGGCGCCCACTCCGGAGTCACGACTACCACCTGAAAGTCTGGGCCATTGAGAACGTTTCACTTTGGGGAATTCGGCCGCCGTCTCTACGGCGCCTACACCGATCCGGTGGAGGGCAGGCGCGGCGCACCGGCAGTGCTCCTCTGCTATCCAGGTGTTCATGAGTACAACACGGCGCACTGGGCCTTTCGGCGCCTCGCGGCCAGCCTATCCCGCGCGGGCTATGCCTCGTTGCGGTTCGACTACCCCGGAACCGGAGATTCGGACGGGTCCGTCGAAGACACCACCTTTGCGAGCATGGTCGCCTCGTTGCAGACGGCAGCGCGCGAGCTGCTCGATCTGTCAGGGGCGCGCAAGCTCTGGCTCGTGGGGCTCCGCCTCGGCGCCACCGCCGCAGCTGTTGCAACTCTTGAAGGATTGGAGGTTCGCGGTCTCGTGCTTTGGGACGCTGTGACGTCGGGTGAAAGCTACCTGGCCGAGCTCGAGGAGCGCGACAGGCTCCGGGATCTTTTGTTCCTGCACTGGGCGGAGCACGCGACAAAGTCGCAGGAACTCCTCGGATACACATTGCCGCATTCTGTCCGGCGTTCCATTTCAGCGGTGAACCTGGGGAAGTCCCTAGAGCAGCGGGCGGGGGCACCCAAACAGGTTCTTTTCCTTCGCGAAGGGCGCGAAGGGGACGCAGCGAAGGACGTGGAGCTTTCCAGGTTCTGGTCGGAACAGGGGGCGGAGGTTTCTCGCCACGACCTGCCTTTTGGTGGCGGTGTCGACCGCCAGATCTCCGGGAACGAAGTCTTGCTTTCGAGTGAGGCGATAGCTGTGATCGTCGAAACGATTGGTGGGGAGCGCGGAAGATGAGCGAGCCGATCAGGAGCGCCGAACGATCTGAGCAGCCGGCGAGAGAACGCTCGTCCTACCGAGAGCGGGTGGTTCGCCTTGGGTCCGCGAAGGAACTTGCAGGGATTCTGTGTGAGCCCGCGTTGTCGCCTTCTTTGCCGCGTCCCGTTGTCGTCATGTGGAATGTCGGCCTGAATCATCACGTCGGCCCCTATCGAACTTTTGTCGATCTTTCGCGGAAGCTCGCCGAAGTGGGATTCTGCTCGGTCCGCTTCGATCTTTCTGGTTTAGGGGACAGCGAGTTTGCGGCGGGCGACGCTCGGGCAGACTCGGAGCGCAGCGTGGCCGACGTACGGGCAGTGCTGGAGCAACTTCCGGAACTGACCGGTTCGGCCCGCGCCGTTCTCGTCGGTTTCTGTTCTAGTGTTGATTCCGCCCACGCGGCGGCGCTCCAGGATCCGAAAGTGGTCGGAATCATCAATATCGAAGGGTACTCGTTTCCGACGCTAGGTTTTCGTTTGCGTTATCCGCTTCGCTTCGTCAGCGTGAGTCGCTGGGTCCGCTGGGCTTACCATCGGCGGCAGCGTCGGTTGCAATCCGGATCGGCCCACCTTGCGGATGACGGAGAACAGGCTGTCTATCAGCGGGAGTACCCGACTCCCGGGCGCCTAGCGAGCGAGTACCGACGGCTGGTCGAGCGCGGAGTCCGGATCCTTTGTCTTTACGTTCGCGGCGACTCCAACTACGTGTACAAGGACCAACTCTTCGATTTTCTTGGTGATCGTTCGCTCGCCTCACACATCGAGGTCGAATACTTCCCAGATGCCGATCACATCTTTACGTTCACGAAGCACCGCGATCGCGCATTGAGCTGCATCGTCAATTTCGTGCGCGAGCGTTTCTCCGCCGAGTGAAAGCCGAGGGGGCGGGGGCGCGCAGTCACGAGTCACCTCCGAATAGGCCCTGAATGCCCTTGAGCATGCGGCCAGCGAAGCCCTGTCCCTGGTGATCTTTTGCGTTCGCCGCCTGCTCGCTAGCATGCGTTGGGCCTGTGTCTGCACTCGGTTCGGACGCATCAAGAGAGCTGGCCGTCTGGGCGACCGTATTGAGGAGAATGATGCGTGGACTGAGCCGACGCCCCGTTTCACGTTCTATCTCGACGACGAGGCGTAAGCAAAGGAGCGAGTGACCGCCAAGGTCGAAGAAGTTGTCGTGGATGCTGACTCGTGGTTTTCCTAGGATGTCTTGATAGAGACGCACGAGAAGCCTTTCGCTCTTCGTGCGCGCCTCAACAAATTCTAGAACCTCGCGCCGAAAGGGCGAAGGTAGCGAGTGAATTTCGACCGACCCGTCGACGCTGCGCGGAAGGCCGTCGACCGCGATCAATCGTCTCGGCACTAGAAATTCAGGAAGATTTTCCTTCAGGTACCTGCGGAGGTCCGATTCAGTCAAAGCCGTGGATAGGTCTGCACTGTAGTACGCGACAATTTCTCGACTACCGTCCAGAGTGTCTTCGACGACTGCGTAGGCTTCCTTTATCCCGGGGTGTCGCGCGAGGAGTCTTGCCAAGAATCCGACATGCACGCTGTGAGGCGAGGCTAGAAGCGTTCGACTTTCAGGAACACGAGCGAACACTCCATCGGAGCGCAGGGCACCACTGAGCCCGAGGTAGCCAGACTCCGAACCGCGGACGAGCTCGCCGAGGCCGACCACCCCGAATGGCAGCACACGCTTCTCTGGGTCGCACACTCGCAACCCCACGCCTGACCGCAACGGTCTACCGTAGTGAAGTCCAATGCGCGTGTCGTAGGCAGACCCAAAAAGGAGGAAATCTCCCGTGCCAACGAGTTCTGCGCCCCGGTGCGTCCGGCAGGTGAAAACGTCCGCAACGTGCTCCCAAGGGCTCAACTCGGTTCCGGAATTGGGTCCCCAGACCACGATCCTCTTCGGAGCTCGCTTTGCTTCGCTGCTGGCTTCCGCGACGACTGAAGCTGATGCGGAGATGGCGAAGAGCCGCTCACTTTCGATAGCATCCAGGAGTCCATCCGCTGGTGTCCGCGCCGGCTCAAGATGGAGCGCGAGTCCCGAAGCAGGGCCGAGCAGCAAGTGGACGCCGAAGCTCTCGTGGAGCGGATTGAGCTCAACCCAGAGTCCTCCGTTGACGTCACCTCGTAGGACTTCCGAAAGCGAAAGCGCCGCGGCTGTCAAGCTCGCATGAGATAGCGCCTCTCTGCGAACGTTGCCGTCGTCGGTCAGCGAGGCCAAGAGCAGCGCGGGGTGTGAGATCTCGATCGGCTCCTGATTAACGGCGTGCTCCGCGAGGGTTTTCACATCCGCTGCCGGAATCGTCGCTCCGAGCCCGGATGGAGCCGCACCACCGTGGATGCAAAACGCGAAGGGAAGGGTTCCTAGGCAGAGTTCTTGAAAGGGGGCCGGGCTATTTGATGCGAGTGCGTAGACGACGGCTCCCGCCTTCCAAACCCCGTAGACAGCGCTGAGGAGCTCATAGGACGGAGGCAAGTCGACGAGAACCGTTCCCCCGGGGGTCAGGCCTCGCGCGCCCAGGGACGCAGCGATCTTCGAAGAGTCTTCGTCGAGTTCTCTGAAGGTTTTCGAGTGTCGGCCCTGAGTCGCGAGGGCATCTGGGCTCAGCGCGACGCGATGCTGGAGTAGACCGACGGCGTCAGTGGGGCTCTCGGAAACCTCGGCACTGACTGCGAGCGCGTCTGTTGCCTCCTTGTCTTCTGGGGCGAGGATGTTGAGGTCCGCTATCTTCGTTTCCGGATCTTCGATGGCGGCGCTTAGGATCGCCTGGAAACTCCGCAGAAATCTCTCGATGGACGCCTTCGTGAAAATCTCGGAGTTGTAGTTCGCGATGGCGATGATGCGATCATGGCGTTCAACCGCCCAGATCATGAGGTCGTTCGCGGCCGCAGGGTGCTCAACGTCCGTTTGCTCGATTGAAATGTCGCCGAGAAGCTTCGGGCGCTCGCGTGTATCTTGAAACGAGAAGAGGGCGCGGACCGGAGGAAGGTGGGCGCTGAGCAGCTCGAGCGGAGTCTCCTCATGGCTGAAGGCCTCCAGCGAACGATCACGTACGCGTTTCAGGTGTTCGAGGAAAGATTCTTCGGGTCGGACTTCGCAACGCAAGATGATCGTGTTGGTGAAGGGTCCGATCAAATTGTCCAGCTCAGGCAAGTAGCGACCGCGCACCGGAAGTCCGACGAGTAGGTCTTTCTCCCCGGAGTAGCGGTGCAAGAGAGCGACGTAGCTGGCGTAAAGAGCCATGAAAAACGTCGTTCCGGCGCGGTGTGCCACCTCGGTGAGTTTTGCACTGTAGTCCTTGCTGAGGGTGAGTTTCGCGTTGCCTCCGGCGTGGGTCGACTGCGTTGCACGCGGGAAATCCTTCGGGAGCGCCATATCGGCAGGGGCATTCGCCAACTCATTCTTCCACCATTCGATGTGCTCTTGCATCAGCGGCGATCGAAGCTCTGCCCTGTGCCAGATCGCATAATCACCGTAGGAAATAGGCAGCGCTGGAAGAACAGGCTCCCTCTCCTCGGCGTAGGCGCTGTAGGCCGCCGAGAGTTCGCTGAGGAATATGTCGAAGGACCAGCCGTCCCAGATGATGTTGTGGCGAAGCGAGAAGAAAACGAAACGCTCCTCCTCGAACTGGAAAAGCATGGCTCGGAACAGCGGTCCCTTTTCGAGGTTGAACGGAAGGCGGCTAACTTCCTGAATCTCGCGACGCATCGCCGGGTCTCGTTCGGACTCCGGGAGCGAGCGCAGGTCCCTTTTCTCTAGCTCGAGATCGACTTTGTTGAGCACCCGCTGGAGCGGGTGACCGGGTTCACCGCCGAAGGTCGTGCGCAGCGTTTCATGCCGAGCGACGAGGAGGTCGAGACTCCTCTGCAATAGTTCCTGCGAAACCTGTCCGCGGAACTCCCAGGCCGCGGGGAGGTTGTGCGCAATCCTCTGCGCCGGGTCCATCTCTTCTAAGAGCAGCTGGCGTTCTTGAGAGATGGTGAGCGGAATCGACGCAAAAGGTTCCCGAGGGCGGAGAGGCTCTCGACGGGCAACGCCGCTTTGCGAGACCGCGTCGACCGCCAGAGCCAGCTGAGCGATCGTCGGTGCCTCGAAAAATTTTCGGAACGAGAGCTCAACGCCGTGGTCGCGGCGAAGGCGACCCAGAATCTGCGAGGCGAGGAGCGAATGACCCCCGAGGGCGAAGAAATCGTCTTCAACGCTGATGCGCGGTAGGCGGAGCACCTCCGCCCAAAGGCTCGCAAGTATTGCTTCCGACGGCGTCCGCGGTGCTACGAATTCAGCCGATTCGGTGGTTGCTGCAAGCGTCGGGGCCGGGAGCGCCTTGCGATCGATCTTCCCGCTGGGGGTGAGGGGGAGGTCTGCCATCGAGAGATAGACAGCCGGCACCATGTAGTCCGGTAGTCGCGTCTTCAGGTGAGCTCGCAGCTCGGCTTGAGGAGGGGCCTCGCCCTCGGCGATGAAGTAGGCGACGAGCTTGGCGTCTCCCGGTGTGTCTTCACGAAGAACCACCGTGGCCTGACGAACATTCGCGTGTGCGGCGAGCGCGGTCTCGATTTCACCGAGCTCGATGCGGAACCCCCGAAGCTTGACTTGATGGTCATTGCGTCCGAGGCATTCGATCTCACCGGAGCGCAGGTAGCGCCCGAGATCTCCCGTGCGGTACATTCGAATGTCCGGATTTCCCGTCGGATAGGTTCCGGTCGAAAAGGGATCGGGGACAAAACGTTCTTCGGTGAGGTCTGGGCGCCCGAGATAGCCGTGACTGACACCTGCTCCTCCGATGTAGATTTCTCCGCGCGTTCCGAGAGGCACTGGGCTACCGGCTTCGTCGAGAATGTGGATTTGCGTGTTGTCGACTGGGCGCCCGATGAGGACCTTTTCGAAGCCCGGCTGCGCTTGCCAGAAGGTTGACCAAACCGTCGTTTCGGTCGGCCCATAGCCATTCCAGAGCTGTCCTGAGCACCCGAGAAGCTGACGACCGAGATCGGAGGGCATCGCTTCGCCCGTGCAGATGAGCTTTAGCCTTCCATGACCCTGCCAGCCGGCGGCAAGCAAAAGTCGGTAGGTGGCCGGCGTCGCGTCAATGAAGCTGACGCCCCGACGCAGGATCAGATCTTTGAGGAGATGACCGTCCGACGCGACATCGCGCGTCGTGAGAACGATTTTTGCTCCTACGACGAGGGGCAGCCAGATTTCCGAGACAGCGATGTCAAAGGACAGCGTTGTGATCGCGAGAACGACGTCGTTCGTGGTGAGCCCGGGTCGCTTCGCGACACTCCCGAGTAAGTTGACGACGGCGCGGTGGGGCACCATCACGCCTTTCGGGCGTCCTGTCGAGCCCGACGTGAAGATCACGTAGGCGGTGTTTTCACTTGAGCGCGCCTCGCTCGGGACCCTCTGATTCGGAGAGACATCGCGAGGCAGGGCATCAACGAGCAGCGTTTCGGAGACGCCGAGGGGGAGTTCTGCGGCGAGACGAGAACTCGTGACGAGCACCGCCATCTTAGAATCCTCGACCATCATGCGCAGGCGTTCGCTCGGATAATCAGGATCGAGCGGCACGTACGCCGCACCCGCGCGCCATACCGCCAAGACACCGATCAAGAGGTCGAGTGAGCGATCCAAACACACTCCGACGTATTTCCCAGGTTCCGCGCCGGTTCTGCGAAGGTGGGCAGCAAGGTCATCGGCACGCTGCAGAAGCTCAGCGTAGCTCAGCTTTTCATCCTGAAATTCGCAGGCAATCTGATCGGGTGAGGCGAGCGCGATTTTCTCGACGAGCTGGTCAACAGTTACTCCTTCCGGAAAAATCGCTCCCGTGTTGTTGTACTTCGTGAGGAGATCTCGATCTTGCGCTGGAAGGATGTTGAGAGCGCGGAGTGTCTTCGTTGGGTCTTCCGCTATCGATTCGAGAACTCGTTCGTATGCGAAAAGGAAGCGCCGGATCGAGAGGGCGTCGAATAGGTCAGCGTTGTACTGACATTCCAGGTCGATTCGCCCTTCCGTTTCGACGGCGTTGATAAAGACCTCGAAGTTTTCAAACTGCCGCGGGTTCGTGCTGAGGCGCCCTTCGAGATCCTGAAATCCGAGGGCAGCGTTCGGGAGCCCCTTGTCGAGGTTGAAAGTTACGGAGACGAGTGGGATGCGGCTCGGATCGCGAGGGATGGGAAGCTTCTGAAGGAGCCGACCGATCGTCGTTCCTTGGTGTTCCTGCGCATCCACGATGGCTCCGCGCGCTCGGTCGAGGAGTGTCGGAAATTCCGCGTTGAGGTCAAGCTGGAAGCGGAGAGGCAGGAGGTTGACGGCGTGACCCACGAGGTCTTCGTGTCCGGTGAGGGACTGCCCGGCGAACGGAACGCCGATGATGACATCCTCCTGATTCGCGATGCGGGCGACTGTGACGGTGAACGCAGAAAGCAGTGTCGCAAAAAGACTCGCTTTTCGTTGAATTCCCACTTGGCGAATTCGTCCGATGAGGCTGCTTTCGAGCGTGTGATCCTCGCGCCGTGAGCGGAAGGTGCGCCGGCTTGGGCGGGTCTTGCTGAGCGGTAGCTCTAGGATGGGTAGCTCGCCGTTCAGGGAGCGAAGGAAATGCTGTTCGTCCTCGGCCTGGGCTTTTGGATCTCGAGAGGCCTCGCCCCGCGCGTAGTCGCTATAGGTGAGCGTAACCGGGGATTTTTCCTCGAAGCCAAGCACTGCTCGGGTATAGAACTTACCCAGATCCTTCACGATCACAGCGAGGGACCAACCATCGCAGATGATGTGATGGGCCGTGAAGACGAAGACCGTGCGCGTTTCGGAGAGGCGCACGAGGTGCGCCCGATAGAGACTCGCCGTCGTCAAGTCGAAAGGCAAGGTGACTTCCTCTAGGGAGAGCGCGAGAAGTTCCGAACTCTGCGCGGAGGCGTCGAGGCCACAGAAATCTCTGACTGCCAGGCGTCCCTCTTCCGGTGCGTGCAGGCAGAGAGTCATCCCGTCAACGCTGATGCTCGCGTTCAAGATTTCGTGGCGCAGAAGGACTTCAGAAAAGGCACTCTGGAAAGCCGCGACGTTGAGCTTGCCATCGAGTTCGAGTCGAACTGACTCGTTATATGCGAGCGAGGCGTCGTCCCCGAGCTGAGAGGCGGTCCAAATCTCACGCTGGTGCTCGGTGGTTGGTGCGGTGCCAAGCAGAACAGGCCCTGCAAACGGATCGTATTCGATATTCATACACAAACCCTGTGGACAGACGCCTTAGGAGAGCTGAATGTATTTTCCAGTTTTCGCCGGGTCCTGAACGAACCAAGCGGGGTTGCCCTGTTGATCGCGACCGAGACGGGCACCTTCAACCGGAGGCTTCGAAGCATCAAATCCCGTTGGCTGGGCCTTGCTAGGGAGAAAATCGCCGGCTTGCAGTTCTTCCACGGCTGACCGGTAAGCGTTGACCATGAACGTCACGTCGCTTTCAGTGTGGGCCGTCGTTAAGAAGCAAGGGAACCCGTCCCAGATATGGACGCCTCGCTCCCGCAGGTGGCAAAAGAGAAGCTCCCCGTAAGGTAGCTGTTCGGTAAAGAACGTCTTCCAGAGGGAGGCAAAGTGTCGAATCTCAATCGGGACACCGGCTTCTTTGAACAAAGTATTGAGTTGAGTGGCGAGGGATGTTGTGAGTGCTGTGACTCCCGCTTGAAGCTTGGGGCCTGCCTCTTTCATCATGAGCAGCGACTCATAGACAGCCGCCATCGTGAGCGGGTGACGAACGAAAGTGCCCGCGAAGTAGGTGACACCCGCGGTCGGGATCGAGTCGTCCCCGAACTGCCAAGTTCCGCCGTCGAGAGCATCCATCCAGGGATTACGCCCAGCAATCACGCCGATCGGCATTCCGCCGCCGACGACCTTTCCGTAGGTGCAGATGTCCGCGTCGATCTCGTAGAAAGCTTGAGCGCCCTTCGGGTGAGAACGAAAGCCCGTGATGACCTCGTCAAAAATCAGAGCAATTCCTTGAGCACTCGTGAGCGCGCGCACTTCCTTTAGAAACTCCTTCGGGCGAAAGTCGGGACGACGGCTTTGCACGGGTTCAACGAGCACGGCAGCGATCTCGTCGGCTCGCTCGCGTATCACCTCGAGCGCTTTCGCGGAGCCGTATTCGAGGACGACGATGTTGGCGACGGCTCCCGGCATGATGCCAGGGGCTGCCGGTATGGAGCGCATGCTCTTGGTGTCACGGACGATCACCTCGTCGAAGATGCCGTGGTACGAGCCTGAGAAGGCGACAACGAGCGGCCGCCCTGTCACGGTTCGCGCGATTCGCAACGCCCCCATCACCGCTTCCGACCCCGTATTGCAGAACGCAGCGCGGTCGAGATCCGTCAGTTCGCAGACGAGGCGGGCCGCCTTACCGGCGAGCTCTGTTTGCGGACCGATTTCAGTGCCTTCGTCTATCTTCTTATGCAGGGCCGCGTTGATGCGGGGATGTTGGGTGCCGAAGAAGCTAGAGCCGAAACCGTTGAGGGCATCAATGTATTCGTTTCCGTCGAGGTCCCAGAGTCGAGCGCCCTGAGAACGAACCGTGACAATCGGATAGGTCACTTCTTTCGTCCGCGGCTTAAATCCAGTGACGACGCGTGGATCGGCATGAACAGCGCGATATTCCGCCGTATGAGCCTTCGAGGAGCGCGTTTTGTCGTTGTAGCGTTTGATGAATGCCGTGAGCCGAGCCTCCTGGGCGGGGGTGAGTTCGTCGCTTTGTTTGTGGATGCGAGCGATGGCCCCGAAGGCCTTCTGAACGTCGTACTTGACGGGTCCGATCACCTCGCCATCACCGGAACTCGCCGCTGCCGGTGTCGCTGCTGCGTTGGCGAGGCTGGGTAGAGGTGAAGGGCTCGGTGCCACGGGAAGCGCGGGGGCTGCCGTGGTTGCACCAAGGGCAAGGCTGATTTGCTGCTGGAGGAGCGAAAGCTGCGCCATCTGGAGCTGTAGCATCTGGCGCGCAACTGAGTTGTCCCCAGGTACCAGGGGTAGCGCGGGGAGAGCGGCGGGCCAGCTCGGTGCAGCTGCTTCATTCTTCGCTGCCGCAGGCGTCGGGGTTTCGTGGACTGCCGCTGAAGCCGGCGCCTCGGCGGGCATACTTTGGTCGAGGTGGGCGGCAAGTGTCCCGAACGTTGAATAGTTCTCCATCAGGTGACGGAACGTGACCGGTACTTTGTAGGACTGTTTGATCTTGAGTGCGAGCTGGGTGACGAGCAGTGAGTCGACACCGAGACTCATGAAATCGTCATTTTCGTGAGCACCCTGAAAGTCGAGGCCGCTGGCCTGTTCAAAGTGGGTTTTCAGTTCACCAATCAGTCGTGCTTGTCGGTTCATAAGTTGAATCTCGGTAACGGGGTTCGTCGAGTCGGAAGTTTTCTTTGGGGCGGGAGCATCGAGCCAAAATGAATCGGCGGCGAAACGGTATCCTGGTAGGGGAACTTTTCGGCGACGTTCGTCGCGGAAGTAGGCGCTCATGTCGACCTCGAGCCCTTCGACCCAAAGGCGGCCGAGCGCCGAAAGAAGGGTTGACCATTCGATATCATCTTCGCAGCGGTCGCCCAGTGTTGGTAGCGCGAGCTGTCGAGACGGTGCCTCGCCTGGGCCTCTTTTTGCCGCCATCGTCGAAAGGCCCCGGCGGGGTCCGACCTCGAGCAGTATGAGCGAAGGATCTGCGGCTAATTGAGCGAGGGCGCTTCGGAACTGTACGGGCCTTCGCAGGTGGGAGGCCCAGTACGCAGGGCTTGTTGCCTCCTCCGCCGTCAGCGGCAGGCCTGTGCAGGTCGAGATGATGCGGCAGGTTGGAGCTTTGAGGGTCACGCCTTCGAGTTCTCTGCGGAATAGAGCCTCTGCGCCGTCCATGCTGCGAGAATGGAAGGCGTGTGAGGTCTCGAGTTTCCTCGCGGCAACGCCCCTCGACTCCAAAACGGAAAGATACTCATCGATTGCCTCGTCGGGGCCTGCGACGACGCAGAGCCCTGGAGCATTGTCTGCTGCGAGGTCGAGCTCGTCCGGGAGTTCCGCGAGGATCGCGGAGCTATCGAGGCGAATGCTAAGCATTGAACCCGGGGGCATCGACTGCATCAGCTGGCCGCGTCTGGCGACGAGACTGAGCGCCGTCGGGAGATCAAAGACGTTTGCGAGGCATGCGGCAACGAACTCTCCGACGCTGTGCCCGATCATCGTATCGGCGCGGACGCCCCAAGCTTCGAGACGCCTTGCTAACGCGTACTCGAGAGTAAAGAGCGCAGTTTGCGTGAATTCGGTACGCTTGAGGGCCTCCGCTGCTTTCGTGGCGTTCTTGAGTCCGAAGAGAACTTCGCGAAGATCCGTCTTCAGGATCGGTGCGAGGTGTTCCGCACACTCGTCAACGATGAGGCGGAAGAAAAGATCACCGTCATAGAGGCTCTTGCCCATCCCGACGTACTGAGCTCCCTGTCCGGGAAAGAGGAAGGCCACTCTTCGCGTGGCTCCGCTAACGACTGAACTGTATCCAGCTTCTGCCGCGAGTTGGGAGGCCGCGTCGCGGAGAGAGCTCGCGACGATGGCGCGCCGGTGCTCGAAAATTCCACGCCCTGTTGCGAGAGTGAAAGCGATGTCGGAAAGCTGAGCGTCGGAGTTCTTTAAGCCATCGGAGAGGGCGAGCGTGGCGGCGGAGAGTGAAACTTTTGTCTTTGCGGACAATAAGAGGAGCTGTGGCCCGAGGGAGGGGCCCGAGGCGATCAGTAAAGGTGCTTCACCCACGACCAGATGTGCGTTCGTTCCGCCCACGCCGAAAGAGCTGATGCCTGCGTAGCGGGGACGCTGCCCGCGAGGCCATATCCGCGGTTCCGTGACGACGCGGAATGGCGTCTGTTCGAAGTGGATCTTCGGGTTGGGTGTTTTGAAATGAAGACTGGCCGGTAGCATCTCGCGGTGCAGCGCAAGCGTGGTCTTGATGAGTCCAGCGACGCCCGCCGCCGCCGTGAGATGTCCGAGATTGCTCTTGATCGATCCAAGCGAGCACGATTGGCTGTCCTTCTCGATTTCCCGGAACGCCTGAGTCAGCGCTTCGACCTCGATCGGATCCCCGAGGGGCGTCGCGGTGCCGTGTGCTTCAACGTAGTCGATGTCCCGCGCGGAGAGCCCGGCGTCGGCTTGTGCCATGGCGATGACGGCAGCCTGACCTTCGATGCTGGGGGCTGTGAAACTCGACTTCTCTCCTCCGTCGTTGTTGATTCCGACGCCGTGGATCACGCTGTAGATCGTGTCTCCATCTCGAATGGCGTCATCAAGCAACTTGAGGACGACCATGGCCGCCCCGTCACTGAACACGGTCCCGCTCGCTTCGGCGTCGAAGCTTCGGGTGTGGCCATCCTTCGAGAGCATCCCCCCTTCCTCATAGAAATGACCGGAAAGCACTGGAATCGTCAGGGAAGCGCCGCCTGCGAGAGCGATGTCGCACATCCCGGCGCGCAGGTGCTGCACTCCCGTGGCGATCGCGACGAGAGAGGTCGAGCAGGCCGTGTGGATACTCAATGCTGGTCCGGTCAAATTCAGGCGGTGAGCGATCCGTGTGGCGACGTAGTCCTTCTCGTTCGCGGTCATCACAGCGAAGGCTCCGATGCGCGAGACGGCGTCCGGATTCTTGCTGACGAGCTCCTGGTAATAGGAGTTGTTGTGGGTTCCGGCGTAGACCCCGATGACCGATTCCGACGAACCGGGAGCGTAGCCGGCGTGTTCGAGCGCGTGCCAGCTGATCTCCAAGAGCAGGCGTTGCTGCGGGTCCATGACCCGCGCTTCATTGGGGCTGATCCCGAAGAACCGCGCATCAAAGCGGTCGGGGCCGTCGAGAACTCCGCGAACCGGGACGTAGTTCTCGGCGCGCGTGTCGACGCCGAGCAGGTGCGTTTTCTCTTCCTTCGATAAAGTGCGTAGCCCTTCGCGACCTTCAATGAGGAGGGCCCAAAGCTCCTCGACTGAGCTTGCTCCCGGAAATCTGCCGGCCATTCCAATGACGGCCACGGGAGTCCCATGCGCTGAAGCGCCTTGGTTGCGAGTGCGTCGAGCGGGCCCCGAGCTGGGTCCGCCTGCCAGGAACCGCGCCTGCTGTTCGATCGTCGGGTATTCAAAAAAGCGAGTGATCGGAAGGGCGGCTCCGAGCTCTTTTTCCGTCTTCACGACAGCCTTTAGGGCGAGCAGGGAGTTCCCACCTAGCGCGAAGAAATTGTCCTTCGTCCCAATTCGATCGAGGCTCAGAAGGTCGCACCAGATATGAGCGAGGGCTTCCTCCGAGCGGTCCCGCGGTGCCGCGTAAGGGATCCCGAGTTCGGGCCTTTCTCTGCCAGGTTTTGGTAAAGAACGCTTGTCGACTTTTCCGCTTGGCGTGCGCGGCAGCTGAGGCAGAGTAACGAAGAGCGACGGCACCATGTACTCGGGTAGAACGCTCTCGAGATGAGTGCGAAGGCGTTGGACGTCAAAGCTCGGGTCCGTCGTGAGGTAGGCGACGATTCTCTTCTCGGTCGGTCGGGGTTCGTCGACGATGACCGCCGCCTCCCGGACGCCGACTTCTTCAACGAGGCGGACTTCGATTTCGCCCAGTTCGATGCGATAGCCGCGAACCTTGACTTGGCCATCTTTTCGACCGAGGAACTGAAGGACGCCGTTTCCGATATCGACGACGAGATCGCCGGTCTTGTAGTAGCGTTTTCCGTCGATGGTCGGGAATCGTTCGTCGGTTAGCTCCGGACGGTGCAGATAGCCTCGAGCTAGTGCGACACCCGCGAGGTACAATTCACCCTCTTCGCCGAGGGCAGCAGGTTCTCCGCTATCGGTCAAGATGAGCGTTTCGACATGGGGTAGGGGCGCCCCAATGGGAGGAAGGGGTGCCCAGTCACTCGGGGCTCCCGTGAGGAGGAATGAAGTGACAACGTGGGTTTCCGAGGGCCCGTAGTGATTGAACAGTTTCGCTCGAGAACGCTCGAAAAACTGCACGACCGCTCGTGTTACCTGGAGTTGCTCGCCGGCGGTGATCACTTCCTTGAGAGACGTCGGGACGTGTCCCAATTCAATCGCAACGTCGGACAAACTCTGAAGAGCGATGAAGGGAAGGAAGAGCCTCTCGATGCGCTCGCGTTCGATGAGCTCGAGGAGCGCGCGCGCTTCAAGGCGCATCTCTTCGCGCACAAGGACGAGGCGCCCTCCTGTCGTCCAGGTGGCGAAAATCTCCTGAAAGTGCACGTCAAACGAAAGCGGCGCGAACTGTAGAGTCGCACTGCCGGGACCCAGAGAGGAGTCGCCTCGTTGCCATTCGATGAGTGGCGCCAGGGCACCGCGCACCATGGCGACTCCCTTCGGGATCCCTGTTGAGCCAGAGGTATAGATCGCGTAGGCGAGGTGCTCGGGGGACCAAGGGAGTCCTAAACGACTCGTCGGCCCTTCGCGGCGGAGGAGCCCTTCGAGGTGCAACTCGACTTCTTTCGGCCGTGCTGCGCCCAGCTCGAGCTCAACCCCACTCTGACGGAGTAGGAACGACGCCTTGGAGTCGCGGACCATGAATTCAAGGCGGTCTTTCGGATAGGACAGATCGAGGGGAAGATATCCTGCGCCCACCTCGAGGGTCGCCAGAAGGGCGATCAGCACCTCTAAGGAGCGGCGCCCGGCAATTGCGACGACGTCGTCAGGCTGGACGCCAAGGCCACGCAGGCGGTGTGCGAGGCGGCAAGCGGCGTCAGAAAGCTCGACGTAAGTGAGATCGGAGCCTTCGAACGACAGCGCGATGGCCGATGGAGTCTCGGCGACTTGAGCGTGAAAGAGCGAAAGGAAATCAGTCATTCACAACCGCCGGTAAAGAGGTGCTGAGGGCCTGGCCGAAAAAATCCGACAGGGCCTTCGGGTAGGTTTCGGCAGCGTGGGAGCCATAGTCGCCGTGGCCAGCACCATTGACGACGAGGCGCTGTTTCGGAGCGCCGGCGCGATCGAAAAGAGGTTGGGAGATCGCTTTAGGCACGACGGGATCGTCGGAGCCTTCGATGACAAGCAGGGGTCGCCCACGCAGCTTCTCGATAGCAAGCAGCGCTGGCCGGTCGTTTCCCCTGAGTCCGCGCAGCGCCATCGCAAAAATAACGGGCGCGAGGGTGAGCCGGCAGGCGAGGGGGTACTCACTGCAGGCTTGCTCTTCTAGGTCCGCGGGAGTTCCGGCAACGGCGAGCGCTGCGATTCTCAGATCCTCCGCAGCGGCCTGGACCGCCTGGTACCCGCCGAGGGAAAAGCCAAAGAGACCGATTTTTTGTTCCCCTTTCGCGAGAAGGAAGTCCACCGCTTCTCCAATCGCTCTCACGTTTTGTCCTGAATAGTCGACTTTGCCTTCGCTTTCGCCATGGCCGGGGAAATCGAGCGAGAGGACGCTGAATCCAGCACGCCGCAGCGCGAAGAACTCAATCGCGAGATTGCTACGATTGCCATTGCTACCGTGCACGAGAACGACCGCCGAACCGGTGCTCCCCTTCGAATACCAAGCTCGCACGAGACCCGAATGGCCACGCCACTCAACGCGGGAAGCGTGAAGGCCGTCAGTGGCAACCAGCGGCGGGAGAACTGCAGGCGACGAACCGAGGCTCCGATACTCACGATAGCCTAGGCGAAGCGCCCAAACGCTGGCCGCTGCGAAGGACGCGAGCAGACCGAACGCGGCGCTCTGCAGGAAGAAGCGATGGCGTTCGGCAAGCTGCGACCGTCCGACGTGACTGCGGTGTGATGTCGTTGAAGCGGCCATCGGAGAGCTGCCCGAATATCAACTGCATTACTCGCAAGGGCCAGGAAAAAGAGCACGAGACAATCGAACCGCCAAAACGGGTCGGGGGCGAGAGCAGGCCGCGTAGCCGATGGGGATAGGAAGCTGCGCGAGCAGCTCCAACGTGATCACCCCCGAGCCAAAATGGCTGGCGGCGAGCCGCTCAACGAGATACTCACAGCGTGCAAGGTCTAGTTCCCCAAGAACCAACTCGTCTCCGTCACGGCAACCACAAGCTCCCTGAGGTCGAGCTCGTCCCCGACGTGTGCACGCCCCGTAACATATTCGACGGCTGCGCGATCGGGAGCCGTCGCGAGGTTCAGGTAATTGGGACTCTCGGTGTTGAAGGTGCGCGCATAGGCAAGCCACTGTGCGGCGTGACACTGTCGCCCTGCGACACTTGATGCAACATACGACATCCAGGCACGGGCGCCGGAAACGGGCTCAAAGGTCGCGGGCGTAGCTTCTGAGAACAGGCTCGAACCCATCGCAGGGACGAGCGTCTGACTATCGACCGGGTGTCCACTTTCTTCGGTCCGATAGCGGCCCAACAGGTCGAAGTGTTCGAACGCGTAGCCCGGCCTTCCTTGAAACACGTGGCAACCTGCGCAGGAGGGATTTGCATAGTGGGCGTCGTAGGCTTGGCGCGTCGTCCACCCAGGTTCCACTGTCAATGTTCCGCGGACTCCTGGCGGTGCAGGTGGGTACCTTTGGCAATGCAAGGAGAGAACCACACTCGCGCCCCGCTGCGTGGGTGAGCCGGCGTTTACCGTGGTTCGTGTCATCAGAAAGTACGCTTGAGTGAAGATGCCTTGGCGATCCTCCCCGCGGAAATACTGCTGCGTTAGCCCGGATGGGGAAGAGCGCCCGTAGATGAAATCCAGGGCAGGACTCGAGAACGCGTACGGGGCCAAGAGGAGCGCGCTGAACGAAGCTTCTCCCTCAAAGAAAAGATGGTCCACGAAGCGCTCGGTCGCGACTCGCGCTGAATCCACCAGAGCGGGCGAGAACTCGGGAACGAAAACCGGATCCACATAGGATTCATTCGGCTCTCTCAGCACATCGAGCCACCCCATGTAGAAACGCCGCACTCCCGCGTGCGCGCGCGGATCCTTCAACATATCGCGAGCGACACACCCAACATTGCCGGAAGTGTACGGTGTGAGTGTATCTAACCGCGCTTTCAGACTTGAATCCGCCTTCTCGGCCCACACCAACTGAGCTAAACGGTCCGCCACGATCGACCGCGGCGACATAGCGGCAACACCGCCACTACACGCCGGCGCGGGAATACGTGGCCACGGATCCGGAGGTAACGGCTCGGCCGTAGTCGAAGCTGGCGGTTCCATCATCGGCACGGAATTCGGGACCCAGCTTCCTGGCGGTTGTGTTGGAGCACTGGTCGCCAATGGAGGACTGCTCGGCGATCCCGTCGCGCTTGGGTCCGTCGCGTTTGGGTCAATACTGGTGGCTCCCCCACAACCCAGAAACACACTCAACGGAACAATCCAGAGCAATTGAGACTTCATCGGTGTTCTCCGGTTAATGTCCGACCGTTTACAATGGGATCACATTACCAGAAAACGCCTCCATTTTGCGCTGCGTCAGTTGGGCAGCCTAACGCCTTCGATCCGCTAAGCGGCGTTCTTCCCGCAACACTTCTTATACTTCTTGCCGCTGCCGCAGGGGCAGGCGTCGTTGCGGCCGATGCGGGGGCCTTCATTCACGACGGGAGGCCCTGAGATTTCTTGGCCGTCGACGAACACCCAGCGGCCATTGGCCTTGCGAAAGGTGGCGCGTTCGCGGTGATTGATGGTCGTGTTCTTGATCTTGTAGCGAGCTAGAAATTCGACGACGCCGGTGTCGTCTTCGGCTGTGCCTTTTTCGGTCTTCAGGACTTCTAGGCCGAGCCATTCGGATTGTTTGGACCAGGCTTCGGTGGTCTTCCGATCCATTTCGTCTTTGGAATCGGGATCGTAGGTGCTGGCGATGTAGTCGATGTCGCACTTGGCGTACGCTGTGTAGCGCGAGCGCATCAGCGCTTCGGCCGTCGCAGGCTTACTTTTGCCCTCCAAATAGGGGCCGCAACACTCTTCGAAGGAAAGTCCAGTTCCGCAGGGACAGGTCACGTGATTCAAGCTCCGGTAGCTAGATGGCCGGTGGGTTGATGCAGGGCGGCCAAAAGTTTTCCGTGGATGCCACCGAAAGCACCGTTAGACAAGACCGCGATCGAATCGCCAGGGGCGGCAAGCTTCAAAGCTGCCTCTAAGACGTCATCGATGCTGGTGCAGGCGAGAGCTTGAATTCCCTGGGATTCTAGGGCGTTTCTGAGAATTCCTAGGTTCAGGGCCTCGCGCTCGGGCAGGCCCTTCCGCCCAAGCGGTGCCAAAAGCACGATGTCCGCGGCGCCGAAACTTTCCGCATAGGCGGCCTGATGCAGGTTGCGGCACGCGGTTGCGCTTCTCGGCTCGAACAAGACGATTAAACGCCCGGCACTGTGGCGAGCACGCAGCGCTTGCAACGTTTCGCGTACGGCCGTCGGATGGTGAGCGAAGTCATCGTAGATGCGCACCCCACCCACCTCCCCCACCA
>CAZSUA010000028.1:0-28085 GCA_964609655.1 uncultured Polyangiaceae bacterium | reverse complement strand
GTCGGACGCGCGCCAAGGCTTCGTCTTTAGCCGCGTCGTTGAGCAGAAGCGGTGAGTCCAGTAGGCGCACCTCCTTCTGTGGTCGTCCCTGCTCGCCGGCAAAGCCAAGCGGCAACAGCAAGAGCCCGAGCAGGCAGCCCGCGAGCGTCGAGACCAGAATCATGAGGGCGCTTCTGCTCTGAAGCCAAGCTGGCCAACGCATGGGCGGAGCATCAAAGGTGCCACCCCCGGTGAAGTCAAGCCGCGGGTTGTCAAGCGCTCCAATCCGCGTCACAGAAGCCGAAGTGCTCCCGGCGGCCGTCAGTCAGAAGCTTCTATCCCTCCCTGCGAGCCCGGGTTGCTATGTCTTCAGAGATAGACAGGGGCAGCCGCTGTACGTGGGTAAGGCCAAGAGCTTGCGTTCGCGTGTGAGGAGCTATTTCCAGGCGAGCACTGGGGATGAACGGGCTTTTATCCCGCTCTTGCAGCGCCAAATCGGTGATTTTGAGACGATTGTTGTCGGCAGCGAGAAGGAAGCCGCAATTTTAGAGAACAGTCTGATCAAGCAGCATCAGCCTAAGTACAACGTCAAGCTCCGGGATGATAAGGAGTACCTGAGCTTGCGCCTTTCCAAAGAGCACGCCTGGCCTCGGCTCGACTTGGTCCGGAAACCTAAGCCCGATAAGGCTCAATATTTTGGACCCTATCACTCGGCCACAGCGGCTCGGCGCACGCTGCACCTGGTTGAAAAACACTTTCAACTGAGAACGTGTTCGGATCGGGAGCTTTCGTCTCGCAAGCGTCCGTGTCTACAGTTTCAAATCAAGCGTTGCCCGGCGCCGTGCGTGATGGAGGTGGATGCGGCAGCCTATGCACAGCAGGTGCGCGCTGTAGGTCTGTTCTTGGAGGGTCGGCACGATGAGCTTTCTGCTGAGCTTGAAGAGCGCATGCGCTTGGCCGCTGGCAATTTTGAGTATGAATTGGCCGCAACCTACCGCGATCAGATCAAGGCCGTGCAGTCGATCCGAGAAGAGCAGCGCGTCGTGAGCACGGCGGATCGAGATCAAGATGTGGTCGGGATGTTTCGGCAGGGTGATTTGCTGGAGCTCCAGGTGCTGTATGTGAGGGGGGGGCGGGTCGTGGATCGGGCCAGTTTTTCAGCTAAAGGCGTGGAGCTGCCCGATGAGGAAGTTGTCGGAGCCTTTCTTCGGGATCACTACGGCGAAGGCGGAGCAGGAGAAGCTCGCTTCCCGGACGAAGTGCTGGTGCCGGTCTTGCCTGAGGCTCACGTGGGCATTGAGGAATGGTTGGAAGAGCAGCGTTCGGAACAGGCAAAACGACGGGGCGAGAAAGTCGCACGTGCGCAAATCCTGGCGCCCGCACGTGGACCACGTCGGGAGCTGCTTCAGTTGGCGACGGAGAACGCCCAACACGCTTTCGAGGAAAAACGTCGCGCAGTCGAGGATATCGCCGCTCGACTCGCTAAGGTGCAGGTGCGGTTGCGTTTGCCAACGCTGCCGCGTCGCATCGAATGTTGCGATATTTCGCATCTTGGCGGGCGTGACACCGTGGGCGCAGTGGTCTCGCTCTTTGATGGAGTGCCCGATAAAAAAAGGTACCGCACGTACCACGTGAAGGGAGTCGACGAAGGCGACGACTACGGCGCAATGTATCAGGTGTTGTTACGTCGTTTCGAACGCGGGCGGGATGCTGCATTGGCGGCCTCCGAAGCCGATGCCAATGCGAGCTGGGAATTGCCAGACTTGTTTGTGGTGGATGGCGGTCGGGGCCAGCTGTCGGTAGCGCTGGCGGCAGCTGGGGATCTCGGGTTGCACGGGCTGACCATCGTGGGGCTCGCCAAGGAGCGAGAGCGCCCACTCGCGGAAAAGTTGGTGGACCGGGTGTACTTGCCAGGGCAGCTCAATCCGGTTCCGCTCCGCAACAACAGCCCGGAGCTCTTCCTACTCGCGTTCGCCCGCGACGAAGCGCACCGTTTCGCGAATCGTGGCCGTAGCAAGCTCGGCAAACGCAGGCGTTTCACCTCCCTCCTGGATACCTTGCCGGGTGTAGGCCCCAAGACGCGTAAAGCGCTCCTAAAAACGCTCGGAAGCCTCGACGGGATCCGGCAGGCGTCGGACGAAGCGATCCTGCAAGCGGGCGCCAACCGCACCCAGCTGGTGACTATTCGCGCGGCCCTCAAGTCGGAAGGAGCGGGCGAGCTCGACGCGTCGGGCGACAACTAAGTTGGCAATCAGCCCGTAAGACGCAACCTGAGTTGCTACGCGTGCGGCCGGAATCCACTGAACATTCGGCTTTTTGTCAGAGCTGACATGCCCGGCACAGAGCTTGCTCAAGGCTTGCTGGAGGGCAGATCGCCGCTCAGGAGGCTCGGTAGGCAGTTGCAGCGTACCCGCAACGCGAATTGACAAATATTGCCATCCCCCATACCCTCCGCCCGCCAAAAAAGCCTGCATTTTTCAGGAATTGGAGACATCGATGAACATGCGTCCCACTCAATCTACGACGAAAACGCTAGCCCGTTTCGTCCGCATTTCCCTTGCCGCGCTAGCGTGTGCGGGTGCCGGCCTCGGCCTTACTGCCGCCTGCTTGGAGCGCCCCGTCGTTCCAGCCAAGCCGAACACGACGAACCTGTTTGTCGATCAGATCAAGCAAACGACGATCGACAAGATCGACTTGCTGTTCGATATCGATAACTCGGTCTCGATGTCTGACAAGCAGAAGATGCTGACGGATGCCGTGCCATCGCTCTTGCAGCGCTTGCTCAACCCGAATTGCGTGAACAAGCTCGATCCGACGATGACGATGCCAGGCCTGGCAGCTTGTCCCGCGGGGTTCGAAAAGGAATTTAGCCCCGTCCGGGATATTCATATTGGGGTTGTCTCCTCGAGCTTGGGTGGGCACGGCGCCACCGAATGTTCCGCCGCCACCGAACCAGACAAGAACGATAAGGGCCATTTGATGGGGACTACTGCTCGTGGAGTGGGGATCCCAACCTACAGCAATAACCTCGGTTTCCTAGCTTGGGATCCTGACGCAAAACACACCCCAGCAGGCGAAGCCAACCAGGCCAACCTCATCAAGAATTTCCAAGATTTGGTGTTCGCTACGGGTGAAAAAGGTTGCGGCTTCGAAGCCCAACTTGAGTCTTGGTATCGGTTCCTCATTGAGCCCGAGCCTTACCTGACGGCCAGCTTAGACATCGGGACGCTCAGCACGGTTCAGGCGGGGGTGGATATGGACATCCTCACTCAACGCAAGGCATTCCTACGAGCGGACTCACTGTTGGCGATCATCATGCTGACGGATGAAAACGATTGTTCCGTCGTCGACGAGGGCTTGGGCTGGCTCGTCGGCACCAATCAGGTTGACGGGAAGAGTTTCAACATGCCTCGTCCCACGAGCATTTGTGCGACTGCGCCGAACAGTCCTTGTTGTCGCTCTTGTGCGAGCACAGAAGCCGCTCCACCTGCGGGTTGCGATCCCGTGGCCGCCGATCCGAAGTGTCAGAAGCCTCTGGCGCTCGACAAGGCCCTGGATCCGCCCAACCTACGCTGTTTCAACCAGAAGAAGCGCTTTGGCCTGGATCTGCTGCATCCAACGGAGCGCTACGTGCTGGGCCTTCGGGAGGCGATGCTGACCATTCCTGATCGCACCGATCCCAAAGGTTTGAAGACCAAGACAGTGCCCAATCCGATCTATTCGGATCTGCAGGGCAATGCGCCGTTCGTCCGCGGGCCAGAATTGGTGTTCGTGGCTGGCATTTTGGGTGTTCCCTGGCAGGACATTGCTGACGACGCGAGCGTGGTTCAAACTAGTCCGGGCGTGTTTGCTCCGGGGCTGAAGTACCTGACCGCAGATGAACTCACTAAGCGAAACATTTGGGACGAGATTCTGGGCACCCCAGTCTCCGGTCTGGACCCCAAGGATCCGTTGATGATCGAGCAGGTGGCTCCTCGCAGCGGGACCAACCCTCGGACGAAAACGATGTTGGCGCCGGCTACTTCAACCAATCCCAAGGAAAATCCGATCAACGGGCACGAATACAACAACGTAGACGCCGACGATCTTCAGTATGCGTGCATTTTTGATCTCCCTGAGACATCGAAAGATTGCTTAGGGGCGAGTAGCTGCGACTGCGGTGCTATGCCAGCCGACACCAATCCCTTGACCGCCATCCAGACGAAAGTGACCGCCAACAATAGCCCACTCTGCAATCCCCCCGCGGGCGGCGCACCGAGCACGACCCAGTACGCAGCCAAGGGTTATCCGGGTCTCAGGATCCTTCAGGTCCTGAAGGACTACGGCCCCAATTCAATCGTGGCTTCGATCTGCCCGAAGGTGTCCAAGGCTGCCGATAAGGCCGACGCAAGCTACGGCTACAATCCGGCCGTCACGGCCATTATCGATCGACTCAAAGTGGCACTAGGCGGTCGCTGTCTGCCCCGCAAGCTGACGCCGAGTAAGGGAACGGATGCAGATGGCAATCCAGTACCGCCGTCGGTTCCGTGCAAAGTGATTGAAGCGCGCAAGCTCAAGGATGGCGAGACTTGCGGCTGTGGACCCTTGCGAGCCCCCGGCGTGGTGGGTGCCGACCCAGATACCGAGAAGTTGGCAAGCGCAGTGCGAGCCGCGCTGCAAAAGAAAGGCAGCTGCAACACCGCAGCGGAGTGTGATGCCTTCTGCCTCTGTGGGATCACACAGTTGGCAGGAAATGCGGGCTGTGAAGTTGATGAATCGCCGCCCCCGGCACTCGCTGGTTATTGCTACATCGATCAAGCTCAAAAGATTGGAAATCCGGCGCTCGTTTCTGCCTGTCCGGCTTCCGAGAAGCGAAAGCTGCGCTTCGTAGGTGCAAACACGCCGGCCGCCGGTGCAACCACGTTCATTGCCTGCGCTGGTGCGTCGGCTGATGAATCTGACGTGATGATAATGGCTCCCGCGGCCCAGTGATCGGAACAGGTGCAGGGGAGACGCATTGTTGAATGTGGCTCCCCTGGCTTGAGGCTTCGGCGTGGTTGAGCGGCGCAAAGCGGTTCTGATCGTTGAGGATGAGCCGCACATTGCGCTCGGGCTGGGCGACGCGCTCAGATTCGAAGGCTTCGATGTGTTGCTGGCCGAGACGGGCAAGAAGGGCGTGCTCCTGGCAAGGGGAGAGCACCCGGATGCCATCGTGCTCGATTTGATGCTGCCTGATATGAATGGCTATCAAGTGTGCGAAGAGGTGCGCCGGATTGATCCGTTTGTGCCCATCATCATGTTAACGGCAAAGAGCCAGGAAGCGGATAAGATCCGTGGGCTGGATGCGGGTGCGGATGATTACGTCACCAAGCCGTTTGGTGTGGGCGAGCTGGTCGCGCGGCTGCGCGCGTTGTTCCGACGCGTCAATCGGCCCGCAGATGTGCAAGCCTTTGAGGTTGGCGAGGCTTCGGTCAATCTGAGTGCGCACACGCTCGCTCGTAAGGGGAAAAAGCCTGAAAAGCTATCTTTCTACGAAGTGGAGCTGCTGCGGCTGCTCCACGAACGCACGGGACAACCCGTGAGCCGAGAGGAGATCCTGAACAAAATTTGGGGCCTCGATGCCACCCCCACCAACCGCACTATCGATAATTTCGTGGTCAAACTGAGAAAGAAGATCGAACGGCGCCCGGACCAACCGGACCATATTTTGACCGTGTACGGATTCGGTTACAAGTTGATTCCCTAAAGGTAAGGCAAGACATCCCGAAGGTCGACGGGGGTGAGGCCGGGACCCGTGCGCAAGTTTTTCGGAAAAGTGAGCCAGCTCGCGGACGGGTAGTCTCTCGCTAAGCGGTAGCAATCAAGCCACAAGCTAGCGTCAGTTGGTTCGCCCGTGCGCGATCGGCCAGCCTCTCCAACTAGCGCGCCCTCGGCGAGACGCACCCCGACAGAAAGTTCGGGTGCTGTTCGCTCGAGATTGGCCAGAATGAGCACATACTGGGCTTCCTTGTTAGGACCCTTGAGCTGGTGCAGAGTGACGACGCTTCCCCCAAGCGCCGGCCCCACATAGAGCACTTGAGCCGTGCCCATCTGCGCTGACAATTGCGGCAGGCGTGCTTGGACGGGTCGGGAACCCTCGAGTGTGACGGCAGCTCTGCTCAGCCCCTGATCGTGCGCAAGAGACCGCGAGCCGTTAAAGCGGGTTTGTGCGGAGATCACGGTTGGCCAGCGGTAACGCTGAAAACTGGAGGGTCGGTCCGGGTTCCTGGGTAACGAAGCGTGATGTCCAGCGAGCAGCCAGGAGCCTGTCGCTTCGGCTGCCGTGGGCACCGGGATGCAGACACCGACAGAGGGCAATTGGTGCGGAGGGCATGGGAAGTTGAGGTCGGCCTCCGACGTCGGCGATTGAGGACCGATCACGGGCGAGAGCTGCGTGGCCGGTGTTACCAGGTTCTTCTTTGAACGGGCCGGGACAAGGAGCCAAGCCATCAGCAGACCGAGGGCAAGCACGAGCGCCAGAAGCGCAGGAGCGCGAGGATCTCTGTGCATCCAGGGAATATACCCGCTTCCCTGATCGGCGGGCGATTGATTCGAGAGGGCCGTGTCTGCTACCGAGATGGACGTGCAATTGCCTTCGTTGAAGCTGTCCGCCGCGGACGCCGCCATTTTTGAGACCTTCGTGGTGCCGCGCTATCTCTCCCTTTTCGGAGAGCTGGCTCTGGGGATGTTGCTGTTGGGGGACGAGTCGCGTGTCCTGAACGTTGGGTGTCGCACGGGGTACCCGGATCGCAAAATTTACGAGCGAACCAGCATGGGCCTCGTGGTGGGCGTGGACGCTTCGCTGCCCGCGCTAGAGCTGGCTCGCAACAAGGCTGCGGTGCTGGGGGAAGTGAATGTGCACTACCACGCTCTCGAACAACTGCCCGGAGAAATTGACGCGGAGGCATTTTCGAATGTGCTCTGCTTGCACCCAACGCTCACCGATGCTGAGCGCCCCAACCTCTTCAAGGAGCTTCATTCCTACTTGTACGGGGGTGGCCAGGTGGTGCTCGCACTGCCGCTCAAGGGGTCCTTTCTCGAGATCGTGGATCTATTTCGAGAGTACGCCTTGAAGTTTGATGATGGTGAGTTTGCCGAAAAGATCGAGGAGGCGATGATGAGTCGCCCCACTATTGAGACGCTGCAGGAAGAGCTGGAAGGGGCCGGGCTAGACGATATCGACGTAGAGATCCGTCACACGGAAATCCCCTTCGATAGTGGGCGCGCATTCATGGAAGATCCAGTCACTCGCTTGCTGATTATTCCGGAGCTTGCCTCCTGGTTGCCGACTGCCGATCTCTCAAAACCCCTTGAATATGTGCGCGAGGCCATCGATAAATATTGGTCGGAAGGCAAGCTGGATCTCACGCTCAACGTCGGTTGCGCCAGCGCCAGGCGTCCCGAGTAGTTGCATCATTCTGCGCTCAGTAGCGGTAGCGCCAGAGCACGTCCATCTTGGTGCCTAGCCTGCCCACCTCTGTTCGGAGCGACCAGTTCCGCCGAAAACGCCAATCCACCGTCCCGGAGAACGCATCACCCCGATCTTGAGAAACAGGATCCTCGGCGCGCTTGTAGCTTCCCTCGAACCAAACCTGATCGCTGAGCTGATACGCTGCCGTGTACGTTGAGTACTGGCCAGCGCGGTTGGTGTTTTCGCTTGCCGTGCGGAGCTCGAAGTTGCCAAGGGGTGTGTCGGCGAGCAAGTCACCGAGCAGCCCAGCCCCGATTCCGATGCCCGTGCTCTCAGCTGACGTATCGCCTTGTCCGGATGACCCTCCCAGAAGGAGCGTTTGCAGCTCCACTTCGCCAAGTGGCGGGTCGCTGCGAAGACTGAGGCTTCCATGCTTGAACGTGCCGCGGATATCCACATAGACGGTGGTCCCGTCTGGGGCACGCCAGCTCGCCGTGACATCCAGTCGAGGATTAGTGGAGTCACCGGTGTCGAAACGCACGCTCCCACGCTCGATCACAAATGCTTTGCCGAGGAGCTGTACCCGGCCGCCAGGGGTCAAGTCGATGGCGCCGAAAACCTCGGTGCGGGCCCCCAATCTGAGTTCGGGGTTGCCTCGGAGGGGGATCACCAGATCGCTTCGGTTCAGGCTGACAGCGTTGCCGAGCCGGAAGTGCAAGACCCAAGGAACGGCACGGCCTCGGACGCGTTTGAGGTTCTCCTCGCTCATGGGTTGCGCCACGATGATATCCGGATTCTCTGTTACATCGATCACCTGCCGCGAGGTGGCTTTGGGTAACTTCGCGGTGAGCTTGGGAACATTAATGTACACGTCGAACTGGTTTTCTTGGCGGTTGAGCGTCAGTTCTGCAACTCCTGTGACCGTTGCTTGCGAGACGCCCTCGATGAGCACGGGAACAGGGTGAGTGAGGTGGACCTGTGCTTCCCCGCTTTCAACCCGCAGGCCCAAAAGCTTGAGCCGAATCGCCCTGGCTTCAAGGTTCGGTACATCGGAGCGCACGTTCGCTTTCAAGAGGTTAACCAGGATGGTCGTATTCTCGCCTTCGCGACTCACCAGGCCCTTGAAGCTGACAGCGCTTAGGCGTGTCCCCATCGCGGCGAGCTGAAGTCGTCCATCGCTCAACTCAACATGACCCGCGAGCGCTCCACCCAGCCCCGCTTCGGTGAGCTTCAGCTGGGCGTCCAGATCGGCGTCGATCTTACCGTCGAGTTCTGTAAATATATCGCTCAAAACGGGCAGTAGAATTCCCGCACCGAAACGCTTCGTTCGGATCTGAACCGAGATGGGCTCGTCCGGGGCCGCGTGAGGGATGGCTCCGGAAAATTCCAGCGGAATCAAGGCTGTAGCATCCAAGGTGCCCGCTCCCTCTTCCGCACGGACCCGCGCTAGGATCTGTTTGGCACCCGCCGTGAACTCCAAACGGCCTCGAGCCACCGGAACCTGGTTGATCGCGGCTCCGTTGAGGTCGATTCGCGCCGTCAGCGCAGGCGCGCCATTCTTGAACCCAAAGCTGAACGGACCGGTTAGCTCGCCCACGATGTCGGCGTCCGCGAGGGGAGCAAATACAGAGAGCGGAAGTCGAGAAATGTTACCCGTCCCTTCAAGCTGAACGTCCCCTGAGTTGCGGCCAGAGATGGCGCCTGGCGGAGCATTGCCACGTAGCTCCACTTGGGCGATAGCCCGCGAACCTTGCAGGACCTCTGCGTTCGCTGTCAGGAGTTGTTGGCTTGTTTGGTAGGCCGCGTGGGCGCGCACATCCACGGGTGATCCGAGCCGGGTCTGTTTGTTCACGAATCCCCGCAGATCAGCGCTGGCTTCGTAGCTTGGAGCACTGAGGGTGCCGGCGATCCCTAGCTGCGCCTTCAGCTGACCCTTGGCTGAAGTGAGCGCGATGGGTGCTGGTAGCTTGTCGATGCTGCGCTCCTCAAGCGCCAGCTGAGCCTGGATCGGGATCTGGTCGAAGTTCGCCAATGCTTCTAACGGCGATCGTTCGAACGCCGACAGATCCAGGTCTGCGCTGAGGACTCCTGATAGCAAGACTCCCGCGGGATCTTTGAGCACGCTCGTCAGATGGATGTTTCCTGTTTGGCCGTTGAGCGTCCCTCCGAGGCTTAGATTGAGGCCAGAGAGCACGAGGGGAGGGCTCTCTGCTTGCGGCAGTTTGACCTCGAGCTCATGCGTCTCGACCACAAACAGCGCTGCGGGGAGCACTTGGTCGCTCGTTCGGCCCAGCGAAATCCGGGCGCTGGCGTAGCCTGAAATCGGTTCCAGGTTTTCTACGGCAAAGAGCAATGGATTTAGCCACGAGAGCTGGATGCGGTCGAGCTGGAGTTCGGCCGAGCCGATGGCTCCCTTGTAGGACTGAAGTTCTGAGATCGGCCCCGCTAGCGTGGTGTCGCTGGCAAATCCGATGGCACCGATTGCAGGCACTAAGGAGGATACCCGCAGGCTCAGTTGGGGGCCGTTGAGCTCACCGTCAGCGCGTACGGACACATTGCGGAGTGGCCCAAATGTGGCATTTCCAAGTGCAAAATGCAGGATCCCTCGCTGATGAGTGGGTGTGGCCTCAATGTCCGAATTGACGCTTAGCGTTCCCGCGAGCCAGCCGCGAGGCAGGCCTAGGATCCGCGTCACCGCGTCGAGATCCACGTGTTCACCGTGGGCGTGGATCCGAATACTCTTTCTGCTGATCTGAACCGACGCTTGCAGGTCCCCGCCGTGACCTTCGAGCTTCAAGTTCTTGAGACTGAGGCCTTCGGGGCTCAACCGGAACTCCTCAACACTGCCCAGGATTTCGTCGCCTGAACGCCGGACGCTGAGCACCACATGGTTCAATGCGGTGGCGGTTCCGAGCGTCAGATCGCCTTGTACTCCCAGCGTGGGGCCAAACGGATCCGAGAGCGAGGCGCGTAGCGCTGAATGTTGGAGCGTTCCGGTTGAGGTCAGAGAGAAGGTTCCAAAACGGAAGCTCGGTCCGTTCAAGCCATCCCCTTTCAGCGAGAGCTGCACGGCTAGATTTTCCAGTTGGTCGAGCCGCCCACGGGCGCTCCCTTGGAGCTGAGCGCGCTTGACCTTCACGCCGCTGTAACTCAGATTGCCGACGCTTCCCGAGATCGTGGAATCAATCTGGCCGTCTTTGATCGAGGTTCTTGCGGATAATTGAGCTACTCCATGGGTGTCCAGCAGGGAGCGAAGCCGCGGTGCTCCCTCGAGCGCGAAGGTTCGGGTCTGTGCGTTCACCTCGAGAATGCCGTTCGCGTCGAGAACATAATCGGCGGTGATAGGGATTCCGGGTTCGAGGATGAGCGCGTGGCCACGTAGGCCGGCCGCGTCTGCGCTGCCCGAGGTCTGTAAGGCGGGGAGTGCCAATTGCCCGATCTGAGTTGGTTCAGATGCGACGCGATACTGTGCGCTCAGCTGAGAATCCTTGAGCTTTGCGTCGAGATCCACGCCGATGTTGAGCGAGGTCTCGGGCATGCTCTCACCGAGCAAGCGCAGATCCAGGGAGCTCACGCGGCCCGCGAGATTCATCTGGAAGGGCGCAGACACGGCGAGCTGTCCGTTGAGTGAAAGCTCAGTCGTGCCAGCCAAAAGGCCAAGCTGGATAGCTAAATTTGGCAAAGTCCCGGAAGCTTCGAGGTGCGCGCTCACCGTATCCGTGACGGGCCAGGCGGGCAACAGTGCTTTGACGTGGGCGGGTGCTGCCTTGGGGAGGTCGAGTGTTGCTTGGATGTGTTTCCCGCTTGTTCGGATTGCGCCGTTGACTTGCAACTCACCAATCCATCCGTCCAGAGTTGTCCACATCACATCAGGGGATCGGAAGTGGAAACTCGCAATCAGGCGTATGTCGCGCGGAAGCAAGCCCTGTGCGATCAGTGAAAAACGGTCCAAATCAATCGAAGTTTGTCGACCATTCGCGTCAATGGCGGCGTGCAGATTGGAAAGCGTCACATCAAACGGACTGGGACCTAGACCGGAGGCGTGGACAACCTGCTGACCAATCTCAAGCGTAGGGATCCGAATCCGTAGGCTTGAGCGTGCGGATGCTGGGTGAGATGAACTCGGAGGTGCGTTGGCGGCAGTCGTGCTCAGAGCATCGAGTAAGCTCGGCTGACCTTGGTCATTCGGGAATAACCAAATCTCTCCGCGCTCCACGCGAACATGGGGGATGAGCAGCTCTTGAACGTGCCCGTTCACCGCCCAAGCGAAGGCTAAACGCAACCAGGGGATCTGGACGCGAATGCCAGTCGCCTGAAGCACACGACGCCCTGCACGGTCATCCACGGTCAAGAGCTTGAGCTTTAAACTATCGACCTCGATGTGCTCTATCTCACCCAGGTGCACGGCTCCCGAGACAACTCCCTGAAGCGCCTGGTTGACGCTGCGGGTGAGCAAGCTGCGCCCCGCCGGGGTATTCAAATGCCAGACGAAAGCTAGCGTGAATGTAGTCAGGAAGACGGTCGTGAGCGCGAGCGCACCGAGGAGCCTCCGAAGCCAGCGCCGAGAGGTTGCCATTTAGAAGTCTTCTCCCAGGCTCAAATGCAAGGCGGCAGGCAGGCCTAGTAGACTCCTGGGGCGCTCTTCTGGGGGCCTATTCCGAACTTCCTGGAAAGAAGGAATGCGTATCCCGAGGTCGGCTCGCACCGGTCCGACGGGGGTTAAGTAGCGAAGACCAGGCCCGATCGAAAGATGCGGAGAATCGAAGGATAACTTCTCGCCCTTGGCAAATACATCGCTCGAATCGATAAACGTGGCTCCACTCAATGGGCCAAGTATTGGAAAACGCACCTCCACCGAAGCTTCCCAGAGCTGATAGCCGCCAATGGGTTGGGCACGGCACTCCTCACGCCGGTTTCCTAAGGGGCAAGCCTTGTTGGGGTCAGCGTCCAATTGCCGGGTCAGAAGTTCGAGCGTATCTTGCGAATTCACGCCTTGGAAAGCGTAGCCACGGTTCGAACCGGGGCCGCCAGAATAGAAACCGCGAACCAGCCGTAGCAGCTGCGCTGCTGCCGGATCTTGGGGTTCAGTGAGTGAATATAGCAAGCCATGAGTACCGCGTACGGCTAGCACTACGCGGCGCGAGAGCGGCCAAAAGGCACGAAGTTCTGGCCGCAAGCGCAGATCGTTGCCGGAGCCGAGTAGCCATTGGTTATTGGCTTGTGCGCTCACTGATAGCGAAAGGCCCTTTCGGGGCTGGAGCGGATTGTCGCGAAAATCGAGCGTAGAATCGAGTTCTGGAAAAGAGGCGACGATGTTCTCGTTGGCTGTTGTGCCGCCGTAAATGAAGGGAGTGCGGTAGTCTAGGTTATAGGAGGGCGTTATCAGGAGGTGCTGGTGAAAGAAGGCACGTTCAAGTCCGAGCGCTGACTTGAGCTCGCGGAATCCGAGCACCTTGGCAGCTTTCGGATCGCCATCGTAGACCGACAAGAACGGTACGAGATTGAATTGTCCGCGGGCGAAGCCGGTTGTCCTGCCCTCAAGAAAGGAAGGCTGGCGAAGCTCGATTTGTGAACGCAGCTCCCAGAGAGGCAACACGTTGCTGGTGATGTTGTCGATACGAGCTGGGAAGAAGTTAACTCCAGGGCGTGCGTCGATCGTCACATGTCGCAATCCACCGAGTGCATTGCGATCTTCCCATGAAGTGTGGAGTCCGGTCGCAAGCCGAACGGCGTCGGCTGTCGCGCCAACGCCGACGCCGAGCGTGCGGAGTTTTGTTTCAGAGACGTGGATCGTGATAGGTACGGTGTGGCTCGGTGACGGGCGTCGATCTTGGAGGATGTCGATTTTCGAAAAGACTCCGAGCGCCGCCAAAGCGTCCTCTGCGTCCTTGATGTCACCGGCGTTGTAGAGATCGCCTTCCCGGAAAAGCACTGTGTCGCGGATGGGCTGTTCGGGGATCTCAGAGAGTCCGACGAGCGTGATGGCCCCGTAACGGCTGAGTGGGCCAGGCGAAACTGTAAAGTGCACCGTCGCACGATGGGTTGGTAAGTCCACATCGACCTTGCCGACCACCTCGACCAGGGCATACCCCTTATCTCCGAGTACCGAGCGGAGCTCCGCCTTGCTCGCTTCGTAGTTCGCTTCGAGGAATGGCCGACCTGCGCGAATCGTCACCGCCTTGATGGCTGCTGTAGCCAGCGCAAGCGGTAGGCTCTCGACGCCTTGGACTTCAATGCGATCGGTGATCACAGGTGGCCCCTCTTTCACCAGGATCTGGACGCGCGCACGGTGCGCATCCATGCGCAGAATCCGGGTGGCGCTCACCTTCGCTTCGTAAAAGCCCAGGGCGCGATACTGGCGCTCAATCCGCGCTAGATCACGAGCCAGTAGCGTCTCATCCAGAATTTCATACTCAAAAGCCACTCCTTCCCAGATGCCGAGGAAGCGAGGCGAGCGGTGCGTCGTGAGCCCCTCTAGGATCTCATCTTCCGAGCTGGCCTCGGCACCTTCCAGCGATACATCAGCAACTACCAGTCGGCCAACGGGATACGGCTTCTTAACGCAGCCGCTGCTGGCCAGACTTAGGCAACACGCGGCGAGCATCAGGCAACACAAACGCAAAAGCGCCAGTCGATGTCGACCGGCGCTGGACTTGCGAGACGTTGAATTACTTCTTCTTCGGTCGGCGCTTGACGCCCGGTAGTGTTGCCAGTTCCTCAGGAGTCTCAAGGTACTGGATCTTCTGTACATCCATGAGGCCCATGAAGGGATTGGCTTCGACGCCAGCTGAGGATTTTGTGAAGGTGGTTGAATAGGCTCCCGTGAGGCGCACCTTCGCACCTGCCACCGGCAGCGGATTCGGGACGGGCACGCCCCAGAAAGTATCGCTGAATTCTGCGTCATCTTTGCCTTTGTCGAACTCAGCGATGGCATCGTAGATCTGAGCGTTGTTAGACGCCCAGCCCATGACCTTGATCGAATCTTCTTCCGAGGCGTCCTTCGTGTCACCTACCCAGAAGGCAGGAATTGGCGGCTTGCAGTCTTCAGGATCGGCAACGCCTCCCTTATGCACAGCACACTCGGGTGCGGTCGGGAGAGTCGTTTTGGTGATGTAGCCCACCAAATCGATCTTCTTGCCGGCGATTTCCGGTCGGTGCACCCTGCTTCGGAGCGAGTAGCTTGCGCCCCCAACGGTGTATGCGTCGCCGTCCTTCACGGGCTTCTTCGGCAGCGTGGGCACAGCCGGCAGCGAAGCCTTGGGACCCTTGTACGCTTCCACTGGCTTGTAGGGGATTTCTTCAACACCACACCCAGTCATGCTAGCGAGCATGAGTGAGCAAGCGGGCAACAGGGCGAAACGAAATTGCATCGACATTCAACGGCCTCCTCGGAAATTACTCTGGCACGGTAATGCGCCCGTAGGGCGTTCAGCAACCCCGTGTAGACAAAAACCCAAGGTAAAGCACCGGTGAAAGCGCTCGGCACGTCGATTTGGTGAGGGGGCAGACCCCCGCGCCCTCTCCTGCTGGGCTTTCAGGGTCCGTAGTAGGTTGCCTCTGCCTATGCCTCGTCGCCACCGCGTCCTCGTTCCGAGCCTTGCCCTGGGCTCGCTGGTCCTGGATCCGCTCGCGTCGAAGTACGTGTGCAAGGTGCTGCGGGTGGCAGCGGGTGATAATCTGCAATTGTTCGATCCGTTGAGTGTCCAGAGAGGCGAGGCTAGGGTTGTGGTGAGCGAGCCGAGTCGCGTGGTGTGTGAGGTGCTCTGCATTGAGACGGCAACCGAAGTTCCCAGCGTCCGAGTTTCTATACTCCAAGGAATGAGCAAGGGTGACCGCGTGGAACGTGTGATTCAAGACGCGACAGCGCTGGGCGTCACACGCATCGTCGTGACACGAACGGAACATGCAGTGGTTCCGCCCCCAGAAAACTCAGATGCTCGTCTGACCCGTTGGCGACGGATTGCGTTGGAAGCTGCTCGCCAGTCCGGACGCGGCGATGTGCCCGAAATTTCTGTTGGGAGCTCGCTCTCAGCCAGCTTGGTTCAGGTGGGCAATCTTCCGCTGCGTTTGTTGCTTGAGCCTTCGGCCAAGCTGACGTTGGCGGAGCGCCTGGCTAGTTGGGAAGTCGCAACTGGGATTTGTGTGGCGGTCGGACCGGAAGGGGGATTTTCAGCGGGCGAGCTCGCCGAATTCGCGCACCAAGGTTGGCACGGTGCGACGCTCGGACCGCTCGTGCTGAGAACAGAATTGGCCCCGATCGTGGCTCTTGCCCAGATCTTGGGGCGCACGCTTGGGCCTGCAGAGGCTTTGCCGCTATGACGCCAACCATGCCGAGCCAGCTCCGTATCCTGGTCGCTAAGCCGGGGTTAGACGGTCACGATCGAGGCGCCAAGATCGTGGCGCGTGCGTTGCGAGATGCGGGTTTCGAGGTGATTTACACGGGCCTTCATCAGACGCCGGAGATGATCGCTTCGGCCGCTGTGCAGGAGGATGTGGATGCCGTCGGGCTTTCGATCATGAGTGGGGCACACAACACTTTGTTTCCGGCTGTGATCGACGCGCTGGCGCGACGCGGTGCTTCCGACATCGCCGTATTCGGAGGCGGCATCATCCCGGACGAAGATGTGGAACGGCTAGAAGCCCTCGGGGTGCGCAAGGTTTTTCGACCGGGTACTTTGATTGCTGAAATCGTCGAATGGGTCTCAACGTTAGGTCAGCCGTCGCCGCCTTAGCGGGCGTCGACCTGGAGGCTGCGTGTCTCAAGCACCACAGCGGAGCGGGTGAGACACCACACACTTCCTTGCGAAGCCAACGCGGATGTGCCGAAACCATTGGGCATTTGGCACCGGCAGCGGACGGCTCAGCTCTTGCGAGTTAGGTCTCATGCCACTCGCTTTCGTACCAGCGCTCCTCTCGTTGTTGATGCTTGTTGCGACGCTCAAGATTCGTGTCGCTTCACCCAAGAGCTGACCCCCTGAGCAGTAAGCTGATGTAGGACAAACGCTCCTCGCGTACGAATCAGGATCCAGCTAGATCTGCGCTGGTTCATGAAAAAATTCGGCGGTTGACAGGTTGGCCGGAAACCCTTTATCTGTCCTCAAGTGGGAAGAAGTGGGGTCAAGTGTCGCTCCATCCCAGCTGAGACCTGAATGTTCCGAGGACAGTTTGCCCACAGCATCGATTCGAAAGGTCGCGTCAGCCTGCCCGCGCGTTTTCGCGAATCGTTGGTCTCGCCGAGTGACAGCCGCTTCGTGCTCACCGGCGCGCTCTTTGATCCTTGCTTGCACGTGTATCCGATGCGCGCCTGGGAAGCCTTCGAAGCCAAGATTTCTGAACTTCCCAGCATGGATGTGAACGTGGTGCGGTTTCGTCGCTTGTACGTTTCCGCGGCAGTGGAGTGTGAGCTTGACACTGCGGGTCGAGTCCTCATCCCGCCCCAGATGCGTGAGAAAGCTCGCATAGAAAAGGATGTCATCTGGGCCGGCATGGGCGCCATCCTGGAGCTTTGGTCCAAGAGCGAATGGGATCAGAGCCTGGCGATGACACCCACGGAAGCCGCTGAGTTCAAACAAGCCGTCATGGAGCAGATTCGAATATGAGCATGCTAGCCCACCGTTTGGATGAATCAATCATGTTTGAGCACAAGCCTGTCATGCTCGAGCCCGTCATTGCGGCGCTCGCTCCTAAACCGCGTTGTATTTACATCGACGCAACGGCCGGAGGTGGGGGCCATAGTGCGGCAATCCTCGAAGCGTGCTCCGAAGCCAACGTCATCGCCTTTGATCGAGATCTAGAGGCAGTGCAGGCAGCGAGTGCGAAGTTAGCCAAGTATGGACATCGCGCCGAGGTGGTGCATGCAAGCTTTGCCGGGATCTACGAATGGTTGAAGCAGCGCAATATATCCAGAGTGGATGGCCTACTGGCAGATCTTGGCGTGAGTTCTCATCAGATCGATTCGGCCGAGCGCGGCATGAGCTTTCGGATGGAGGGTCCGCTCGACATGCGCATGGACACTTCCGAAGGCCAAACGGCGCTCGAATTGATCGAGAGTCTTTCGCAAGACGAACTAGCGGACGTGATCTACCAGTTCGGAGAGGAGCGGCGTTCGCGCCGTGTCGCACGCTGCATCAAGCAGGCACTCGATCTAGATGAACTCCACACGACGCTGGATCTGAGGCGAGCCATCGTCCGAGCGGTGGGGCCGCAGCGAACGGGCGGTTTGGACCCGGCGACTCGCACGTTTCAGGCGTTGCGCATCGCCGTGAATGGCGAGCTGGAGCAGCTGAAGGTGATCCTCGCCTTGGCCGAGGAAATTTTGATGCCGGATGGCACCGCCGTGATCATGAGTTTTCATTCGTTGGAGGATCGGTTGGTGAAGCGCGCCTTCGCTGAGAAATCTGTCTGGCAGCGGCTCTCAACGAAGCCTGTGATTGCCAGCCCCCAAGAGCAACAAGAAAATCCTCGCTCGCGAAGTGCGAAGTTGCGTGCTGCCCAGCGTCGCATGGGCGATGAGTTCAGTCCGGAGCCGCCTTCCTATGGTGCCCAAGTGGTGAGCCTGGGACGGAGGGGCCGGTGACACGGACGGGCATCTTCCTCACGTTGTGGACCTTGGCAGTGCTCGGCGCGGTGAGTGCCTTCATCCTGTATTTGGCGCTTCGTGTGAGCTCAATTGAGATCGGCTATGAGCTCGGGCGTGTTCACGCAAAAGTGGCAAGACTGCGCGAAATGAAGCGCGTTTTAGAATTGGAGCTGGCAAGTCAGAAGACTCCCGAACGAGTCGAGTTCGTGGCGCGCGCACTCTTCGATATGAGCGCTCCCGACGCGCAACGGCTCATCGCCGCAGGCCCGGAGCCTGTGGATGAGAATGAAGCCATGGGAGAGAATCAAGAGCCATGAACAGCCTGAAGGGCGATCGAGGTCGTGGCGTTCGGCTACGCATGGGGATCGTCTGCGGGCTGATGGCCCTCGGCCTGGGGTTGATCGTTTCTGCGGGCTGGGATCTCACATTTGTGGACGGCTCTCGCTGGCGTGAGATGGCTGAGCAGCAGCGTCAGCGCAAGCTGAACATTATCCCTAAGCGCGGTACCATTTACGACCGAAACGGCAGTGCCTTGGCGATCAGCGTCGAAGTTCCCAGTGTGAGCTTGGATGCGTATGAACTGCTGCGCGGGGTGGAGCCCCAAGATGTGCCTGCAGCTGCCCGTGAAGCCGCGAATCGTATCGCTGCAGCACTCACCCTGAATCCGGGCGAGGTGGAGGGAAAGGTTCTCCAGAAACGTCGCTTCATCTGGTTGAAACGCCGCATCTCCGCTGACGAAGTGCTGGCACTGGGGCGCCTTTCAGCGCCTGAAGCCGGAGGTCAACCTCGGTTGCGAGGTTTGTTGGTCGAGCCTGATCCTCAGCGTTTCTATCCTCGTCGCGAATTGGCGGGGCCCATGCTGGGCTTTGTTGCACCCGACGGCAAAGGCAAAGATGGCGTCGAGTATCGGCTCAATTCTGATTTGGAAGGGAGCACCGATAGTATCCGGGGCCTTCGAGACCGAGCGGGGCGTCTCATTTTTGCTGACGGGCTGAGTGACGATCGCTCACTGGCCGGCAATCACGTGTATTTGAGTATCGATCAGCGCATTCAGTACGTGGCCGAACGAGAACTCGCCAATACCGCACGCACGTTTGAAGCCAAAGGTGGCTCTGTAGTGGTGGTGCGCCCGAAAACGGGAGAGATCCTCGCGCTTGCCAGCTGGCCTGGTTACAACCCCAATGATTATCGCGAAAGTGACGCAGATGAGCGCCGGGATCGCAGTACGGTGGACGTGTTCGAACCGGGCTCCACCATGAAGATCTTCACGGTGGCCGCGGCTCTCGAGGGCAATGCCATCACACCGACGCAGACGCTGTACTGTGAGAAAGGCAGCATGCGGATCGACAACATCACGATCCGCGATACCCATCCTTCGGAATGGCTCTCGATCGCCCAAGTTTTGGCGCAATCCTCGAATATTTGTGCCGCCAAGATCGGCCTCAGCCTGGGCCCCAGCAAGCTCTACGATGCCTTGCGAAGTTTTGGATTTGGGCAAGAAACAGGCATCGAGCTTGCCGGAGAATCGTCGGGAACGCTCCGTCCGCGGGGGCGCCCGTGGGTTCAGGTTGAAACGGCCTCTGCCTCTTTCGGCCAAGGGATTGGGACCACGAATCTGCAGATGGCGATGGCCGTCTCAGCGATCGCCAATGGCGGGCTCCTGATGGATCCCATCATTGTCCAAAAAGTGACAACGGCCTCTGGCGATGTCGTACGCGAAGCCTCGCCGAAGGTGCGCAGGCGCGTGGTGTCACGACGTGTGGCGCGTGAGATGGCTGAGCTCTTGATTTCTGTTACGGAAGATGCTGGCACGGGGCTTGAGGCGGCGATCCCCGGCTACCAAGTCGCAGGCAAAACGGCCACCGCGCAGAAGACCGATCCCAAGACGGGTCAGTATTCGCTCGACTATTACGCCGCTTCGTTTGTCGGCTTTGTGCCCGCTTTTGACCCAGATGTGGTGGTGAGCGTGATGGTGGATGAGCCGATGTTGGAGCATTCCGGTGGCGCCGTCGCCGCGCCAATTTTTCGTCGCGTCTCCCAGGCTGTGCTGGAGTGGCAGGGCACAACTCCCAAAGGAACCCAGAGTGTCGATCTTGGAGCGTTGGCCCGAGCACCCGATGCTGCAAATATCACGTATGACCTGATTCAGAAGGCCGAAGGAAAGAAACCAGCAGTGCAGCAGGTCGTCGCTACTGAAGTTGTGCCAAAGGGTCGAGTGCGAGTGCCTGACATGACAGGTTGGCCGATGCGCCGTGCGCTCGTGCAGGCGCGTGAGCTTCAGGTCACACCGAAGGTGGTTGGGTCCGGGTTGATCGCTCGCCAGGTACCGGCTCCGGGCGAGGTCATGGCGGTAGGCGCGCCAATGGTTCTCTACTTTGAACCGGCGTCGTGAGGCCAATGGCTGCAGTGACTCCCGCTCCGTTCGCTGTCACTGTGGGCGCGGTCGCGGCCAGTCTTTCTGGGTTGATCGCGCGCGTTGGTGGATCGCCCGCGGTTGGAGTAGCGGGTTTATCGCAGGATTCCCGCACCATTTTGCCCGGTGAGATCTTTGCGGCACGAGCTGGGAAAAGCGCGGACGGGGGTGCTTTCATCGAGGCGGCGCTGTCCAAGGGCGCGAGCGCCTTGTTGTTGGGCGTGGAGGTGCAGCTGCCGGCAACACAGGTTCCCATTATTTGGGTGAGTGATATTGAGCGGGCAATTCCGCTCGCCGCGGAGGCTGCGTTTGGCTATCCGAGTCAACAACTCAAGGTAGTTGGGATCACGGGCACGAACGGAAAGACAACGAGCACCTGGCTTGTGCAACAGGCCCTGCTCGGCGCTGGCTATTCAGCTGCAAGCCTCGGGACGCTTGGTTTCAATTTTGGTGGAGTTTCGGTCGATGTGGGCCTCACCACACCGCAAGCGGATGCCGTCTGTCGCTTTGAGCAGCAGGCGCTTTCAAAAGGCGCCAGCCACTTCGTGATGGAAGTCTCCAGCCACGCTCTTCTGCTGAATCGAGTGCTGGGCCTGAAGTTCAGCGTGGGCGCGTTTACGAATCTCACCCAAGATCACCTGGATTTTCACGGGTCCTTGGAAAACTACTTTCTAGCCAAGTCCAAGCTTTTTACTGAGCTTGAGCCCGGGGTCAGTGTCATCCACACCACGAGTCCGTGGGGGCAGCGCTTGGTGAAGCTTGCCAAGGGGCGCGTCATCACGGTGGGCCTCCAGGCGGGCGCTGATGTGTTCCCGAGCGCTTGGCAGATAGACGCTCGAAGCTTAACGGCCAAGGTCGAGCTGCCCTCGGGAAGGGTCGAGTTTTTGGCGCCACTCGTGGGCAAACACAATCTGGAAAATTGCTTGACAGCTCTCGCCATTGTTGAAGGCCTCGGCCTGGATGTTCAGGCTGCTGCCGAGGCACTCGCAACGGTGCCGCAAGTACCCGGCCGCATGGAGCGTTGCGATTCTGAGTTCGACGATGTGGCGGTGGTTGTGGATTATGCTCACACTCCAGATGCGCTGGCGCGTGCCCTGTCCGCAGCTCGTGGGCTCGGGCAAGGTCGGCTGGTTGGTGTCTTTGGGTGCGGCGGGGACCGCGACCCCACCAAACGCTCGCTCATGGGGGAGAGCGTGCGTGCGGGAGCGGACTTTGCTTTCATCACCAATGACAACCCCCGCTCTGAGTCTCCGAGTCTGATTGCCCGCGCGATCGAGGTGGCCTTTGTCGGAGAGGCGTCCCGGTATTCGGTGGTCTTGGATCGCGCCGAAGCGATCACTTCGGCGATTTTGGGTGCGGCCAGCGGGGACGTGATCTTGGTAGCCGGCAAGGGGCACGAGACGTATCAAATCGCCGAGGGTGTGCGGTCTGAGTTCGACGACCGGGTGCAGGCGCGGAAAGCCTTGGCACAACGACGTGAGCTGGGGAGGCGCCACTAATGGCTTCCATCATCCCACAAAACGCAGTGCTTCTAACGGGGCAGGAGATCGCAACTGCCACACAGGCAAGCTTCGGGGACACGGCCCTTGCGTGCGTTCAGTTCCAGGGCGTCACCACCGATAGTCGTGCAAGCCTGCACGGAAAATTGTTCGTGGCGCTACGTGGTGAACGCTATGACGGCCACGCGTATGTTCAGCAGGCACTGAAAGCTGGAGCGGCGGGTGTGCTCGTTGAGAAGAGGTCGCTGGTTGAAAGCTCGGAGCGTGTATTCTACGTGGATGACACGCTGACAGCGCTCGGGGAGCTTGCCAAGTTTCACAGAGCGCGCTGGAAGGGCCGGATCATAGCCGTGGCGGGCTCTGCCGGGAAAACAACCACCCGCTCAGCGATCCATCGCGTCCTTTCGCAGGTGTTGCCGGCGGGCAGCGTTTGGTCTCCGGCGGGAAATCTCAATAATCAGATCGGCGTGCCGATGGTGCTCTTGGCGTTGACGAGTGCGCACCAAGTGGCGGTGGTGGAGATCGGAACGAACGCTCGGGGCGAGGTGAGTCAGCTTTGCCGGATTGCTGTGCCCGATATTGGAGTCCTCACGTTGATCGATCTCGAACACACCGAAGGTCTAGGGGATTTGGCGGGGGTGGAAGCCGAAGAAGGTGCGCTTTTTCAGGGGCTGAGCCCGACAGGCATTGCTGTGGGGAACGCTGATGACGAACGAGTGTTGCGTCAGCTGCGCAACGCTCGGGCAGAAACCAGGCTAAGCTACGGTACCGTCGCGGGCTCCGACTACCGGGTAGTTGAGCGCCAGGTTTTGCAAGACGGGCAGAGTCTGGTTGGCGTGGAACGGGCCCTGCCAGCTCCGGAGCACGAGACTCTGCGCTTTCGTTCATCGCTCCCGGGGCGTGCGGGTGCGCTCGGGGCCGCTTGTGCGTTAGCGGTTTCGGAATTGACCCTGGGTCGTCGCTTGACCGCGTCAGAGCTGGAAAACGCCCTCGAAATTGGTGTAGGGGAGGAGGGCCGATTGCGCCCCATTGAGCTCCAAGACGGAAGCCTGTTGATCGATGACAGTTATAATTCGAACCCCGCAAGTGTCCTCAGTTCAGTCGAATGCGCTGAGGAGTTGGCACAAGCGAGAAGCGCGCGGCTTATTTTGGTAATGGGGGAAATGCGCGAGCTGGGCTCCTTGGCTGCTAGAGAGCACGAGCGAGTGGGCCGCCGCCTAGCTGCGAGCCGCGCTCAGTACTTAGTGGCGGTGGGCGGTGAAGCTCGGCGATTTTTGGGAGCAACCCAAACGAACGCATTCAAGTCGGATTTCGCCGAGACGGCCTTGGATGCCCTCAGGCTGCTCAATCAAGAGCTGCAGGCTGGGGACGTGATCTTGGTCAAGGCTTCGCGCGGCGTGCGCGCAGAGCAGGTTGTTGAGGGGCTCATTCAAGCAAAAGGGCGCGTTCAGTGATCTACTACCTGCTTTATCCCTTTCACGATCAGGTGAACGCACTCAACGTGCTCCGTTACACGTCGTTCCGCGCCATCATGGCGACGATCACAGCAATGCTGATGAGCTTTCTCGTCACGCCTTGGTTCATCAAAAAATTGCGTGGCAAGCAAATCAGCCAGATCATTCGAGAAGAAGGCCCCGAATCGCACTTCGCCAAGCGCGGTACCCCCACCATGGGTGGCGCGCTGATCTTGGTTTCTGTACTGGTACCGACAGCGCTTTGGGCAGATGTCCATAACACCTTTGTGATCGCGACCACGGCCGTCACCGCAGGTTACGGTGCGATTGGCTACCTCGACGATCGCATGAAGCTCGAAGCTAAAAGTTCTAAGGGGTTGGCTGGCCGATACAAGCTGATCGGGCAGTTCTTGATCGCAGGCTTCGCGATCACTTTTCTTTTCTTGAACACGACGGACTTGCCGCCGGCGTGGATAGAAATGCGCGGCAGGCTGGCCATCCCATTTTTGGCATTCTCCAAGCACCCCATTGTCCTTCCGCTTGGCGTTTACATCGCGTTCGCGCTATTCGTCGTGGTCGGCACCAGCAACGCGGTGAATCTCACCGATGGGCTGGATGGGCTCGCGATTGGCCCCGTCATGATCAGCGCGGTCACTTACAGCATCTGGGCGTACCTCGCCGGCAGCGTGCTCTTCGGGCGACCGATCGCCAGCTACTTGGACATCGCAGGTATTCCCGAGATGGGTGAGTTGGCGATCTACGGCGCTGCAGTGGTGGGGGCAGGTATCGGCTTTCTTTGGTACAATACTTACCCGGCACAGGTATTCATGGGGGACGTGGGTTCGCTCGCGCTCGGAGGTGGGCTCGGAATGATGGCCGTGCTCACCAAGAATGAACTGTTGAGCGTGCTCCTCGGTGGGGTGTTTTTCGTAGAGGCCGTGAGCGTCATCACCCAGGTAGCCTCCTTCAAGTTGTTCAAAAAGCGCGTGTTTCTCATGGCGCCGATCCACCATCACTTTGAAAAGAAGGGCTGGCCCGAGCCTCGCATCATCGTTCGTTTTTGGATTATCAGCATTCTTCTCGCGTTGGTCGCGCTCTCTTCCCTCAAGGTGCGTTGATGGATCTCTTTGGAAAGAAGATCATCGTCGTTGGCCTGGGCAAAAGCGGGGTGGCCGCGGCAAAGTTGTGCATGACGCAGGGAGCCGTGGTTCTAGGTACCGACAGAGCTAGCGCAGATAAGGTGCTTCCCGAAGCGTTGGGCCTGGGTATCGAGCTCAGGCTGGGTGGGCACGAAGGCGTGGACTTCCTGGCAGCAGATCTTGTGGTGGTGTCACCGGGCGTGCCTGAATTTCAAGCGCTCCAGGCGGCCGAGCCCGCAGGGGTTGAGGTGATTGGGGAATTGGAGCTGGCAGCGTATTTTGCAACGGCCCCGATTTTGGTTGTGGGAGGTACGAACGGTAAGAGCACCACCGTGACGCTGCTCGCAGACCTGTTGTGCGCTTTCGGTAAGCGCACATTCCTGGGCGGAAATCTTGGCACACCAGCCAGCGAGTTGGCTAACGGAGTTTACGATTACGTGGCGCTTGAGGTGTCGAGCTTTCAGGCTGAACGGGTTCCTAGGCTGAAGCCGAAAGTCAGTGTCCTGCTCAACATTACCGACGATCATCTGGATCGCTACGCATCGTTTGACGCCTACGCACACGCCAAAGGGAACGTTTTCGTGAATCAGAGCCCTGAAGACGTCGCCATCATCCCGCTCAGTGACAAGCTGTGTCTCGAACAGGCCAATCGGGGTCGCGCGCGGGTCGTAACGTTTGGTTTCAACGCCGATTACGCGGTTCACGGTCGATCGATCGTGGAAACACGGACAGGCGAGTCATTTAGCCTTGAGAAAAGCAGCTTGTTTGGCGCTCCAAACCTCTTGAATGCAGCTGCCGCTATCGCCGCAGCGCGCGCGCTGGGTGTGTCCTCTCAAGCGATTGCTGACGGGCTGTTGGCATTCAGGCCGCTAGCGCACCGCATGTGTTTTGTGACTGAGTTCAAGGGCGTCCGCTATTACGATGATTCGAAAGCCACGAATGTGGGGGCAGCGGTGACAGCACTCTCCGGAATGGAGGAGCCTTGGACCGTATTGATCGCTGGCGGGCGCGACAAGCTCGGATCGTATGCCCCACTCGTGCGTGCGCTCGGAAAAAAAGGCAGAGCAGCGATTGTTATCGGTGAGGCCAAGGAAGTTTTGAAGCAAGCCATCGGTTCGGTGGTCCCCGTCTGGGAAGCGGCGTCCATGTACGAAGCCGTGACGCTCGCAGCGAAAGCTGCTGAGGTGGGCGACGCCGTTCTGTTGAGCCCTGCGTGCTCTAGCTTTGACATGTTTAAAAGCTATGCGGAGCGCGGCGATTGCTTCCAGGACGCTATTTTCGGGTTGCGAGAAGGGAAACAGGCATGAACTTAGGTCGACTGATACGGCGTACAGGTTCGGTTGGGCCGGTGGACGCGGTGTTAGCTGCAGTGGTGATTGCACTGCTGGGCTTCGGCGTGGTGATGGTATTCAGCGCGAGCACGATCGAAGCGACGGCTGTTTATCGCGACCCACAGTATTTCCTGAAGCGGCAAGGTGTGTACGCACTGGTGGCGTTAACGCTCATGCTGGTGATCTCGCGCATTGATTACCATCGCATTAAGCCATTCACTTATCCGATCCTGGGTGGTGTGACGATTCTCATGCTCATGAGCGTGGTCGGATTTGGGCATTCGGGCGGAGGTGCCGCGCGTTGGCTCGCCGTGGGTCCCGTTCATATTCAGCCTTCTGAAATCGCGAAGTTGGCGTTGATTTTTTGGCTGGCGTACTCACTTGAAAAGAAACGCGAGCAGGTCAAATCGTTTTCGATTGGAATGTTGCCGCACCTCTTGATGGCGGGTGCACTGATGCTCTTGTGTTTGAAGCAGCCAGATTTTGGCGGGGCATCGGTGCTGCTGTTTTTGACCTTCACGCTGCTGTTCGTTGCGGGCGTGAGGCTGGGCTACCTGTTGGGTGCGGCCATGTTGGGTGCAGTCTTTGCCGTTTGGGCCGTTCGCTTCACCTCCTATCGTTGGGAACGCATGCTGGCGTGGTTCAACATGAATGAACATCGGCAGGATCTCGCCTATCAACCCTTTCAGTCGGTGATGAGTTTTGGTTCGGGGCAGCTGTCGGGAGTTGGCCTAGGCAAGGGGTTTCAGGCGCTCTACCTGCCTGAAGCACACACGGATTTTATTTCGGCAATCATCGGAGAAGAACTGGGATTCATCGGTATCCTGGGCCTGTGCCTGGTTTATCTGGTGATCGTTGCGCGTGGCGTGCGGGTCGCCCTCTTGGCTGGTGACGACTACGGCTCGTATGTCGCCTTCGGGATATCGGTCCTATTCGGTGTCCAAGCGCTCGTGAATCTGGCCGTGGCGATGGCAATATTTCCAACCAAGGGGCTGACGCTTCCGTTCGTGAGCTACGGAGGTTCTTCACTCTTGGTTAACGCGTTTGCAGCAGGTGTGCTGCTGAATATTTCACGCGCGAGAGGGCCAGCGAATCGTCGCATTGAAGAGCCGTTCGGGCCGGATCCGGAGGCCAGCGTTTTGGTGGCTTCAGGGGTTGGCTACGCCAACGCTGGGTCGCGCCGAAAGGCACTCGCATGACGAAGCGAAACTCGAAACCGGGCAAGATCTTGTTCGCGGGTGGAGGCACCGGCGGGCATGTTTTCCCGATGATCGCCGTGGCTGAGGCGGTGCTTCAGCTGAGTCGTGCGGAAGTGTTGTTTGTCGGCACCGAACGCGGACTTGAAGCCAAGATCGTTCCTGAGCGCGGCTATCCGATTCGTTTCATGCGGGTCTTGCCGCTGCGCGGTGGGGGCGTGGCTGGCGCGGCCAAAGGGCTTTGGCGAGCTGCAGCGGCAGTCCGAGAAGCGCGCGCACTGCTTCTCGTCGAGCAACCGAGCATTGTCTTTTCTGCGGGTGGTTATGCTGCTGGGCCGATTTCTTTGGCAGCGAGGACGCTCGGGATCCCCGTCGCGCTCTTGGAGCCAAATAGCGTAGCTGGCCTTGCCAATCGCTTGATGGCGCCTTTTGTTGAGCGAGCTTACACGGCGTTTGAGCGTTGCGAGAGGCACTTTTCGCGGCAGCGCGTGTTGCGCCTGGGCGTGCCGATCCGAAACGGTTTTCAGCGTACCGAATATAGCCGTGCCGTTGGCGGCGCACGATTGCGTGTTCTGGTGATGGGTGGGAGCCAGGGTGCGCGCACGCTGAATGAAGTCGTGCCGCAGGCGTTGGCCCGCGTGGCCGGCGAGGTCGAAGTGCGGCATCAGTGCGGGCGGGATGCCGTTCCCGCGGTCGAGCGGAGCTATGAAGCATTCGGAATGAGTGGGCGCGTTCAAGTGCTCCCCTTCCTCGACGATATGCCAGGGGCTTTGAGTTGGTCTCAGCTCGTTATCAGTCGTTCAGGTGCCAGCGCAGTGAGTGAAATCTGCGCGGTGGGCAGACCCAGCCTGCTGGTGCCTTTTCCCTTCGCCTCAGGCGATCATCAGCGCTACAACGCTGAGGCCCTTTCGCTGGCGGGTGCGGCAGTCTGCATGCTCAACGCGGAAGCTACGCCCGATGCCATCGGCGCGTTGGTCGTCGATTTTCTGCGAAACCCAGCTCGCTTGGCACAAATGGCCGAGAGAGCTGCCGAGTTAGGGCGCCCCAATGCGGCCCTCGAAAAAAA